>JBJMMA010000043.1:0-12371 GCA_045805065.1 Bdellovibrionia bacterium | reverse complement strand
TTCGGCGATTCATGGCGATTTCGTCAGTGCTGCCTGGGCAATTATGGCTGCCGCCGTATTTGATATGCTCGATGGTCGCGTGGCGCGTCTTGCTAAAGCAACCAGTCAGTTTGGTGTCGAGTACGATAGCCTTTCAGATTTGATGTCGTTCGGCGCTGCTCCTGCCCTTCTTCTTTATCAATGGGCGCTTCAGCCTTTTGGGCGCCTGGGTTGGCTTGCCGCATTTCTTTTCTTAGCCTGCGGCGCTTTGCGTCTGGCTCGTTTCAACGTGCTGAGCTCAGTCCTTCCAAAGAATTACTTCCAAGGCCTTCCGATTCCGATGGCAGCTGGAATGGTCGCAACTTTCATTATCTTTGTTCATGAATATGCGCTGCCTGCAGATATCCAGAAGTGGATCGTTTTGCTTCTGACTTTTGGGCTCGCAAGCCTCATGGTCAGCACGGTTCGTTTTCCATCCTTCAAGGAGCTCAACTGGCGCTCGCGCGGAACCTTTGGCTTTCTCATGGTCGGAGTGCTGGCGATGATTCTTGTGGCTGCAAAGCCTGAGATCATGCTCTTTGCGCTTCTTTCGACTTATGTGGTTCTCAGCCTTGCGTGGAACCTCGTGCTCTTGGTAAAGGGAACGCAGGAAACTGCTCCAACCGACCGCAAGCATCGGGTTGCAGTGCCTGAAGTTGAAACTACCGAAGTCAGCTGATCTTCCAAGCAGATTCAAGAGCGGCGCGCTCCTGCGAGATCCTGACTTGGGGATCCTGAACGGGGGGCGAACGTGAGCAAGAGTCTTTCAAGGAATCTCAAGGTTGCAGTCGTTGGGGCTACAGGCGCTGTCGGGAAAGAGCTGATTTCCATTCTCCAGGAAAGAAGTTTCCCTGTCGGTGAGCTTGTTCCTTTTGCTTCTCCTCGCTCATTGGGAAAACCCATTGAGCTCAATGGAAAAGAGTATCCTTGCCAGGTTCTAAAGGCTGGCTGCTTTGAAGGCATCGATATCGCTTTCTTTGATGCCTCAGATGCTATTTCAAAAGAGTGGGTGCCTCAAGCCGTCGAAGCAGGTGCTTGGGTTGTCGATAACTCAGCCACTTTCCGTATGGAGGAGGATGTCCTTCTCCTGGTTCCTGAAGTGAACGGGGATCTGCTCGAAGCACGCCTCCAAGAGAGCGCTCGCGGACGTTTTCCACGGGACCGAATCATTGCGGGTCCGAACTGCTCAACGGTTCAGCTTGTCATGGCCCTGAAGCCGATTCAGGAGCGCTGGGGTCTGAAGCGCGTCGTCGTCTCGACTTATCAGAGCGCAAGTGGCGCCGGAGCTGCCGCGATGGATGAGCTTGCCGAGCAGACGATGGGCGTTTTTAATCAAAAACCTGTGGAACCACAGGCGTTTAAGCATCAGCTCGCCTTTAACTGCATTCCCCAGATTGGTGGCTTTAAAGGGGATGGGTACACCAGTGAAGAGCAAAAGATCATGGAAGAGAGCCGAAAGCTTCTTCGCATGCCTCAGCTGAAAGTCACAGCCACCGCGGTACGGGTGCCTGCTTTTTCTTGCCATGGAGAGTCGGTTCATATTGAATGTGAGCGTCTTCCCGAAGGCTCAAGCGATTGGGTTCAAGAAGTTCGCGAGGCGCTCCGTGCGCATCCGGGCATCATCGTGCAGGACGATCCCTCCAAGTTCATTTACCCGATGGGAAATGCAGGGGAGAAATCGATCGTCGAAAGCGCAACCGGTCGCGATGCTGTCTACGTGGGCAGGATCAGAAAAGATCCATCCCTCGATAACGGTTTGAACCTTTGGGTCGTCTCCGATAATCTGAGAAAAGGAGCCGCGCTCAATGCAGTACAAATCGGTGAGATCATCATCAAAAGTTTGGGTTAATCGTTCGATCTCACAAGCGATCTCAGCGATTGTTCCATTAGCGTTTCTTTTGAGCGCGAGCACGTCTTGGGCGCTTTCGGCCGTGGCTGTGAGAGCGGATAATACGACTCTCTCCAACAACAACGGTTACACGCTTTTTTATCCAACCAGTGCGACAGGTTGGGACGGCGGAGACATTGCTGTTCCTCGGGTGGTGGATAACACCATGACGTATGCAAGCGATCCCTCGGGTGCGAATGCACTTTATTTTACGTTGAACTCATCCACGGCAACGTTTACCCCACCGAATGCAAACACGGCGTATAACACTTACCTGATGGCGTTTGTCAGCGCGCCCAATGCTGGAGCCAATCTCTACCCAATTCCGATCGCGTTTTATACGACCAATGCGGGGAGCGGGGTCGTTGCTTGTGAAGGATCGGGAGCCAACTGCGGTCTTCAGGGTACAAACATTCCAAACAACGTTGCCTACCACTTTGCGGTGCCTTACTCGCCCACTCAAACGGTCCAAGTTGGGTTTTATCCTCAGGACATTTGCTACCTGTACGGCGTGACGGGGTTTTCCTCCACCACGTCCTTCTCGAATAGCTCGCCCTGTATCGCATCAGGCGATGGAGTCACTGGAAACTTTGGTCCGATCCCTGCGAACAATAATGCGGGTTTTAAAGTCACGTTCTATATCGTGCTTGTCCCGACCTCCATCACGACGATCGATCCTCGAAACACTCAACAGTCGACCCTCTCCGGTCAGGGCGGGAATTTTCCTGAGTCAGCGGCTCTTTCGCTCTCGTTTCAGCCGAATGGCGGAACGATTAATCCCGCTTCCTGCCCAAGCGGAACGGATTTAAATTCGGTTTATTATCCAGGCGATAAGCGCATCTATTTGGATACAACGAAGTTTTCGACTCTTTACCAAGTCCCGACGGGTGGCTCGGGGACTGGCACCTTTGCGGCTGCATCAGCCTTGGTCGTCGTTGCCAACTCTGCCGTGAATGCAACGCCCGCAACTCCCGATGATTCGCAAACCGGGTTTTCAAATAGTATTTTTGCGCGCTCAGGGATCGGAGGCACGGATGAACAGGTCAGCGGCTTTACCAATTCTGTCCCTGGTACAAGTTATGTTTACAGTCTGAGCGTGCTGATTCGTGACTACGCAGGCTTTGTGAATGGCCCGCAAGGCTGTCGCATTCCCGGTGTTCAAGCCACGGAAGTCGCGGGTTTCCTGCGTGACAGCAAATGCTTTATCGCGACCGCCGCTTTTCAGTCCAAAGATGCTGCTCCTGTGGCAATGCTTCGCGAGTTCCGCGATCAGGTTCTGCTCAATTCAGAGTTGGGCCAGGCATTTGTGGATTGGTACTATCGCTGGTCACCGCCCGCTGCAGAATGGCTCATTGAGCATCCGCAATTCAGATATCCTATTCTCCTGGCGCTTGTGCCCGTTGAGATTTTCGCATGGCTTTGCCTGCGTCCTCTGTTCTTCCTCTTGATGGCGATGGCAAGCATTGCGTTTATCGTCGTTCTAAGAAAAAGAGCGATGGCGGTTTCATCCCAGGGAGAAATCGTGTGATGAAAAACTTGCGCGCTCAGACGATTGCCCTCATGGCTTCCCAGCTTGTGATTGGAATGGGTTCTGTCCAAGCTGAACAGAAATCCATTTCGCCTTACATCGATCAGCAGAAAGCGAAGATGGAGCAAGAAGGTAAGCCCTCATCGGATCCCGCGCGTACCGCTGAAAACCCTGATCCCTATATCCAGTCGATCCGAAAGAAGATGCTCGATTCGGGTAAGGCAGTAGAGCCTGCCAAGGGAACGCAGCCCTACATCGATCACCTGAAGGCTGAGAATCCTTCTTTGAACGAAGCTCCAAAGTCGGCGGGATTCGCGGAAGAAGAAAAGAGTAAGCTTCCTCCTGAAGAGCGAGGCAGCGCGATCCAGGCCTATCACGAAGGCAAGTCCGATCTTTACCTCAAGCGCCCTGGCAAAATCGATGCAAGCGTTGGCTTCAAGATGGCAGCCAGTGTGAGCCATGACTTTACGGGTAATCCTTCGTTTGTTGCCAATCAGTTCAGCGACATTTATGGCAATAAATGGGTCCCGGACATTACCTTGCAAGGTGAGTATAAGCCATTTTACAGCGAGACATTCGGAAGCCTGGGCTTTATCGGATCGGCAGGCTTTGGGATCTTCAAGGCGAACGCACGATTTGCGAATCAAATTCCGCTGCCATCGGGCACGGGATTTTTTCCTCTGACCGCTCGCACCAAGCTGACCTTTCTATCCATTCCGGTCACTCTCGGCGTGAAGTATCAGTTCAATCTGAGTCACATCATTCGCCCTTATGCGGTGGCTGCTCCGACTTTGGTCGGAATTTCCGAGAATCGAAACGATGGAATCTCAGCCAAGAAGGCGCTCTCGAAAGGCCTGACAACGACTGTGGGTGCTGCGTTTCTTCTGGATTGGATCAGTGGCGGGAACTCCTGGAATCTCTACCAGGACTTTGGAATCAAGCACTACTACCTGACGGTTGAATACACGAAGCTCACCACGATCTCGAGCCCAGTTGACGTTTCGTACTCGGGCCTGAACGCTGGCTTTGCGTTTGATTTCTAGCATGCAAAAATACGCAGCCATTCTCTCATACTCAGGCACGCGGTTCTGCGGCTGGCAGGAGCAGCGGGGTCCTGATTCTGGGAACACTCCAAGCGTTCAAGAGACCATTCAAGGCGCCGTCCATCAGATGACCGGCGAGAAAGTCTCCATTGTCGGAAGTGGCCGCACAGACTCAGGCGTTCATGCCGTTGGGCAAGTGGCGCATTTTGTTCTGAGGGAGAGGGATTGGGACCCGCGCATTCTGTTCAGGGGCCTTAACTCTATCCTGAGGCCTTCGATTCAGCTCGTTGAGGTCCGCAAGGTTCCGATTGAGTTTCATGCTCAACGGAGCGCAGTTAAGAAGCAGTACAGCTACTTCTTCCAACAGGGACCCTGCGCTTTGCCGCACCTGGAGCCCTTTAGTTGGTGGATTTACAAAACCCTCGATCAAGACGCGATGCGTGAGGCCGCGAGCTATCTCGTGGGCGAGCATAATTTTAAGCCATTCCAAGGCAAGGGCGCTAAGGTTGGGTCAACGGTGCGCCGTATCTTGGAGGCTGAGGTCGTTTTCGAGCCGCTCCAGTTTCCCCACTTCTCAAGCGTGGGGGGTGACCCCTTTGGCTTTGTTCGGGTCAGGCTCATGGGAACCGGGTTTTTAAAGCAAATGGTCCGTGGAATTGCCGGTACCTTGCTTGAAATCGGGGAGGGGCGACGCCCTGCGACCGATATGCGCGATATCTTGGCCACCCTGGATCGTTCCGAGGTGGGTCGAACGGCTCCGGGACGGGGTCTTTGGCTCGAACGCGTATGGTATCCTGTTGAACTTTGGGGGGGACTCGAATAAAACCGGTCCCCTATGGAATTAAATGTTCAAGTCGAGAAACCGTCGTCTATTTTGCGTAAACTTACCATCAAGGTGCCTGCCACTGTTGTGGACAACCGCTTTCAAAAGGGGTTGGTCGAAGTGCAGCGCACGGCGAAGCTGAAAGGCTTCCGCCCCGGCCAGGCGCCGATCTCGATGATTAAGCAATTTTACGGTGAAGATGTCCGTCACCGCCTTTTCCACTCGCTCGCCGATGAAGCATTCCGCGAAGCAGTCGTTAAGGAAAAGATCACCGCTGTTGGCCGTCCACAGATTGAAGCTCCCGAGCATCAGCACGGAAAAGAAGAGCACGATCACGGAGTCAGCGAAGGCAAAGATTTCACCTTCACCGCAACGGTTGAAGTTCTTCCAGAAATTGAAGTGAAGAACTACACCGGCGTTGCTCTGACCAAGGAAAAGACCGAAGTCACCGACGAGCAAGTCGAAGGCGTCATCAAGAACATCCTCGACTCTCAAGCTGAGCTCGTTCCAGTTTCCGGCGGTCTCGTCGGCGCTGACGGCAAGCCATCCGGCCGCCCAGTTCAAAAAGGCGACCACGTCGACATGAACTTCGACGGTGGCATCGTGACCGAAACGGGTCTCGACTCACGCCCAGGCATGAAGGGCAGCCGCATGATTGAAGTTGGCTCTGACCAACTCATCCCAGGCTTCGAAGACAACCTCGTCGGCATGCGCGCTGGCGAAACCAAGACGTTCCGCGTTCCTTTCCCAGCTGATTACTTCGAGAAGGACCTTGCTGGTAAGGAATCCGAATTCACCGTCACGATCAACGAAGTGAAGGAAAAGAAACTTCCTGCACTCGATGACGAAATGGCAAAGACCATGGGCTATGAGAACGTGGCTGATCTTCGCACCAAGGCGAAGGAACACCTCACTCAAGAGCGCAACGGTCAAGTCGACGGCAAGCTTCGCAGCGATCTGATCACCGCAATTCTTGAGAAGAACACCTTTGATGTTCCTCAAGCATTGATCGACAGCCAAACGCGTGCTCTTGCTCAAGACTGGGCACAAGAGCTCAAGCGCCAAGGCGTGAATGACCAAGTCATTCAACAAGCGATCATGAGCGAGCTCGAAGGCCTGAGAAAGCGTGCCGAAAGCCAAGTTCGCGCAAGCCTTGTCCTTGAAGCGATTGCTAAAAAAGAAGCGATCGAAATCAAGGACGAAGACCTTGCAACTGAATTTGCGAACATGTCCAAGCAAATGAACGTGGACGAACAAAAGATCCGCGATTTCTACGCTAACGATCCAGGTCGCAAAGAAGACTTGTCATTCAGATTGAGACAAGAACGCACCATCAAGTTCTTGCTCGACAAGGCCAAGATCAAGTCTTCCTGATCGGACAAAAATCCAGGATGAGTAAACTCGATACCGTAGCGGTAGAGCGTGACATCATGCTCCCCTGCGGTATCGGGTGACTCAAACGATTCCACAATATCTTCGCGTCTTACGATGCGTCCGATTTGAGTGAAAGAAACGTTGCTGTGGTGGTCGTGAATGACGATGCGAACCCAGCGGCGATGCTCAATTGGATCGCTCGCTTTCAATAAGCATCCATTCTTAGAAATGTTCATGATGTAGCCAGGTTTTACTCCTGTGCTACCGGTAAAGAAATCCCAGGTCGCCTTACGGAAAAAAGCGTAACGCTCGGTTCGGCGCATCCTGATCTCTTCCGTGACCGTAGTTTGGATATCGTCGCTATCGAGTTCCATCTTCACTTCCCCCTTTGAACCGGTTTTCCGCATGGCGCCGGGCTCATAGTCGGCGCGCGCAGCTCTAAGCAGGAGGTGTGCCACCTGAGTCATTCAGAGTGGCTTTCTCAGAATCCGCTCTGGTAGCGGAAAGTCCAAAATCAAATCGGATATCGATGCCTTACGTGACCTTGCAATGGATTGCAGACTGCATTTGCAATGCGTTTACGCTTCAGTGTGAACGCGAGAGTCTGACTTCATCGTTTCGTCTGAATTTTCCGAGTTTTTTGCATCGCCACTCATGATCAAAATGCGAGATGGGGCGAGTTCGAAGCCGGCCTTTTGGAGCGCCTCGTTACCTGCGGCTATGACTTCATCTCCGATCAGAAACTGTCTTCCATAATCGGTGATGCAGTACACGATTTTAAAGGTGATGAAAGACTCGTTACTTTCCCAAACGTAAGGGTAAGGAGTAGGGGTCTTTAAAATACTTTTAACGCGTGAGGCAGCCTCGCTCAGTACGCGCTTAACCTCGGGGATTGATGATCCATGCGCGACGCGAAAAAGTTGAGATCGCCAAATCGGTCTGATTTTGGTCGAGAAATTTGAAATCTGGGTTTGGCCCATCAAACGATTGGGAACGGAAATCGATTCGTCACTGATGCCCAATAAGACGGTCGCGCGCCAGGACATTTCTTGGACCTGTCCCACCCACTTCTGGCCATTGAGCGTGATCTCAATCCAATCGCCAATTTCATAAGGCTTATCAAAGGTCATGGCGATGCCAGAGAAGAGATTTCCAAGCGTATCCTGAAGTGCAAGACCGAGGACGATCGAGAAGATCGCTGACGTCGCAAGAAGCGGAGCCAGCTTCACTTCGAAAATTTCGGTCAAAAGCCAACCGCCCAGGACCAAGGTCAAGAGCAGCGTGAACATGTTCACAAGCAGGAGCGGCACACCGCTTCGCATGTGACTGATGAAAAGATATTCAAACAACAGAATGCGACAGGTTTTTACGAAGACCGTTGTCCACGAGATGATTGTGATCAGCCCGATGTAAGATGCTACGCGAACCAGCGTATCGTTGCTTTCTCCGTTAAAGCGATAGATCGCATAGTAAGAGGCAAACGTGACCGTGCCAAAGAGCACGTGCATGCTGAGGTTTTTGAAAAGTCCGCGCAGATTGCGATGGCGCTCCTCAGATACACCTCTCAGGAAAACCTTGTAGATGATCATGGCTGAGAAAATCAGACCAAGCGTCATTAAGATCGGCTCAAGCTGCATGAGCGAGTCGATCTTATCGGCAGGAATTAAAGGCTGACTCATCCGTGGTGTCATTGTTACAAAGCTCCACGGTGCTTTTCGGATAAATCTCTAAAATCTATAAATAAAATGCTGTCACTCCTGCCGTACTCTCCTGTTGTCGGAATGAGGCAGTAGGTATCCTGGCGGAAAGATAGAGATATTAAATTACATATCTTTAGTTGATATACTAATCCGCATAGGTGACCTAAACTATAAACTATAGACTCATAGCGGTTTCATCAATGTATTCATTCTTCTCAGGCCCGTTAACCGCCCCAATTTCTCAAGGTGCATGTGAAGAAAGCATTCAACCACAGAGGCTTTACGTTAATTGAGATGATGGTAGGGGTTGCCCTGCTGGCAGTTTGCGTATTGGGTGCCACTTCGGGCTTTGAGATCTTGTCAAAGGGGCAGCGTAAAATCGCAACGAGCGCTGAGCTTCGTGATCTGATGAATGAGCTTAAAGCGATTCTGCATTCGCAAAAGGCTTGTACCGCGGCACTAAAGCCTCTGCTTATTCACCCAGGAACGCTGCCGTTTTCGCCTGACAGCTCAGCACTTGCGTTGAATTTGCCCAGGGTAAATACCGATTTCACTTTGGGTGGTACCCTCGTGAGTCCGGGCACATTCTACGGGCCGCTCAAGATCGTATCCGCCAAACTTTTCCAAAAGCAAAAGCTTTCCGTCAATCACTACCTTCTTGGCTACACTGTCACAGTCGATCGTGGTGCCAATTCCTATAGCGCTCCGATCCTCGAGGGCTCGATTGATTTTTCAGCAGTGGTTGACGGATCGGGCACTTTGATTGAGTGCACGGCACCTGATTCCAGCGACAAAGTTGATTACGTCGAAAACGTGGTCTGCGCCCTGGGAGAGGACTACATTTGGGATCCTAATCTGAAAGTGTGTGTTTATAAATACATCATTCACCCAATGCCCGGAACCAGTGACGTTTCACCTAGTTGCCCAAGCGGTTGGATTCCTCTTCCGCATTCCACATGCACGGTAACTGGGGGAGGAGGAAGCACTTATCCCGGTCAAATTTGCGCCACCAATAACTATGGCGGAGGCACCGTTCAGAGTTGCTTCTTGTTTGCTATGTCTCAATTCGATTCCGCCTCTCAAGTTTGCAAGTGCTACTACGCCAGTCATTACACAATGACTGGAAGCGAGCGGTGTACTATTAATTGCGGTGAGTTGAAGACATTTTAAATGACGAAAGTAGAAACGAACCCAGCATATTCGAATGGATTCGCGGTGGTTGATACGCTAGTCGCCATTGCGCTGGTCTGTGTTGGCGTAATGGGGATCGCTACTTTTATGAACTACTCCGGGCGTGCCCAGTTCGGAATCGAGCAAACCGCTCAGTTCTTCAATCTGAAGACGGAAATCAAGACTATCTTAAGCGCGGCCGAGACCTGCACGCCCAATTTTCCGGTAACGGATCCAAATACTTTTACAATCCCAAAGCCGGTCACGCTCCAACGCTTTGATTACAGCAGCGGTGCGCCGGTCGCGATGACCGGTCCCGATAGCACCATTGGCAGTGTTAATAGCAAGTATGCTGCACTCACCATTGTTTCTGGACTAGTCCGTAAAAAGCAGCAAGTCGCCCCGAATCTTTTTCTGATGGCCTATGAGGTCAGCGCAGCACGAAGTGCAAACGCTAGCGGAGCCAGCGTGCTGATGACTGAGATCCCCTTCTCGATGCTGACGGACTCGTCCACTGGCCAGGTCATACGTTGCTTTACGGACCCGTTTACAGGGGGCTCTACCTTGCTTGAAGAGTTTGTTTGCATGCTCAACTCCGGCGATAAGGAGTATTTTGATCCCGTCACGCAGAAGTGTCTTTCAAAGTACAACGTACTTCCCTATCCAGGGCCGGACCAGTTCACCGCAGGTCCGTGTCCAGTCGGTACGGATTTCACTGGATGTCAGGTCCTTAATGCGAACGGTTCTGGGGGAGGACCTCCCGTCACCGAATCTTATGTTGGTTTGGCGACGCCAGTCACAAAAATATATCCCGGCAATGATGCCAAGGAAGATCCATCCAATCCGGGACATTGCGTATGCAGTTATTCCACGTCTTACAATTTTGTTCCGATGCCGAATTGCGCAGTCAATTGCGGAACGCTCAAGCCAGCACTGGTAAATATATGGCCATATCAACCCGCGAGCCCGTAGCCGGATTTGCAATCACTCAAGCGCTCATAATGATGTCCGTGCTTGCAGTCGTATGCGCGGTGCTGTTGCCTCTTTTTCAAAAGGGAATCAACCAGGAAGTCTCCAGATTGGCCATTGCCGAGCTAGATGAGACGTTCATTGAGATGGCCACCATTCTCCGTCGAAAAGATAGTTGTCTTGTATCGCTGGGCTCTCCTTCCAGCCCGAACACGCAAAACTTGACGATCTATTACTCCATGCCCATTCCAACGACACAGGGGCCGGAGTTTTTAAAAAGCGGCGATAAAGGCAGGTTTAAGATCGACAATATCGAAATCGGTCTCAACAGTCCTTCAACCCCCATTGGCCCTGCGAATGCCTCAGGACAGGTTGGGCAATTGGGATTTCTCCGAGTGACTGCGCATACTTTTTCATCAGGGAACATGCTTCTGATCCGCGAGCTCCCGATCTATTTTCTGACCAATGCCTCGGGAACAAGCCTGAGCTCCTGTTTCATTACCAAGTTCTCAAAAGTCGATCAGGCGACGGGGAAAAAATATACGGTTGAGGATCAAACATGTCAGACCGCGGGAGGCATGAGTAGCGGCGTCACCCCAAGTCCAACGGCAGTTTACGATCCCGCCAATAAGACCTGCATATAAAAAAAGCCCGGCTTTTTGGGCCGGGCTTCTTAGGATTGATCTGTGTTTAATTCTTACTTTCTTGGAGACGTGAGGCGCTCTTCGATCTCGTTGAGGAGTTTGCGGAGAGCATCTGCGTAAGCTTCAAGCTTTTCATTTCCTTCGCCGACTTTCCATTTGAAGCCTGGAACGGAAATTCCTTTTTTGTTCGTGCTGTACTCAAAAGGCTTCGCTTCGCGCTTAGGAGCTGGAGCTTTTGGCTCAGCTGTCTTGGTTTCAGCGGTTGTTTCGGCATTTGGAGTGGTAAGAGTCAGGACCTCTTCTTTGCCTGCAGCTTCTTCGATCATCGCCTTGTGTTGCTCAGGAGGTGTCACAAGAAGTTGGCGGAGAAGTGCACGGTTTCTGAGTCCGCGAGACTGAAGATCTGCCTTTGTTGTCTCTGGAAGCCGAGTATAGCCGATGCACTCGGTGATGCGAGATTTTGGCTTTCCGAACGCTTTTGCGATGGTCTCGTGGCTCGTGTAAAGCTGTGCCTCGAGGAGGGAGACGTATCCTTCGCCTTCTTCAAGTGGATGGAGGTCAACGCGGTCGAGGTTTTCGCGAAGAGCGATTTCGTGCGTAGCCTTGTCATCCGTTGAGAGAACGCGAGCTGGGATACGCTCAATTCCTGCAAGCTTTGCAGCTCTTAGGCGGCGCTCACCGGCGATCACCTTATAGCGGTCACCGTCTTGAACGACCAAGATCGGCTGCAAAACACCGTGTTCTTTAATGGAGTGAGAGAGAGCAGCGATCTCAGCGTCATCAAAGTGTACGCGTACTTGAAGCTCGCTGGCGTCAACGTTTGCGGTTGGGACGAAGTTCACTAAGAAAGTGGTGAGGTTTTTCAAGTGCGTGTGAGTGGTGCCAGCCGTGGTGCGAGCGGTGGAGTAGAGCTGCTTGAGGTAACCGCTTCCTTGGCGGGTCTTTACCTTGGTCGAGCCTTCTTCTTTCTTTTCGACGGCCTTCTCGGTTGGCTTATCAGTTTGGGCTTGCGTACCTTTGTTTTCAATCGTTGTATCAGGCATTTTCAGTTCTCCGTGTAAGTCTTAAATAAGAGATGTGTATTGGTCGAGTCGCTCTCTTTGAGCGTCAAAAATTTGGCGTTTAGCCCTGTTCATCCATAGATCAGTTCTTCAGCCAAGCTGTTGATGTCCTGAGCAGCCATTCCCTTGGAGCTGACATCCCAAACGGTTGTT
>JBJMMA010000042.1:0-2890 GCA_045805065.1 Bdellovibrionia bacterium | reverse complement strand
TGTGGTCATCAATCGACTGGCCGCCAGCCGTCTGGACTTCCAAGAGGCGATTGATCTCCCAAGGAGAGATTCTTCCGTCTTGATCCAGATCATCCGCAGGAGCATCTGCTTCCGGAGAAATGAGTCTGAGCTTAAGACCTGAGACCGGGTGAAAACCGCGAGAGCCGCTTTCACCGATTCTCAGGATCTGCTTAAGTTGCTTTCCTGTGACGGTCAGGACGACAATGGAGTTCTCAAAGGGGAGAGTCCTGAAGATCTCGCCGAAAGTGATCGGGCCTTGCTCAAAAGGAGCGCGAATACCACCCGAATTAATAAGCGCAAAGTCTGCTTGAGCGGCAGCTCTCACTGCATCCGCGATCAGGTTTCCCAGAGGGGACTCTTGTCTGCGCTCATGCTCAATCGGGCGCACGGCGTTTCCATAAACTTCGGCTTTGATTTTTTTTGCAGCTTCGATGGCAGGCTCAATTACTTTTTCAGTCGCGCTATCCGCTTTAATTGTTTCTTTGCGGAAAGTCGGGCGAATGAGAGTGCCTCGTCCCATCGAGGGAGCTGGACGATCGCCGTTGCAGTCACCCTGGTTCTTGAAAATCATTGGGCAAACAGGAATCGGACCTTCGATTGCCGTTCTGTCGACGACGAGCTTCTTCTGCTTCAGATCATAAGCCAGGTGAATCAGATTAAAGTAGCGGCCATTAGCTCCGCCTTGAATCACCGGAACGCCTGCCACGTAGTGGTAAACAACCGAATGCGTATGTCCCGAGACGACGCCATCGACAGTGCCAGCAGGAATGGATTTGAGAAGGTGGACGATCTCCTGATTGTTGTCGCACTCGCCTTGTGGATCCATAGGTCTGCGAAGAATGTGGCCTGGGGCCGTGTGGTTGAGGTCACAGACAAGTCCGGCATGAGCTGCAATCAGGACAACGTCGGCTCCCTGATCACGAAGGCTCTTTGCCTCGCGAAGCGTCGCGTTTTTCAGATCAGTGAACTTGAGCGTCTGAACGTTTTCAGGACGCGTGGTCGTCGGGGTATCGATCGTGCTGAGGCCGATCACGCCAACTTTGATTCTTCCTGCCTGAAAGATCTTGCTTGGATAAGTGTTTGGCAGAGGATCGAGTTTTCCGCTCTCACGATCATAAATGTTTGCGGCAAGATAAGGATAATTGGCCTCGCTCATGCGATTCTTCAAAGCGCTTAACCGATCCTTGTTCGATGGGTCTCCGGGCTCGGCGCCAAAGTCAAACTCATGATTGCCGACTGCTGCAGCGTTAAGTCCTGCGGAGTTGAAAAATTTCACCATCGCAGCGCCATGATTGAGGTTGCTCTCGATGGTTCCTTGAAATTCGTCGCCCGCATCCAGCCAGATCAAGCGATCGCCTAATTCGGAGCGAAGCTTTTTCACGTAAGAGGCGAGATAAGCAGCGCCTCCGGCTTCGTAGTGAACCGGTGTCACGCCTTGGTTTTCGCGGGTTTTCAGCTCCAGCGGAGCAAGGCCACCATGAATGTCATTCGTGCCCAGAATCGTGATGTGCTCGATGTCGGCAGAGCTTTTAGGGCTTTGCTCGATTTCAGTAGGGCGTGCAGTTTGTTGTGTTTGAGATGTGCTGCAGCCAGAAAGGGCAGTCATTAAAGAAAAGAAAGAAATAACAGAAGCACGACGAATGGAGCGTTTTTGAATCGAGTTGAGATGCATGGTCGAAAAAAGGTCGCACATCTCGGAAAAAAACGGAACCCATTTTAGATAGTTAGCTGTGCTTAGTAATGAGGCAGAGCTTGAAATAAGAAGCTTTGCTTGAAAATGGAACCCGTCCTTGGGTTCATGTCGAGCCATCCGTGGTGAGTCAGGTTTCAGTGTAGAGCAAATTACGCACTTGTCACGACGCAAAACGTCAAAAATGACATTTTTTTTTCAAATTTTGTTCATACACAGAAAATGTGTCGCAAAAGAGTGACTCGAGAGCATCTAGAGAGCATCAAGATGAGAGTGATTCTCAATTCCCAACGCACTTGAGTGCGTTAATTCCCAACGCGCAAGAGCGCATCAATTCCATTGAACTGGAACTTCGGTGATCTTCTCTTCAGATCTTTGAATGCGAACAAATCCGTTTTGCCGGCCGAATTGGAAAACGTCGCGTGTGACCTTAACGTCCTGCAAGCAGTAGTCGATGATCTTCTGGATTTCGCCTTTTTTCCACCATTCGACTGCCATGAGACCGTCGGCGGATTTTCCTGCGCCCAGGGTTCCTCGAGCCACGGCTTCGAGTTTCAGGAAGCGTTGGCGAGTGAGCGTTTCAAGGTCGTACATGATGTCAAAGACATCGAGACGCTTGAGATCGAGTCCATACGCCTGCATGACCAAAAGGTCGAATCCGCGAATGTTGTAACCGATGACCAGGCGTTCTTCGCAAAGGTCATTGAGGTTTTTGAGCTCATGCTCGCGGAAGGAGAGGAATTGATCGGTCTTGCTGTCGTAAGCACAAGCCACGGAGATCTTCAGTTTATCGACGTGATCCCAGCCACCCACGTCCTGGACGAGGTTCTGGGTTTCGATATCGATCACCAGAAAGTGGCGATGCTTGAGAAAAAGACTCGATGGAACGACGTCTTCGGAAAACGGCACACCAAAGTTGTGTCGCCAGTAGGATGGATTAAGTTTGATGCGTGTAGTCGAAGTAGCCATTCATAGACAGGGTTACCTAAGCAGATTCTCATTGTCAATTCCGCTGGGTCTGAGTGACACTGCGGACGGCCCATTGAGGAGTTAAGTTATGCATCCAACAGAGTATTTGAAAAAGAATTTTAATGAGTACCTCGAAGACCTGAAAACGCTGGTTCGCATCCCCAGCGTGAGCTTTCCTGGCTTTCCAGAGAGCGAAGTACGCCGGAGCGC
>JBJMMA010000041.1:0-11905 GCA_045805065.1 Bdellovibrionia bacterium | reverse complement strand
TCGAGGCTTTTTAAACATCACTTATGCTGGCCTTCTGTGGCTGGGTTTGGCGGGAACGCTGACTGCGATTGCAGTCGTCACTCTGTCGACAAAGTTACTCATCAGCTCTATTTCCACAGCAGTTATCGATAAAGAAGTTGAGATCCTGTTCGGATCGATTGAGGCAGGCCCTGTCGCTTTTGCAAGGCTGCATTCTGCTGCGTATTCGGACGAGCAGCTTAAAAGATTGATGTCCAACTCTCGGTTGAACGATCGAGGGATCACTGAAGTGGTGATCAGCGGCGGCGAAGAGCAAAACTTCAAATATGCGAATTGGAAGACCAACACATCGGTAGCTCCGGGATGCCTATCCAGTCGGCAGCGCGAGTTTTCTTATCCAGATTCGATGTATCCATTTCGCGTGACCATTTATCAGGACAGCTGCTTTCTGGTCGAAGAGCGGAAAATCATTTCCAAATACGCCACCTATTCGGGCGCGGCTTTATCGTTCGTATTTCTATTTCTCCTGGCCATTATCTTCTGGCCGACCATCCGCTCAATCGCCCTTGCAGAAGGGTTTGTCGGACAGAGATTTAATGGCGAGCCTACGTTGATTCCGCTGGTACCGATTCGTCGACTCTTTGAGCGCGCCCGGCAGGTCGCAGAATTTGAACGCGATGCCGCGTTTTCTCGCACAGCCGCTCAAGTGGCCCACGATATCCGCGCACCTTTAGCGGCATTGAACGCTGTCATTTTTGACTCCCAAGCAGTGGATGAGTCGATTCGAGCTCAGTTACAAACTGCTGCAACTCGAATTCGAAACATCGCCGATGGTCTGCTGAAAAAGAAGAGAGACAGCAGCGAAATTTCGCCTGTTGCAAGCTCGGCAACAACACCCCTCCCCTCGGATGCAACAGAGGAAGCCAAAACCGTGGAGCTTTTGGCAGCTCATTTGGATTCTGTCGTTACGCAAGCCAGACTGCAATATCAGGATAGACCTGACTTAGAGATCTCACTCAACTTGACTGGAGAAGAGTTTGGACTTTTTGCTGAAATTAAAGTGACCGAATTTTATCGAGTCCTGTCTAACCTGATCAATAACTCAGCTGAAGCACTCGGTGAAAAGGGCCATATTCAAGTTAGCCTCACTCGTTCAAACGAACGAGCTCAAGTCAGAGTCATCGATAACGGAAAGGGTATTCCTTCGGAACTCCTTTCGAAAGTTGTCCTGCCCGGTGGAACTTTCGGCAAAGTGAATGGAAACGGCCTGGGCCTTTCGCATGCGAAATCCACGACCGAGTCTTGGGGTGGTGTCTTCAAGCTCGAATCAACAGTGGGAGTCGGTACAACAGTCACTCTCGAGTTTGCACTCTGTGATTCTCCACAGTGGTTTCCACAAGCCACGACGATCGCCCCAACCAGCACTATCGTGGTAATTGATGACGATCCATCTGTTCATCAGATCTGGGACGGAAAAGTTTTGCCATTCACTGGCCACGGCAAGGACCAACCTAAAGTAGTTCACCTCTATACCGCTCAAGAGCTTCTGTCTTGGTATCGTGAAAACTTGTCACTCGAGAATGTTTTCTACTTTTGCGACTACAGCTTTTCGAGCCGATCACAGACGGGTCAAACACCTAATGGATTGGATCTGATCGAGATGACAGGTGTCAGAGAGTCGGCAGTTCTTGTGACTCATCGTTGGGATGACGAGGAGCTTCGTCAACGTTGCGAGAAGCTTGGACAGAAGCTTCTTCCAAAGTTTCTTTTGAACCAGCTCCCGCTCCACACTCACGTCCAAAGCGCTGAATCGGCGCTTGCATCCACGCTGTGAGACTAGGAATTTTCTGACGGAATCTCCCCCGCCTCCGGAGTATCCCCCAAAGCCTCGCTGATATAGTGATAAGTCACGCGAGTTCCGGGATGCACAACAATCACCCCGCCCAGCTGCCAGTTGTTACCTGTCTTGGAACTGAAAGGATTTCCGTTACGGTGGCCTTCGCTCATCAGCTCGAGGCCATTTTTTACACTTTCGACGTTCATCACGTGACTGAGTCCGCGCTTGAAGCCCCCCAGCTCAAACGCGCGCAAGGTGGGATCGGTGTAAATCGGCGCGTCTCCTAGATTAAAGTCGGCGCGGAACTTCTCGATGTAAGAGCTCTGGCCATTCCCGATGAAGATGATTCGCGCGCCGTTCTGCTGAAGCTTCTCACGATTCTCCCACACGTCTTGTGCATGCGAGCGGCAAGCGATGCAGCCAAAGTGGCGCAGAAAAACCAGGATGGCGGTGCGCTCGCTCCAGAACTTGGAGACGGGTACATGTGCGCCGGTCGAATCATAAACGACCGCGTATTGAAACGACTCTAGCTTCCCATTGAACTCACGATAAAGCGCCATTGCCCACTACTCCTGGCCTGGAAAACGTCTACTACTCGATCCATTGAGTATGACTGCAATGACGTCAGCTGCCGAGTACAAAGCGCTGTCGGAAATTTTAAGATTTCGTGATGGGAAGAGAGAGAGAGGGAGAAAAATGGTCGGGGCAGCAGGATTCGAACCTGCGACCCTCTGGTCCCAAACCAGATGCGCTAGCCAGGCTGCGCTATGCCCCGACGGTGTCCAAAAGATATAGTATCGTTCTTGGCTAATGTAAAGCGTCAGAAGCAGCTTAAAACCGCGATTTTATAAAAAACCTTCGGATGAGCCACCAGAGCGGCTCCCCGGCGGACTGCGTCAGCAAAATATCTCTCGCTTCGGCCGAAAAATTCCCCTAACCTTAGAGATGAGAGGACCGAAGTCGTACATGAGGTACGGCACTTTGAACCTCTCGAGTGTTGTAAAAACGCCAAAAAGCCACACGGAGGTGCCAAAGATGTCTCAGATTGCTGCCTCTTTCCTAAAGAACACCCACAAACCCTGTCCAGACTCCAACGCCTGGCCTGCGGCACCTGTGAGGGTTGCTGTGGAGCTTCCGGCATAACCTGCCTGCGCCGCTCGGCGCCGAAATCAGGTCCAAAACAAACACTAGACTGAAACTTTTTTGGAGCTTGGCCGTAATCTAAAGGCCAAAGCCGAACCTATGCTTTCCAACTGGGAGGGAGAGCCTATGACGACTTTTACTACCAACCATCCAATAACCACCAAGCGCCTGGCGATACGTCTCACCGCTTTGAGCCTGTTCTTCATGCTCGCAAGCCCGCAAGTCCTCTACGCCTTTCCGCGCGGGGACGGCTCGGGCGCCGACTTTGCCCCTGCCCTTCGCCGGCCATCCAGCTACACCGCTCCTAAAATACGGGTGGTGGGAGAATTGACCACGACGACCGAATCAACGGGCGAAGAATCGATAAATATCAAAGAAAATCAAACAGGTAAGACCTACCGGCTCTCGGGCGACAACGAGACAGCCAAGCAGTTCTTTAAGAATGGCACCCGCAAGGTGGCCATCGAAGGAACCGTATCGAACGACACTGTTCTCAACGTCCAAAAGACCGAAGCATTCTGAAAGTTTCCTCCAAGGGTCCTGGGGTCGCTCGAAAGGCGGCCCCAGGTGATTCTGAAACGATTCCCAGCCACTTATCTCCACCTAAACTCTTGAGCGCGGACCGATTTACGAGTAATCGTTAGATATATGTTCAAAATCGACCGCGACAAATACATCGAAATTCTGAAATCCCAAGGCGTTAACGCCGCCGTTACCGCACTGCACAATGACGTAGCCGCCTGGGAATACGAATCTTTCGAAGGCGCCAAAGGCTGGCAGCCAGGTATGTGGCGCGAGCTTGAAGAAATTCGTGTTTTCTCTCGTGAACTTTGGGACTTAGGACTATCCAAATCCCAAACGTCTGGTGGTACAATCTAAGGTACGATGCGGATTGTTAGATGGGAACGTGCGGATCCTCCTTCTCAAGAAGAGGCGGAAGCACGACTTCATCAAGAAGGTTACGAATCCTTTAAATGGTACGACGTGCCAGGTGCCTGCTATCGCAAGCACGTCCACAAACAAGATGAGTGCATCTGGATTTTAAGAGGCGAGCTCATCTTTGAAATCGAAGATCAGAAGTACTCGCTCAAAACTGGCGATCGTCTCTATCTCCCGGCCAAACTCCCCCACACTGCAGAAGTTTCAAAAAACGGCAGCGTCACCTATCTCGTTGGCCAAAAGGCTTAGACTTTCGACTTTGATGTCAGCCTGATCACGCGCGAGCCGCCCAAAAGATCGTGGATCGTTCTCTTTAATGGATGAAACGCCGCCATTAAAAACCCTGCACCAAAGAGCGACGCGGATAGAAGATAGCTTGCCCAGCGCGCCAGAGCTTGGTGCCAGGTCAGCCGCGCTCCATCCCGCATTCGCACAACGCGCATTCCAAAGAGAAGCTTTCCAGGCGTTCCACCCTTCCAGCAATTGAACCCCACCGAGTAAGCCGCGCTGACGACTAAGAAAATCGTCACCACCGCATCCTGCTCCGCCTCAGGATCATGCGTATGGATTAAAAGCATCGCCAATACCCAAGTCGCAAGCACGACAATCGAAAGATCCAAGAGTGATGCAACGACTCGCAGAAAGAAACCCGCAGGGCGGCTCCCCAGCGTAGATGCAGATCCCAAGGATGGCGATGTCGGACTCAAATCGCTTGTCACCCATCCACGCTAACACGCTTTTGGTTGTCCGGCACGCCGATTGCTGAGTGCTGACGGCGCGGAGGGTCTATGCGAATGGTTGATTGGAAAAATAAAAGCTACAAAGGGCTCCTATGCTCGAGCTTAGTGATGCTCGTTGCAAGCTCTTCGACTTTTGGAATGACGGAACAGGATTACAAGAACGCTCTTAAAATCGTCAGCGAGAAAGTTGCGCGGACACAGCAATCGGGATCAGCCAATGCGCTGAGCTCACCGATCATTAAGGCCTATTTTGGCCGATATTATAAGGTTGGAGACTCCTGGGATGTTGCATCTTGGGAGATCAAAAACCCGATGCTGTCCTATGCTCCGATTGCTGAAGGGCAGTCGCCTAAGGTTGGCAAAGGCGGCGTCTTTCACTACGAAGTGAAGGAAGTTCGCAACGGCACGACGCCTCAAGTCGTGATCAGCGTGAAGCAGATTTCTGACTTTGGAATGACCCCGGTCGATCCAAAAGTCGAAGAGCTGACTCTCACAATGAGCGATCGACTCGTGCAAACCGAGAAGGCCTATCGTCTGAAAGGCAGTGCTGAAGCAGTGAAAGTCTCGCCTGACGGATTGCATTCTCGGATCACTCCGATCGAGCTTTATGCTTTGGATGTTCCTGAAATCGCAACTGCGATCAAGAACACACCTTCTTCCCTGCCTGAACTTCCTGCCACGGTTCAATCCGTTGCAAGTCGCGCGGGCTATCAGCCAGTGCTCAATCAAAGCACCTGGCTTGAGCAAGATGACTTCTTTGGACGCCCTGTCCAAATCCTTTGGCAATACGGTAATCCATGGCCTTCGTATCTGAAGACCAGCTCCGGCATGTCCATTCTTCTTCGCTCGAACGTGAACGGGAGGGCGTCATGAAACTGATCAAAGCAGGAATCACTACGACTCTTGTCGCAGCGCTTGCATCCGTGCTGGCGTTGCAATCATGCGGCAAGCCTGAAAGTGCGGACTTTAACTTTGATGACATCAACGGAACGGGACGCAATAATCCTTACCCACGTTTCCGCGGCGGCGATGTGGCCGGCGAAAAGAACTTCGCGGCTCTCATCAATAAATACGCTGAAGGTAAGCCAAAACGTGCACCTTGGGCAGGTTATTGGTGGCCTTATAAGGAAAACGGCATCGCTTCGGCTCGCTCGACCAGCGGCGGAAGCCCTGCAGGCAAGTACGATGCGGCTCGCGGCAACCAGACCAGCGCTCAAAGCTGGGAAGGTCGCTTCCACGGTCCAAACGTCAAGGGCATTCAAGGCTGGTGGGGTCACTGTAACGGATGGTGCGCATCGTCTGCACTCTATCCAGAACCAACTGACTCTGTGAAAGTGAATGGAATTGAGTTTGGTGTTGCAGACATCAAGGGTCTCCTCGCAGAGGCCGGCATGTCCGCAAACGCTGACTTCTTTGGAAATCGCGTCGACTTCGGCGGTGATTTCAATACTCCAAAAGCCGATGACACGGTTCCTGATCAATACTTCCTCGTCTTGACCAACTACATGGGCAAGCTTGGGAACACGGTTCTGATCGACCGCTACACCGGCGATCAAGTGTGGAACCAGCCATTGGCTGGCTATCGCATGGAATATCCAAAACGCGAGGATTACCTGGGAGCAGATCCAGAACATCCAAACGTTTACCGAATCAACGTCACTTCCACGATGTGGTGGGCAAGCGACGAAGTTGCGGCAAACGTTCAAACGCCTGCGTTTGATTTCCCAGCCTATGACACGGATATTTACGCAAGCCGTGTTCTTAAGATGGAAATCTGGCTCGATGCTCCCGTTGTTTTCGGAGCCGACGGAAAGATCACCTCTTCGGGTAACGTGATTGTCACTCGTCAGGGCGAATACTTCCTCGGTGGTGCTTGGAAGATGGGTGGATTCTCCAACGATGCATGGCCTGACTATATGTGGGTGCCCTACTCACTCGTTCCATCGACCGATCCGGATGATGATAGCGCCAATCCGCAGATTGATATCCGCTGGATTGAAAATCACATCCTCGTCCCGGGCGGACGCGATGATACGTCGGCGCATCCTGGCACGGTTCAACCTGCGCCAAGTTCAAGCCCACGTCCATCGTCGACTCCTAACCCAGGAACCACGTCGGGACCTGTGATCACCAATCCGGCCCCGACTCCGGTACCGACATCGAGTCATTCTCCAT
The DNA here is from genome assembly GCA_045805065.1 of Bdellovibrionia bacterium. Taxonomy (GTDB): domain Bacteria; phylum Bdellovibrionota; class UBA1018; order UBA1018; family UBA1018; genus CAZCBS01. The sequence goes on along the minus strand of JBJMMA010000041.1, from coordinate 5,092 downwards.
GGTGGCCTTTCCCATGGCCTGGCTCGAATCCAACGTCGACTCCTACGACGGATCCGGCACCAGCTCCCGCTCCCGCTCCGGTACCCACCCATGGCGGTGGCGGCACGGGCACGGGTGGTGGACATAGCAACACTGGCAACACCGGTGGCGGCCACCATTAAAATCTAGGCTAGCAACGCTAGAACGAGCAACGGGTCAGGCAGAAATGTCTGGCCCGTTTTTTTTCGCCTGATATTTTTTTGGAAAGATCAGCTCAACGCATGCGCCATCAGCGATGTTATAAGTCTTTACGCTCCCGCCCATCTTCTTCATGCCATCAAAAACAAAGAAAAGTCCCAGCGCACTTCCCTTGGGGCGAGTCGATAAGAATTGACCTTGAGAAATCGACTTCAGGACCTGTTGATCAAAACCACCGCCATTGTCGATGACCCGAATTCGATGATCTTCCTCGATGATCGATATTTTAGGTTCGCTCACCTTCGAGGCGCGGAACGCATCAATCGAGTTCAAAATGAGATTCATCAGCATCGAGCTAAAAAGCGTCTTATCTGCCTCAATCGTCATCTGAACGGATGAATCGAGCTGGACGCCAGACAGCTGATTCTTCAAGAGAACTCTGAGTGAATCAACGACTTCACTTACCGATACTTGCGCCACTTCTTGCGACTTGAAGCCCGAAAGCTGATTCAACTCAAAGAGAACGCGACTGAAACCTTCGAGGTCTCTGGAAAGGGCGTTTAACACTTCCACCGCTTCGGCATCTTCCACTGAATTGAACTTGGATTGAAGCATTTGCACATAAAGCTTCGGAGCTGCGACCAGGCCCTTCAAGTCATGAACAACACGCGCAGTCTGGATCCCGATATGGCCAAAGCGTTTCATCGCTTCTTCGCGAAAGCTTCGCTCCGACGCAAAGAAAGTATTCGCGATGTACCCGATGATCCACATCGCAGTAACACAAAACACCATGTCGGAAGCACTTGGATGTCGAAGCGCCTCAACGTAGGCGTCCCAGCGATAAAAAAAGACCGCAAGATAACCCAGTCCACCGAAACCGGCGATGATTCGAAAACGCGTTTTTGAGATCGGAAACAAAAACGAGTACAGCATCAAGAGCTGGGCAAATGCGAAATAATAAAGCGGACGGAAGTATTGCCCATGAATGACATAGATCATGAACAAAACACCCACGATGGTGTTGGCAGTCTGTGAGAAGACATCTCGATAAAGCCAGAAAGCCATGGGAATAGTCCACACGATCAAAAGAAACTTCGTCACAATGAAAAGCGTTCTTTGGCTTTCAGGAACCATCGGGATCTCTGAAAGCATGATCAGAGAAGAATTGACGAAGTAGCCGATCATGCACCAGACCGCGGCTTTTCTGTATCTTTCCATATCCCCTAACTTACCCCAATAGAAGCAGCCTTGCCACGCCCTATGGGAGCAGATTGCTATGCTGCAGACTATTCGGTCGGGGATTGAGAGTAGATATAACCCAGCCCGCGGACAGCACGCAGGCGGGTCTTTAAAAACGGGAGCTTCTTCTTGAGATTCGTCAGATGGGTATCAAAGAGATTTGAGGACTGTGTCGAATTTCCCCAGACGTTAATCAAGAGCTCTTCGCGGCTGACTCTCTTTCCTTCGCTGCTGACAAATGTCCAAAGGATACGGAACTCGATCTCGGTCAATTGGTAGGTTTGCCCCTCATGCGAAACCGAGAGATCGGTGGAATTCAAAACCAGATCTCCGTGACGAACGAGCGGATCGTTTGGCTTTGGCGCCATGGGGCGTGAGGCTCCGACTTTCTGGTCTTTTTCAGCCTTTGCTTCAAGGAATCGATCCACAGTTTGAGTCAGCTCGACCAGGTCGATTGGCTTCTCAAGCAAACCATCCGCCCGTAAATTCACGGATCGAATGGCCATGTCCTTTTCCGCAAATGCCGTAACAAGCACCACAGGCGTTTGAGGAGAGAGTTTCTTGACCTCGCGAAGCACATCGTGCCCATCACCTCGCGACATCCGATAATCGCTGATGACCATATCGACGGCGATTCCGGAAAATAGCTTTCTGGCTTCCTCAAAGCAGGAAGCGCGCAGAATCGTGCCTCGGCTCCGAAGCGCTAATGAAACAGAATCGATAAAGGTTGAGTCGTCATCGATGATGAGAATGGTGACGAGATTTGTCCGCATATTCTAAAATGAGCTGCAATTTAATATGCCGGGTCAAAGCATCAAACTCAAGAAACACTCAAAAGGAAGGTTTTATCCTATGAACGAAAGTACTTGTGCGGCAATTCCAGCTCCCGGAATGAGCAGCCAAGCTGGCGGGCGAAATCTCATGGCGCAAATTAGACAGACGATCAAAAGCACAAGCTGCGCAGGCGTCGTGACAGTGATCACGCCCAACCTCACCATCGTTCCAAGAATTCCCCCAATGACTGCAGGGATCGCCCAGCTTGAAAAGCCTTTCGAGGAGGGTGTCCCACTCCAGCGCGCCCAGAAAAGCGGAACGAGAATCAGGATGTTAATAAACGGCGGCATGAATATCCCGATCGTTGAGATGAGAGATCCCAGCAACCCTGCCGCGATGTAACCAATAAACGTCACAGTGATGACTACCGGGCCCGGCGTGATCTGTCCGATGGCAAGTCCATCCATGAACTGACTGTGCGTGACCCAGTGAAAGTGCGAAACCGTATCCCCTTCCAGCACGGGAACAATCGCAAGCCCGGTTCCAAAGACAAAGGCTCCTGCCTTGAAGCAGGTCCAAAAAAGCTGGCCCAAAGTCGATAGACTGGCCGCGCCCACCAGTGGTGCTGCGACCACGGCCTTGAGTGTGGTATCCGACAATTCGTCCGATAATTCGCCATCGCTTTGGCTCGACGTCCTTGCAGGCACAGAATGAGCAGCGTCGCTTTTGAACTTACGCGAGAAAAGAATCGCTCCCAGAACACCAAAGAACAGAATCACCAAAGGCTCCCAGCGAGGCTGATAAAAAATCAAAACGGCACTGATCGCCACGATGATCCAGGCGTAGAGCTCTTTCCAGTAATGCTTGGCCATCTGCTCAACGGAGATCAGGATCACCGCAAGCGCGCCGATTTGAAGACCCGTGAGGAGTCCCCTCACCTGACTGACATGGCCGCTCTTGACGTAGAGAATCGAGAGCGCGAGAACAAAAAGAAAAGACGGCAGGATAAACAAGATTCCTGCGACTAATCCACCGAGCGTGCCCGCATAAGTTTTTCCGATAAAGATCGCAAGCTGCGTGGACGCAGGGCCCGGGAGCATTTTGGTGATGGCGTACATCTCATTGTACTGAGCTTGCGTGATCCAACCGCGCCGGCGACAGGCCTCTTCTTCCATCATCGCCATCGTCGCGATGGGTCCACCAAATCCAAGGCATCCGATCCGTAAAAAGACCCAGGCGAGTTCAGAGATTTTTTTGAGTTGCGGCGGATGCTGGGCGCTATGCGAATTGAGTGTGGTCACGGTTTCTTTGCAATCAAGTTGGCGTACGCGTCGTTTCCGTCATTGGTCTCTTTATAGACCAGAACCTTGAAGTCTTTGAAGAGTTCTTTGAGCTCACCCTTCTTGAAAAACTTTTCGCGATGACTGATCGATTTTCCAGCCTCGTTTTTGGTCTGATCTTCGGTGTAGCCCACGTAAACGACCATACCCCCGTGTCTGAGGCCGCGCTTGATCTGAGTGATGAGGCCGCGCTGAGGAAAGTCGATGTTGAGAATCACATCGTAGGATTCGGGCTTGATCGTGTAATCGGTCAAATCGGCGTTCACCGTTTTGATGCTGACGTGATTGGCGTGGGCCAGTCTTCGAGCCTTGGTGAGAGCAACATCAGAGTAATCCACTCCGGTAACCTGAAATCCCCTCTTGGCCAGGAAAACCGAGTTTCTTCCCTCCGAGCTTGCCAGGTCCAATGCCTTACCCACCGGCAGGAGGTGAATGTTCTCTTTGAGGAATGGAAAAGGCTCGGTTCCAAAGACGTAAGTTGCCGTATTAAAAATCGTATCCCAGCGAGTGCGCTCATCCTCGGCATCATCGCCTGTGATTTGGACATAAGGACTGCCAGAACGTGGCCTTAGCTCGTCCGCTTGGCCCAGTTTTGGGTGCACAATCGCGACAAGTCCGATCAGGCAAATTGACACGACTCCCAGGCACCTGTATAGGTTAGATATGTTTGGAATTTCTGGCGAACATCTACTTATTTTGGGCATTGTATTACTCATTTTCGGACCCCGTCGCTTGCCGGAGCTCGGAAACACTTTAGGCAAAGCGATTCGTAACTTCAAGGATGCCGTATCTGGCGTTGAAGAAGCTCAGTTTCGCCGCATTGAAGAACAAAAGGCTCAACAAGCTCATCAAGCTGCCGCAGCTCAAACCGCTGCCGCTCAAGCTTCAACTGCTCAACCGGTCGAAGCAGCCACCACGACTTCCTCTTCTTCATCCTCTTCAGGCAATAATACATGATGGACGATAAAAACTTTACCAAATACCTCAATCGCCACGAGATCGACGCTGCCGTCCAGTCCCTGGCGAATCGAATCAACGCCGACTACGAAGGCAAGCAATTGGTATTGGTAGGTGTCCTCAAAGGTGCGATCGTTTTCATGGCGGATCTCATCCGTCACATCAAGGTCGACACCGAGGTGGAATTCGTTCGTCTCTCGAGCTACGGCAAAGCCCGTACCTCCAGCGGAACCGTCACGATCCTCAAGGACATCAGCTGCGACATCCGCGGCAAGCACGTCCTGATCGTCGAAGAAATCATCGACAGCGGCCGCACCCTCAAGTTCCTTTTTGAGCGTCTGAAATCCTCCGGCGCAGCATCCGTCGAAATCGTCACTCTCCTCGACAAAGCCTCCAAGCGCGTTGTCGACGTTCCGGTGAAATACGTAGGTCGCCCAATCGACGACCAATTCCTCATCGGCTACGGACTTGATCTCGAAGAGAAGTGCCGTAATCTGCCTGACGTCTATTATCTCAAGTATCCGAACTGATCTCGCAAAAACACAGAACGCGAAATTCAGATCACCCCTCGCTGCGACTTCCTGTCGCAGTTTCCTTTCGGCATC
>JBJMMA010000040.1:0-46018 GCA_045805065.1 Bdellovibrionia bacterium | reverse complement strand
CTTTGCGGATCTGAGTGGGGACCAAAATCCTATTCACCTGGATCCGGAGTTTGCGGCAAAAACGATGTTCAAGAAGCCCATCGTTCACGGCATGCTCTCGGCAAGCCTGATCTCCACTGCTCTGGCGATGAAGCTTCCGGGCGAAGGCTCGATTTACATGAGCCAGAACTTGACGTTCAAGCTGCCGGTCTATGTGGGTGAGGAAGTGACCGTTGTCCTGACCATCACTGACGTTCGAACGGATAAGCCGATTGTGAATGTTCAGACTCAAGTTCTGAACTCTAAACAAAAGGCCGTCATCGAAGGTGAGGCAGTGATGTACTGCCCATTCTTAAAGAAAGCTTAAGCTCCGACGCGGGTCTTAATAGGCGATGTAGCGATCGGATCCAAGGGTTGAGGATTTTCCTTCAATCCCCAGAAAAACCGCGCGTCCATAAAAGAACGGTAACCCCCAATCAAAGGTGTCTGAGGCAGGACCGCCGAGTTCGACAAAGGCGGTTCCTGATCCCTGCGCAAGACCGTCAGCGTTTCCAATGGCAAAATCGACAGCGGCGCTCGAACCGTTGCTCTCCGAAAGATTGCTTGCGTTCAAGACCTGGGTGGATGAGGGACAATAAAATCCAGGGGCATGCGTGTCATCCGAACAGATGGGAAGGTTCGCGATGTTCGGGAAATACAGCCCGTTTGAGCCACTATCAATGAATGATCCGGGGATGCTCTGCCCTTGGAACAAAGTCGTGAAATTGCCTTGCTCATCGAGGCCGTAGGCATTGACCCCGCTTGGCACATTGTTGGTCGATGTTCCAATCCCCAGAATCAGCGCTCCTCCCACTTGAGAGCTTCCGCCGATTCCCAACTGGTCCAGCGCCAGAAGAACGCCGTTATTATCCACCGGAAGCTTTGAAACGATGTTTTGAGGCTGGGCGGAGTTGGGAAGGGCCACGGCAGTGCAATCGCCCGAGGCAGGGCAATTGAAGAATGCATGAAGGGCCGAGCTTGCGGCGCACGAGCTTCCGCAATCTTCGTTAAACGGGCCAACTCCAAGAATGCCATTGAACCCTGCGCTGGCAGGATCGGTATCCGCTGCCACGCATTCGGTAGGAGGTGGAGCAAATCCCTTGTTGATGACTTGAATCGGGACATTCACTCGGGGCTCTCCACCTAAGATGACATCGGCTGAGGCCAGTGGCCCCCAATCGCTTCCAATGCCAAACTGCGCGCACTCAGCAGTCGTTTTTCCTGATGAATCGGTCTGATTCGGGAGCGTGAAACTAAGTGCGCTTGAGAAGACGCGAAGCCCCACACTTCCGGTATCCACCAGGATGTCCGAGACCGTCTGACATTGATTGGTGCCCGGCACACAAATAGTGACCGTGGTGCAAGGCTCATTCAGATATCCGCCTTGTCCGCAGATGGAAGATCCACCGATCTGAATCGGCAAGACATTGTTTCCTGCTGCCCTCAGGTAAGGAAGAGCTGTGGTGGGAGCTGCAAGATTGGGCGGATTTTCTTCGTTATTGGCCGAGCCACAAGATGTGAGGCCAAGAGCAGTAGAAATGAGAAGCACGCTGAGAGAAGATTTCACAGGGAGAGATTTCATGAATGAAGATCCTCAGGCTTGACATCTTTTGGCATCAGCTTCGGCAGATACGCTTTTCCCCGGATGTCGCGCATATGACCGGAGCGTTCAATCACCATGTTCTTGGAGCGAATCACCCGCGCGGATCTTCCTCTACGCTGAGCCGTGCGTCCGTCAGAAGATGCGCGATTGAGCGAGGATAATTTATCTTGATACTCCTGGTAGTAGTCTCCCAGGAGCACAGTCAGATCCGGCTGCGTGGGACCTCGCCAACTCACCGCAAAAACAGTTCCATTCGGCAGCGCGTATTCAAAAATCTGTGTTCCGTCGCGGCTGATCTCGTGGACCGTATATTTTTTCTGAGAATCGGTCGTGGTCAGGGACCTGAGTTTTCCCTCGAACGCTTTTCGATCCGATTCGATGGAGTCGATCGAGCCTCCCAGGCTTGCAATCGCATGCGAGATAAAAAAGACATGAATTAACGCCAGCGCCCCGACGGCTCGAAAATCTCTCAGATGGATCTGCATGGGCCAAAATATAGCGTTGACCTGCCGCAGGCTGCGAGGGGAGGTGCGGCAACTTGACGCATGGATAGTGTGATAAGATCGGCGCCGATGAATGTACTTCGAATCTGCACTTGGAACGTCTGGCATGCTTTGAGTCCTTATGGATACGGGGTTTTTGGCCCTCTCTTAATGCCTCAGCTCGAATCCTCAAAAGAAGCGCAGCTCAGACGGATTCGGCAGATGGAGACTTTGACTCGCCTCAGAAAATCAGAATCAGATATTTTCTGTCTCCAAGAGATCAACCCGATCGAGAAACGCCGCTCGCTGGTTGCGCAGGAACTGTCGATGCGTGACGCGGCCATGCGATGCAATGCTGGGATCAAATGGGGAAGTATGGGACTTCCACTTCATCTTTCTGACGGGCTTCTGACCTTAACCGGAAAGGCGTTTCGAAAGCGAAAAACCGTACGGATCACCCTCTCGGGAAAAGCCTATGAATGGGACACGCCCTTTGGGGTGCCCTTGTTCATGCAGTTGGGAGAGCGGCGTTGCGCTTTGTTGCTTGAGACAGTGTGGAAAAGTCGCAAAATCGCGGTCGTTAATCTTCACCTGCACAATGGAACCGAGGTAAGTCATCATCACCGCACGAGAAGGCGTGAAGAGCTTGTGCGCCTGGCTCGCTCTCTCAAACGTCGTTCAAAGGATGTCGATCTCCTGGCTGTTTGCGGCGACTTCAATTGTGAGGCAGATTCGTCGTCTATGGAGCCACTCTGGGAGATCGGATTGATTGATTGTGCTCAACTCAGCGCAACCCAGCAGAAGATCACCTGGGATCCGCAAAATAACCCGGCCACTGAAATCTCAGCTCGCCTGGCCACTGAGCGCCAGGACGAGTGCCGAGGCTGGGAAGACGCCCCTCACATTTTTGATCGCATCTATGTCCAAGCCAAGGTGCCGCTCAAGAAAGTGGGACTCAAGCGCGTGTGTGATGAGCCGAACTTATCGGATCATTACGGCGTGCTTGCCGAGCTGACTTTTTAAACGGCGCTTTGACTTAGCGACCGTAGTACGGATACGGGGACTGATACGGATTGTGAAACTGATACTGATGAGGGTAGCCGTAGAGCATGCCATCGATCACCAGAAATCCTGAGTCATGGCCCTTGCCGTTGGGATTGTAATGAACCCAGTGAATGATCGCTCCATCCGGAGACGGAGGATAAGGGCCTGCCTGAGCAAATGAGTTGATGAAATCGCCGCAGGCTTCCACTTGCATTCCAATCGCTATCTGAGGAAGTTGGCCAAATTCGATATTGTAGATGACTTCGATCGTATCGCGAGGACCTGGTCCGACCTGAAGCGAGAAATGATTATGGTCAGATTGATTCGGGTAGACTCGAGCCACACGACCCATGAGGTGCGAACGAGACGTGAACTGATTTGCAGTCGACGTCTTCCACTTCAAGGCTTGTGCATTATTGATCGGGATCGGTTGACCCTTCGCCATGCAAGGCGGCACTGCATCGCTTGAGAACGCAAGCGCAGGCACAGTTAAAAGCCATCCGAGCATGGTAAGACGCATGAAAGAATTCATGAGAGTCTCCTTAGTGATCATCCTTGTAGCCAAATTTATGCCCTACGCCGAGATGATCTGTCTACGAGATACTCAAAGAGTGAGGACGACTTTTCCGAAATTTGTCTGTTTCTCAATATATCGATGCGCGTCAATGACCTGATCAAAGGCAAAGCTTTGATCGATGATGGGCTTGAGTTTTCCTTCAGTGAAAAGTGGAATAGCTCGACGCGTGAAGTCTTCCACGAGCGCTGCTTTTTCATGAAGAGGTCGCGACCGGAGTGTACTTCCGATCACCGTGATTCGCTTGCTGAGCAGTGGCCCTAGGTCGAGCTCGGCTTTTCTGCCGCCGCCCAGGCCGACTAAAAGAAGTTTTCCGCCAATCCCAAGAGAGCGAATGTTTTTTTCCCAATGGCTTGCACCCACTAGGTCAAGAATGCAGTTTACTCCCGCGCCTTCGGTTTCAGCCAGAATGCGGGCATCGAAAGACTCAGTCTTGTAGTTGATCCCAAGATCCGCACCGAGCTCAAGGCAGCGCTGGATCTTTTCACTCGATCCTGCAGTGATGTAAGCTTTTGCGCCCAGGGCTTTGACGATCTGAATCGCTGCGGTTCCAACGCCACTTGCACCGGCATGGATCAGAACGGCGTCACCTGCCTTGATCTCTCCCAACGTCACAAGCTCAAGCCATGCCGTGAGAAACGCCTCAGGAATGCCTGCCGCCGCAACGTAATCCAAACCATCCGGCAAGGGCATCGCAAGCCGCTCATGCACGGCCACCTGCTCAGCGTAACCACCGCCCGCAAGCAGCGCCATCACACGATCGCCTTTTTTCCAGCGCGTGACGTTTGCGCCGGTTGCGATCACTTCGCCCGAGACCTCAAGCCCCATGAGAGGGGATGCTCCCTGAGGAGGTGGATAAAGTCCACGGCGTTGCAGAAGATCGGCATTATTGAGCCCGACCCCATGCGTGCGAATCAGAATATCTTCAGCACCTGGGACAGGATCCAAGACCTGCTCAATGGCAAGATTTTCAGGACCGCCTTCTGCTCGTACGATAACGGCTTTCATTTCTTGCGTCAGCCTTTAGAGGATGGTCGCAAAAATCTGAGCGCCAAGGGCGGTCGTATCGGTCGTGACTTTTCCGCCCGTATTGAAAAGCAGATACGGATTCAGAGTCACGCCCTGAACGACAGTCCACATCGCTCCCAGCTGTAAGTTGGTGTAGCCCGTATGCCAGTCGGAAGCGGACTTTCCGAGCGTGTGATTGCCGGTCATTTCATAGTAGAGCGAGGCAGCCACGGTCGGTGTCAGAGTGTAGAACATCTGAGGGCGGAAAAAGGCTTGATAATCATCGCCTGCACCTGGAAGGGCGCCCGAGCCGAATACCGTCCAATAGAACTTGGCCCATGCACCAACCGAAAGACGTGTGTTGGGAACGTTGTAGGTCAGCCACTGAAAGGTTCCAAACGTGCTCATCTTGTGAGCGTTGTGAGAAGCTTTCGTCACTGGAAGAAAGTGGCGAAGCTCACTGTAGAGGTTCCAGTTCCCTGAGCTGATCAGCTTGGTGTCAGTCAGACGGAGATAAGGATCGAGCAAGGTCATGTCCTGGCCGCGAACGGGAGTGTAAGTGGACATCACGGTGATGCCCGGAAGAAGGGTTTTACTGACCTTGTAGCTGAGTCCCAGGTAGTTCAGGAAATACTGATTCGAGGTGGGCTTGCCCCATTCATTGATCTGCTTGCTTGAGCCAGGATCTGATGCGGGAGGACCGTAGTAGATTCCGTAGTAGCTCACGCCGACTTTTTCTTTGAGCAGCGCAAAGCCGGAACGCTCATTGGCGCTGTTTTGTCCCGTGGCGCTGGTTGGTGTTGCCGTAGCCTGCGTCTCAGTCGCAGCCCAAACCGAGCTCGCGCTGGCGAGCAGAACGCAAATGATTCCTAAAGCTCTTTTCATTTGAATCAATCCCCCGAAGCGATGGTGTATCCACCGACAGGTCCGGATTGTCAAAAATATTAGAGTTTCGCCAGGGTTTCTGCGCCGCGTCTTAACTGGTTTACTGAATGGCCACCGGTACTTCAGAGGTATTATTGGAGGTGTTTGATTCAGTATATTTGCCAATTGGATTCACGGTGATCCGAAGCGTGTAGTTGCCTGGAGGAACGCCCGTGACATCCAGCCACTGGCAATCCAAGGTGTGATCATAATTATCCGACCAGCCCGGCGTAACCCCTTGAAGATCACAATCGTACTTACCCTCGGAACTGCCTGCGATCTGATCATTATCAATCATGCAAAAGCCTTGTTTGCGGCCAACAACGGCAGCGCCATTGACCATCACGGGCTTTTTGGTGACTGGATCCAAAAGTTCGTAGAGCATGATCTCACCTAAGTGATAGTGCTGGTGACACGAGCTGTAGGTAAAGAGTGGATTATTGTCGGGGCTTCCCAAGACAAAGTCCGCGTCACCCAGGTTTTGAATCACGCCATCAAAGCGAAGAAGCTTGTGCTGACCCGGGCCAACGACACAGCCTTCGACAACGGCGCAATCATCCGCAGCGAAATTCTCAACGCTGACTTGTGCGGTAGCTTGAGCGGCGTTTCCATCCACTACAAGATCAGGTCCATGAAGAGTGGAGAGCGGGGGGCCCAGCTGATTCAAAGTCAAAGGCACATTCAGAATGGTCGCATTTTGACCGGTGCTTGCAGCACTGAGCTGAAGCAGGTCAGCGTGAGCAAAAACCTTGGACGCTCTGAGCTTTCTCTGGCCCGTGAGGCATTGGGACTCACAGGATGCGCCTGTTGCATTGAAAGTGCCTTGGCAGAACTGGGTGCAGCTCTCGGTATCGGTATCCATGGAAGCCTCGACCGTCAGAGAATCCAGATCTGATAGATTCTTCTGAAGTGTGCAGCTTGCATTCACTCGAGATGTGATCTCGTTCAGTAAAATCTCAGCTGCAAACTCTCCCTGGTTTCCAGTGGTGGAAGATGTGGAGCTCGCTCCCTGCATATGCGGATCGCCCGGGCAGGAGTTCTCCGGGCTATCAAAAAGATGCATCCCTGAAACAGTGAATTGAAGCGCGACATCCTTCTGATGAGTTCGAGCGCCCGATCCATAGCTCAAAGTTCCTTGAACAAAGATAGGGGAGGAGTCAGACGCGGTTCCACGGCTACCTGCACTTGCTCCGGCCACTATTCTTAAAAGTGCGTCTCCTGAGCTTGGACAATCGCCACGGCCATCGCAATTACTGGTCGTAATATAAAGCTCACCGTTCGGGCCATTGATGACTTCGCGAATTCTTCCCATTTGTCCCTCAAAGTAAACTTCATGCCGAGAGACGTTCCGATTCTCATCGAGGATGATTCGGTGAAGATGCTCAGAGCCCAAGGTTCCAAGAATGACGTTTCCATTCCATCCTGGAATTTGATTTCCTCGATAAATGGCCAGGCCTCCTGGAGGAACAGCGTTGTTCCAGCTCAGAACAGGAGTCACAAGGCCTGCTTGCGTCTCGCAGTGCCAGATCGTTGGCCAGCCCAGGTTGTCGCCAGCGCGGGCGATACTGACTTCATCACCACCCAAGCGACCCTGGTACTCGCCTGTAGGGCCATGATCGGCAACAACCAGAGTCGATGGGTTGATCCAGTCAAAACCTTCTGAGTTTCTAATGCCGTTGAGGTACCAGGCTTTTCCGGGTTGGGGATTATCGCCCGGGATCTGACCGTCGGGAGTGAGGCGCAGAAGTTTTCCGTTCAAGGAATTTGGATCCTGAGAAAGATCCGTGTTTCCGGCGTTTCCAGTCGCGATGTAGAGCATTCCATCGGGACCGAAATGAATTTTTCCGCCATTGTGAACGCTTCCAGCCTGGATATTGTCGAGAATGATTCGATCAAGCGTCGCACTTCGGTGATCGGAAGAAAGCTTGTAGCGAACCACGCGGTTCACTGAACCGTTTCCGTTCAAAGCGGTTTCATAAAGATAGAAAAACGAATTGCTCGCAAAGTCCGGATGCAACGCAAGACCCAGGAGTCCACCCTCGCCACTTTGAGCGACGCTCACTTCAAGAACCGAATCGGGGAGGAGCGCGCCATTTTGAATCAAGCGAAGGCGCCCGGGGCGCTCCGTAACCAGAATGTCGCCACCTGGCAAAAAGGCAAGAGCCCAGGGCGTATCGAGTCCGTTCGCCACGGTTTCCAGATGAACGGGGTCAGTGCCCGTCGGACCGCTTCCTGATTCAACGAGCTGGCAGGAGTTCGACCCTTGACCGGACTGTCGCTCGCTCGTGCGATCGTTTTGCGAGTTGCAGCCAGGCGTTGCAACAATCGCAAGGGTGATTGCGCCAAAGAGAGCATATCGAAGAAGACGAGCTGCCGCTGGTGTCATGTCCCTCGCTTGAGCAAGGAGCATTCCGGCGGGGAGCTTATGCAGCGACCTCGTCAGGGTTTGGAATTAACTTAGATTGAGGCGTTTTTGTTAAATAGAGCGCTGCTCCAGCTGAGAGCGTTACGCTCAGAATAAACCAGGGATTCTTGATCGAATCCATGATCCGGTTTTCCAAGGCATCCACTTGATCACTGAAAAGTAACAGGATCCAGCGCGATGCCTGATGCTCAGGAATCGTATAAGCGTAACGCTTGATCATTCCACTGATCCTGTGCGGAGCCTGTCGCTCAGGTTCTCCCCAAGGGGGAATGTCTTTTACATCAGCCACTTCTCCCGCCTTTCTTAGGCCGCTTTAGGAACGACGACGTTTAGCCATTAAGCTGATGCAAAAGCTTTTCCTTTCGATTAAATTGCCGGCGGAACATGAAAAGCTCGATCATCCTCAGTACATTGAACGCTCGCTACTCGCATTGCTCCTTTGGCTTGCGATACCTGCTGGCTAATCTGGAAGAGCTTCAGCCAAGCGCTCAGATCATGGAGTTCACGATCGCGCAAAATCCGCGCGACATCGTGGAAGCGCTGGTGAATCTGAACCCATCGGTGGTCGGCTTTGGGGTTTACATCTGGAACGCTCGTCAGACCTTGGAGGTTGTTTCAACGCTCAAGCGCGTGAGACCTGACATCAAGGTGGTGCTCGGAGGTCCTGAGGTCAGCTATGAGACGGAGAGCCAGGCGATCTGTCAGCTTGCCGATCTCACGATCCGGGGCGAAGCGGATTTTCTGTTCCGAGACGTTTGTCGAGCCTGGTTTTCTGAAGGGAAGTGGCCCGAGCGAAAATGGATCTCAGGCGAGTTGCCCGAAATTCGATCCATTCGCATGCCTTACTCCCTCTATAGCGATCATGACATTCATAACCGCGTGATCTATGTCGAAGCCTCGCGCGGCTGCCCTTACAAATGCGAGTATTGCCTTTCATCGCTCGATAAATCGGTCAGAAGTTTTGATCTCGATCTTTTTCTGGAAGAAATGGATCGCCTCATTCAACGGGGCGTGCGCCAGTTCAAGTTCGTGGATCGGACATTTAATCTGAGCGTCGCAACCGGCACTCGCATCTTGAAGTTCTTTTTAGACCGCATCCAACTGGGTTTGTTTCTCCATTTTGAAATGGTTCCTGATCGCCTGCCGCTTGAGCTTCGGGAATTGATCAAGCAATTCCCCAAGGGATCGCTTCAGTTTGAAGTGGGAATTCAGACCTGGAGCCCGGAAGTTGCGCGCCTCGTATCGCGCAGGCAGGATTATTCAAAGATCAAAGAGAACTTTGAGTTCTTGAATCAAGAGACTGGCGTTCATACGCATGCGGATCTAATCGTGGGCCTTCCAGGCGAGACTTTGGAAAGCTTTGCGGATGGCTTTGACGCTGTGGCAGCACTCAAGCCTGATGAAGTTCAGGTCGGAATCCTCAAGCGCCTGCGCGGAACGCCCATTATCCGTCATGATCGAGAGTGGGAGATGGTCTATCAGGAGCATGCCCCTTATCAGGTGCTTTGTACGAAAACGATGAGCTTTGAAACGATCCAGCGGATGACCCGCTTTGCTCATTTCTGGGATCTTGTTGCCAATAGCGGCAACTTCAAGCACACGATGGAAATCGTCAGCGAGTTTGCTTCCAGGCGCCATGCTCCGTCTCTTTTCTGGGAGATGGACGAGATGAGCGCTTATCTTGCTAAGAAGCATCCTCAAGGTCATGGCGTTGCGCTTTTGAATCTTCTTGAGTCCGTCTGGCTTTATCTGCGTGACGAGAAGAAGGTGGACGAAGCGCGCCTCAAAGATGCGCTGATCCGAGATTACTCTCTCGATCACGAGGGCAGGACAAAACGGGACACTCCAGCATTCTTGAAAGAGAAGGGTATGTCGCGGCCTTCGGGCTCTTCAAAGGAATCCAAACCGTCCGCCACTCCCAAGCGCCAGCTTCGCCATTTGGTGAACGCTTAAGGTACCGGCTTCTGTGTTTGAACGAATTCTTTGACGAATTGTTGAAACGCAGCTGGATCATCCGCAATCTGGCGAAGAACCAGATCAGTGACAGTGTTGGATAAGTCGACTTCGGTGTCGCTCGGGGGGAATTTCATTTCCTGAGCTTTGAGATTTCCCAAGGCTAATGCCTTGGTGGAGGTCGCCTGAGGGGTAGTCTCCTTTGAGAGCTGGGAGAGGGAGGTAAGATACGCAACGCGATTGGCTCTCAGATAGGGTTCTAATGTTTTCTTGTTCTGTTCGATCGGCGTCTTTAAAGACGGGATGTCCAATTGATTCTTACGAATTACTTCATGGCTCTTTTTGAATTTTTTCTCAAGCTCGGCCCATGTGTGGAGTCGTTCTTCCTGGGTTGCCATATTTACGAAATCAACCGCAAGAGCCTCCTTCGCAAGCTTTTGATTGCTCTCGATTGAATCATTTAATTCCTTGTGCTCAGGAAGCTTATCAATAGCTTTTGAGGTCACTGCGTTGAATTTTCTATTATAGACATCGGTGACCGGTTTATAAAGCGACGCTGCGATGGCAAAGAAAACACCGCCTTTGACGGAGTCCTTGACCGGAAAAATAAAGTGGTCTTTGGTCCATCGCATGGCGCCTCTAGCTATGAGGTAGGGGTTTGCGCTCATCAGGTCGCGCTTCAATCCTTCGTAGTCCGCGCGTTCGGCTTTCTGCTTCTTGTTGTAATCCCAGACGATTTGATCCTGCAGCTCGGACAAAGTCAGACCCTGGCTCTTGTAAGAATCGAGGTACTCAGGTGCGAGGTTGGGATAACCTTTTGAGCCACCCATTCCATTGACGGCTTTTTTCAATTTATAGGGGTCAAAAGCGGTTTCGCCGGCCCGTTGCTGAATGAGCGCATCCCAATCTTTTTTAAAAGCATCGGTCTGCTCGGCACTGGCTTCCGTACGCTGACTGATCTTGCTGCTTCCCGCGATGGTGGATTTCTCGGTGTCAGGGAAGTAGCTGGCCAACTGAGTCGCGCTCAATCGCTCGAGCTCTTCTTGGCTCGTGACCGGTTTCTTCAGCTTGTTGACGATTTTCTCTTTTCGCTCAGACAGGGACTTTTTGACTTGATCCACGAAACAAGACTGAGGGCGAGGGTCCCAATCATCTGCGTAAGCGGCAGTTTGTGTGGTGACAATGAGCAGAGTGACGGATATTTTCAGGTAGGTCGAGCGAGACATCCTCAACAGATTAACAGAGGCAGATCGCCGGAGTTAATCGGATTTTTAAACAAAATGCCATGATCCCATGTCGGAATTTTGACGTGCGTTTCCGTTACACAGCCAGGTCCAAAAATCTTCGGTACCGCGAACCGATATGATCGAGCTCGTGGTGCGTTCCTGCCTCGATGATCTGGCCTTCTTCGAGCACAACGATTAAGTCCGCATCGCGAATCGTTCTCAGATGATGGGCGACGATGAAGCACGTCTTGCCTGTCTTGAGTCGATCCAAGGCTTCCATCACCCGGTGACTTGATGCTGCATCCAGACCTGTTGTGGGCTCATCAAGGATCAGGATCGGGGCCTCGCGGATCATCGCGCGAGCAATGGCGATTCGCTGTCTCTGGCCGCCAGAGAGCGTCCCGCCGCGCTCGCCTAAAATCGTGTCATAGCCATCCGGCAGGCGAGAGATGAACTCATGGGCATTGGCCTCGTTGGCGTAGTGGAGAATTCTCTCAAAGAGATCCTTGCATTGCGCCCGTCGAGAAGGATTCACCAGCCAGGCTGGACTGAAGCCCTCGGGAAGATCGCGTGCTCCGTAGGCAATATTTTCCCAGATCGTCGCCCGAAAAAGCGCCGCATCCTGCGGGACGACGCTGATCTGCCGGCGAAGGCTTTTTCTCTCCAGCGTCTTGATGTCCAGGCCATCCAGATAAATCGTTCCCTGCGTGGGCGTGTAAAGCCTAGGAAGAAGGCTGGTGAGCGTGGTTTTTCCTGAGCCCGTGGTTCCAATCACCGCTACGGTCATCCCACGGCGAACCGAGAGCTGGATCTGCTTGAGCGCAGGCGGAGCATTCGTGCTCTCTCCGGCGCGGCGCGGGTAGTGAAACGATACACTGGCAAACTTCACAGAGCCTTTGAGGTCCGGGCAGATGATCGAGTTTTTCTCGGTCTGAGCTTCCGTAGGCATTGCCATGAGCTCAACAACGCGCTCAGCGCTGATGATCGCCTTGTTGGCGGTGTTCACCATTTTGGCAAGCAGGCGGACCGGCGAGTAAAGGGATTGAAGATAGGTCAATACGACAATCAAAGTACCCAGCGTCATGGAGCCCATCAGAACTTGTCTTGCTCCGTAGAAAACAATGAGCATGGTGCCGATCGAGGTCAGGAGTTCAATCGAAGGCTCAAGCCTTGCCTGAAGTCCCGAGGACTTCAGGCCTGCTGATAAAGCGGCTCGCGCAGGACCGTCAAATCGTGCTGTCTCGTAATCTTCTTGCGCAAAAGCCTGGACGGTCCGGATCAGCGACACGTTTTCCTGAACCAGCGAAGCAATCTCAGCTTCCTTGGACTTTGCCATTCGCTGCGCCGTCTTGATGGCCACGATATAATGTCGGGCCACGACGTAGAGCGCAGGAACAATGACAAGCGCGATCAGGGTAAATCTGTAGTCCACGCGGCTCAGCATGTAGAGCGTTCCTAAGATGACAAGGGTATTCACCAGCAGAACGTTCACGAAGGAAACCAGCAGGTCTTCAACGTTGGAAATGTCGTTGTGGATCCGGGTCACCAGATCGCCCGTTCGGGTGCGATCGTAAAACGAGAGCGGCAATCCCTGGACATGCTTGAAGACCGCTCGCCGAATGTCGCACGTCATGCGTTGACCAATGGAAGTGATGCAAGCCTGTGAGCGCCAGGCAAAAAAGCCATAGGCCATCGCCATGACGATGATCATGCCGCAGCTGACGATCAAAAGCTGCCAGCGGTCCATGTGGCTGAGAGCTGCCGCAAAGGGAATGTGCGCGGGGACTGGCTCAGCCTTCAGAACCTGGTCGACGACAAACTTGAGTGGCCAGGGCTTCAACACATCCACTCCAACCCGGAGAAAGACCCATGCGATCGAAAGAACGATCATTCGCCAGTAAGGCTTGGCATAATGGAAATAGGTCTGGATGACTTTCCAAAGTGGAGCAAAATCTCGCTTCACTCGGCCACTCTCCGTAGCACGGGAGCGATCTCCGCACGAGACAGCGGCACTCCGATCGCTCCGCTGATGTTGGATGTCACGGAGTAGCAATACTTGGAAAACCTGGCTTCAGGGGTTTTGCTTTCTTTGAGAAATCCATCCAGCCAGTCTGGAAGAATTCCTTCGTTCTTGATCTCAAGCACCATGCCGCGCGAGATCGGATAGCCTTTGTGCATCTGCTGAGCCTGCGACCACAGGGAGGAGCCGAAAATTTCCATCCTCGTCGCAGCAGGGATATCCATGAGAAGCTCGCCCTGGATGTTCTCATCCAAGGTGATCCGGATCTCGGAGTTCTCAAACGCCTTTCTTCGATAATAAAGACGGGAGCAGGGGCGAAGCTTGAGCTTGCGCAGGATCTGATCCACGCTCTTCACTCGATGAGAGAGCTCACGGAACTCGAGCGAGGGGTTGGTTCGAATCAACGCCCGAGACAAGGCCAGTTCTGAAGCTTCGGTCTCAAATAGGCGCGCGTGGGTTTCCGGGTCGAGTTTGATCCGGAACTTCTCGGTCACCTCGCGGTTTTTGATCTTCATTTCAAGAAAAACGCAGCTTCGGTCCCAGATCCCGTTCGGGCCGTAAGTGCGCGTGCGCAACTTGAACCTGCCGTCATAAACCTGGAAGTGAGCGCGGTAGATATCCAGATCGGGCGAATCAAAGTAGAGCGACTCGACGTCGTAGAACTGGGTGTCTTGTTTTGGATAGGATGAAGGTACTCTTTCCGCGATCATGCGGAGCAGTTCCATGCCCTCGTCTTGTGAGAGCACGAACTTTTTCTCGATGCGCTTGAATGAAGTCAGCTCAGCCGCGTTTAAATTGGACATAGGTAATAATGATCGAGCAACCGGCATGCCATCGGCTGGCCGCAGTGCCTGATGGCATGCCGATCGCATCGCGCCCGCCGACTGTCGTTCTATTAAATAGGAGATAAATATGGGGTCGGGAATGCGTTGCTCAAGGGCAATGAGCTTAAGGGCGATGGGATGGATGCTTCTGTTTATCGGGCTGAGTCATGAGGCTTCATCTCCGGCTTTGGCAAAGGCTCTGGACCCTGTCAGTAAAAAAGAAAGGCTTCATTATATCCGCTCTGCGCAGGTGTGGCAGCCTACCGACGTTTCTCATAGGGATATCTGGCGCGGTCCTGAAGACATGCTGAGTTTTAATTTCGAGCAGCGCGTGGATTGCGATTATATTCCCAAAAAAGCTGAAGGCACGACGGCCAAATTTCTTTGCAAAACAAGCGATGGGACCAAAATCAAAGTTCGATACGAGGCTCCCAACGGCAAAGTCTATTCCATGCCAGCCGGAACACGGCTTTTCTGGGCTCTAGGCTTTGGCGCGGTTCGTTCCTATCCGGTCAAGGTGCATTGTCGTGGGTGTCCCGAGGATCCTTGGATGAACCCCG
Organism: Bdellovibrionia bacterium; assembly: GCA_045805065.1. GTDB lineage: Bacteria > Bdellovibrionota > UBA1018 > UBA1018 > UBA1018 > CAZCBS01. Next base: position 31,357 of record JBJMMA010000040.1, on the reverse strand, counting down.
AGAGTGACGATGTCGCAGATCGCTGGTTTCATCCGGCAGTAGCTGATTTGAAAATGCCCGGTAAGGCAATTGTCGAAACGGATCATGAGGACTCAGGCTGGAGTTGGGATGAGCTGGATCTGATCGATGAGCGACACGGAGGCGCGCCGCGTAAACACCGAGATGCTCTTAAACTTCTGGCTGCCTTGGTGCAGCATGGTGACAATAACGCAGGCCAACAAAAGCTGATTTGTCTTCCGGACGGGATTCAAGAGGATTCGAGTGGGAGGTCCTTCTGCACTCGGCCTTTCATGATGGTGGAAGATCTGGGCTCGACTTTCGGGGGAGCCGAGATGCTGGATGAGAGGGCCAGTATGAATCTCGCAGCCTGGGAGCATCACTCCATTTGGAAAGATCCGACACGTTGTGTTGCCGATCTGGCTCACACTCCCTTTGGCACGCTCTCGGATCCCAAGATCAGTGAGAAAGGGCGCGCGTTCCTGGCTGAGCTTCTTTCTCAACTCACGGATCGCCAGATTGAAGACATCTTTCGGGTTGGCCGCGCGGATCGGCGCGATCAGAATGAGCAGGGAAGGTTCCGCAAACTCGTTCCGATTTCAGAATGGGTTCGCGTATTTAAGGTTAAGCGTGCAGAGATTCTGAATGCTCGCTGTAGGAATTGAGACCTGAGTTCAGGTAAAGGCGACCGCCATCCCAAAGCAGAGGGACTTCGGCAACAGAGTCCGAGCGATATGCCCAACGGATGCGCTTGGCAGGAATTCCTTTCAGGAACTTGCCATACACCTGGTTAGAAATCCGTGCGTAACTGCTTCGCACGACTTCGCCACCCCGGAGACCGCCCTCGCTCAGCGTGACCTGAATACGTCCCGCTTCGCTCTTCTCCACTTCGATTTCGCATTCGCTGCTTCGCCCCTGACCGAGATCGAAAGCAAACCGAGTCTGGTACCTCATGCTCGCTGCTATAACTCGCGTTTTTGAAAAATGGAAAAGCTTTCTTGGGGTGAGTGTCAAAATTTCGTCGAACGGGTTTCCCCGAGGAATCTTTCATGTGCCCGAGCTCAATTTTAGCTGGTCGATCTCTAGTGTTTGTTTAAAATTAAGGAATGCCCCGTCATGAAGCTTATGTGCACGTCCGTCACCGCCAGAACCATATGGCGACGACCTTTGATTTGCGCATCAGCTGCGAGAAATCGCGGATAAAAGCGGCGGATTCCGTATTATTGGAAGCCCATCACCGCATCGAGGTTCTGGAAGGCGAGCTCAGCGAGTTCTTGTCCTCAAGCCCAGTGCGCCAACTCAACCTGGCTGAACCCTTCATGGAAGTTCCGGTCCCATCTTCGGTGATCGATCTCCTGGAGCAATCGCTGAAAATCCAGGAGCGCACCGCAGGAGCTTTCAGCTGTACCGTGAAGAGCGGACCTCTCTCCAGGCAAGTTCCAAAGCCTATGGATTGGAGCCGTGAGCGGGGAGTGGCCTGGCGGACCACCGCGGATGCCTGGCTGAGCTTTGCTGCGATTGGAAAAGGTTACGCCTTGGATCGGGTCAGGCATCTGATCGAGCGAAATGGATTTACGGATTACCTTTTGAACGCTGGCGGATCGAGTCTGGTCTTCTCCGGATTCTCTGCGCCTGGAGAGCCCTGGAGCTGGGCCTGGAGCTGGAAGAGGGACGAGCAGGGCCAGGATCTTGGAATTGAATTCTCTCATGTCACGGGCGAAAAGATTTCCATTGGCGTTTCCGGACTTCATGAAAAGGGACTTCACTTGATTGACCCTAGAACCGGAGCGAAGGCCCAGGAATGCCAGACAGCGCTCGTTGCGCATCCCTCGGCCGGAACCGCGGATGCTCTTTCGACGGCCCTCTTTGTTTCTCAAGGGGAATGGAAAGATCCGGAGAAGCTTTTGGACTCAGCGGTTCCTTTTGCTACCGCCTCGATCGATTCCTCGGGCACCCCAAGGTGGAATGGCTGGTTTCAGCGTTTCTGGGGTGGCCTGGATCGTTCTGCCCAATTGGGGCTTTTGTTTTTGATCACTGCTTCCATGAGCACGACAGCCGCCTGGGCTGACTCAGGCGATGAGGCCATCGATTTAGGAAGCCTTGGGGTTTCCAAGTTCAATCCCTACCTTTTTGAGCGTCATTCCTGGCTCGTAGCGCTTCCTGCCTTTGCCTCTGCTTTGGCACTCATTCATTTGCTTCGAGTTAAACGGGCCCGATCAGCTGCATCGAAAAAAATTCAAACTCCCCAAAACGTGACGAAAGGAACCGTTCAATGAAAATGTCTGTGAAGAAGTCAGTGGGTCTTTCGATTTTCTCCTTTACCTCCATGCTGACAACCTTGCTCCCAGCGCAGGCTCAGGAGTTTCAATCCTTAGGGAATGCGATCAAGACCATTCTTGGAAACGCAGGGAAGGGAGCTTTCAAAAAGACGCTGGGCCCAGGCCAGGATGTCTATTACTCCAAGAACGAGCATGGCAAGGCAGCGCGCCTCGCGTTCATTGAAACCGGAATTTACAAACCCAACTGCACACACACCTGGGTTGTGGGCGTTGACCCTGCAACTTCCAAGGTGACGGGCATTGAAGTGGTCGAAATGAGCTGCCCACATGCTTTCCCAACCAAAGAGAAATCCTACCTTGACCAATACGTCGGTAAAGGCCCTGCAGAAGCTCGTTCCCTGATCAAACAGATCGACACCATCGCCAAGGCTACCGGCAGCTGTAACCTGACCACTGAAGCCGTCGTGCGCTCGATCAGCTCCGCATCGAAAGTGAAGGGCACGTTTTGATTCCTACTCGCCACGTCCGGATTGTTGTTCAAGCTTCAGTATTTGCCCTTTGGGTAAGTCTGATTCTTGCGACGCATCATCCGATGGAATCCTGGATTGCCCGCCATGTGCCGGTATCGCTTCTCTTGAGAATCGATCCACTGGTTACGACTGTCGTTTGTGGCGGCACCAGGATTCTCGTGACAATCACCTTGCTGGGATTGGTGACCTTGGGAGTGAGTTTGCTCCTGGGCCGTGTTTTCTGCGGCTGGGTTTGTCCCTTGGGTGCGATCTTTGATGCTTATGGCTGGGTCTTGAGACGACTTAAGGTCAAGTTCGAAGGCCCATCTCCTTCTTGGTTCCGGTTCAAGTACTATCTGTTTTTCGCAATCGTCCTTTTTGCGGTGATGGGGGGAGTCAGTCCTCTTATGGGCTTTGACCCGATCGTGCTTCTGACTCGCACGGCAGCCGTGGTCGTTGGTCCCTTTTTGAGATCGCATGAAGAGATCCTCTGGGTCGCAGGTCAAAAGCCTGGAATGCACGGACTCTTTGTCGATGTGGCGACATTGATCCTGTTTTTGGGAATCATGTCGGCGACAACGAGGCTCTCTCGCATCTGGTGCAGAACGGCTTGTCCTCTGGGGGCGTATCTTGCGCTTGCGTCCAGAAACTCAGTCTTGAGACGCGATACCAAAGGATGCGTTCATTGCAATATCTGCTCAAACCACTGCCCAACCGGCGCGATCAGTTTTGAGAACGCTGAAGTCTATAATGAGTCCGAATGCATCAAGTGCTTTGCCTGCTCGCAGGAATGCCCGGTCGATGCGAACTTCTTCACCCTGAAATCACCCGTTCCAGCAGTCACGCCGTCGCAGCAGCCGGTTTCGCTCGAAAGACGCAACCTCATTGCCACCGCGGCCTTTACCGTGATCGCGGCGCCGGGGATGAATCTTGCGGCAGGGGAGGCCGGAGCTTCAAAGAAGCTGATTCGTCCTCCGATGAGTCGTGAAGAGCATGACTTTCTTTCAAGCTGTATTCGTTGTGGCGAATGCATGAAGGCGTGCCCAACAGGAATCCTCAAGCCAGCGAATTTGGAGCATGGCTTTCGGGCCCTCTGGTCTCCTGTCATGGTTCCGACGGAAGGCTATTGCGTGCAAGGCTGCAACGCCTGCTCTCAAGCCTGCCCAACCGACGCGATCATGAAGTATCCGATCGAGGAGAAGTACTCCTACAAGGCCGGGACGGCTGTTTTTGAATCCTCCCGCTGTATCGCTCACACAGAAAATAAATTCTGTAATGAGTGTGTACGCGTCTGTCCAACGAACGCGATTGATTTTCACAAGGGATGGCAGCCGGAAGGCGCTGTTTCAGGAGCCGATGTTCCCGCTCCTGAGGGACAAACTTCAACAAGACCTTATCATGTGAATTTTGATCGTTGCGTTGGTTGCGGGGCATGCGAAAATGTTTGTAACCAGATCGTTTTTGGACAGCCTGCAATGGTGACGACGTCTTACGGAAGAGCCGTACCGACTCAGTTATAAAGGGAAACCAACTTTGAGAATCTCCAAGGCTTTTGGACCTGTATTCGCTGTTGGCATCGGAGTAGTTTCGCTTGCATGGGGAGAGACCACCGCGCGCACGACCTCGCAAGGTCGGCCTGTGATCACTCTCGATGATACGCCAACTGCGGCTCCATCGCAGAGACCGGCAGCTCCCAGAACTGTCACTCCCGTGGCTCCAAGAGCCGCCACGCCGAACACGACTATTGCAAGGCCGGTAGTGCCGACTCAGCCCAACGCAATCAGCGCTCCAAGAGCAGTGGCAACGCCAAATAATGCTTTAAGACCAGCGCCCACTGCAGCTCCTGCGAGGTCTTCTTCAATTGGAACTCCAGCTCCCGTATTTCGCCCGGCTCAGCAACCCGCTCCTCAAGTTGCTCCCCAGGTAGCTCAAAGACCTGCTCCAAGGCCCGCTCCCAGTGCGACTCCACGACCTAAGCCAACCGAAGAGGCAGTGGACCTCAATCAGCTTTCGTCAACACCATCGTCCAAACCCATGGCGGGCGGGGGAGTAAATCCTCACGAAGGTGGCGGAAGCCCGCATGCCTCGGGTGGAAGCAATCCATTTGGAAAGCTCAACCTGACGCCAAATTTTAAGTTCTATTTTGATCTCTGGCTCATCAATCAGCCAAACGTCATGGATCTTACCTTCAGGAACGTCCATAGCTACACGTTCATTGATTTGATGCCTGATAGTAAGCTGACCTTTTCTTTCAGTTTCAATCTTTCAACGCGCTCCAACTTTTTTGAGCTGGGCTATCAGGCGACGCCGAGGCTGCAATTTCGCGGCGGAAAGCTCCTGATCCCGTTTGACGACACCTTTCCACATACAATGTATGGTGGTCGCCCAAATCTCTCCGTCTTTTTCCAGCCAGGACAAACCGCTTTCCTTCCGGATCTCTGGGCAGAGCCAGGCATTGCGATGAAATATCGCCTGATTGATTATTCCAACTTCCACATGGATGGAACGCTTTATCTGACCAACGGTTTTCAATCGACTACGGCAAACCCCTATCCAGGACAAGGCGGCATCTATCCTGATTTTCAAGGGCAGACAAATATCGAAATCACCGATAACAACCGCGACAAGGCGATCGGTGGACGTCTTGAAACCCTCTGGGCTCGTAAATTCGGCCTCAATGGATCTTTCTACACCTGTCGCTACAGTGACCAGGGAGTGGAAGCGGAGAGATTCACTGCGCTTGGACTGGATTCCCAGCTTCGATTTGCAAGAACAGGGACCGAGTTTCGCGCAGCCCTCATTACCATTAAGGTGAACCTGCCTGCGGATAATTTTACTAGAAGTGGATGGTACGTTGAGGGAAGCCAGAAGTTCGGCGCAAAACGCGATTGGAAGGCTCTGATTCGCACGGGTTACCGACAGAACGATAACCGCGTGATCGAGGTCAGTGATCAAAGACTGATTGGCGGCGTTCTGGTCTGGAAGCCAGGTCTGGTTCAATGGTCTTTTGAGACTTGGCGCGATCTCAATGACGTTCCAGGCAAAGTGAACTACACGCTGACAGCGCTTCGTGCCGCTGTGGAGTTATAATCCAGATGCTTCGGAGAATCTTTTCGCCTAAGTTCAAACTTTTTGAGTTAGACGCGAAGTATTTCCCTGAGTCTACTCAATCGCTCATTCCGATTGAATGGGTGCTTCGTCACGGAGCTCTTCCATTAGGAATGAAGCAAAAGAAGCTGAACGTCGGATTTCTTGATCCTTATTCCGCGACCGACTTTGCAGCGATCCAGGAGCTTCTGGAGAAAAAGCAGATCCAGCGCTTTGAGATCAGGGCGGAACAGATGCTGGTCGTTCTAAAGTCCCGGTATGGAATCTCGCTCGATGCGATTCAAAGCATGGCGCCCGTGGAGCTGCATCCCAAGATTCAAAAGATACCTGAAGACTTTGCTCATCCCGCTGCACTTAGATAGGCCGCCCTCAGGTAGGAATTGAATTATGTCAGGAGTTCGGTTCGCACCTTCGCCTACAGGACGCTTCCATCTCGGAAACCTGAGAACCGCTTGGGTCTCCTGGAAACTTGCGCGCGCGCATCAGCTTCCCTGGATTGTACGCTTTGAGGATATCGATCTGCCGCGGGTCCTGCCGGGAGCGCAAGAGCAGCAGCTTGCTGATATGCGCGAGCTTGGGCTTGTGCCGGATGAGATCATCGTTCAAAGTACGCGCCGAGAAAGACACTGGGAGCTTTTCCAAAAGGCAGTCGCATCAGGACAGATTTATCCGTGCGTATGCTCCCGAAAAGACATTCAATCGGCGATGGAGACCTTGGCCTCGGCCCCGCATCTTGCGTTGGGTTCCTTGCCTCCCGTCTATAGTGGCAAATGCAGAAATGTGACCGAAGCGACTCTTGCCAAAGCCAAAGCAACGCCTCAGATCCTTCTGGGTTGGAGATTTAAAAGCGACGAACCCGGCGGAGCTCATGATCCGATCATCGCGCGCACGTCGGCTCAGGTGGATGCGTCATCCTTTGTGCCGTCCTATCATTGGGCATGCGCGATTGATGATCTGGATGGCAGGTACGACCTTCTGGTCCGCGCAGCCGATCTCAGTTCAGCAACAGAGATTCAAAGAAAAATTCAAGCCTGGATCTGCAAAGTGGAAGGTCTTGAGCCGCGATTGCCTGCTGTCTTTCACACTTCACTCATAGTGCAAAACGATGGTCATCGGCTGGAAAAGCGAACTGCGGGCGTCACGCTCCATGAGCTCAATGCTTGCGGCTGGACTATCGAAGCAATTTTAAAAACATTCGAGGAAAGCTTCGATTTCGGCCTATTTCAACGAGACTTTGAACCCTTTGATATCTTAAGTGAAGAAGCAGCCTCTCGTTCTCTGCAAGAAATCTCCTTTGATTTATAGGATGTGTCCCACACCACACATTTTGCGGCTTAAGCAGATGTCTTAAGCTTATTCATATCTGAGTAAGTCTCTCTCAGAGAAATGGGGTGTCTCCAGGATGGAGGCGAGGGGAACAGTCCATGCTCAATCTGCAAGTCAAATGGTTGGCCTTTTGTGGGGTTCTGCTCGCTTGTAGCGCCTGGAGCGCCGATCCATCTTGCCCTACGGGCGAAGTCGTTCTTCCACCTGCAACCATGCCTACGCCGCAGCCTACGTTTGCTGCTGGAAATGTCGACAATATGCAGCTGGTGGGCGGAAGCGAGGGCTACTCCGCGATCAAGAACAATGTTCAGGACGTCAGACCCCAGCAGATATTGTACGTTCGTCGCCTGGTACCTCCTCCTCCTGTGCCAGCCGGTTCGCCTACGCCTTGCCCAAGCTATACCTGGTCGCCAACGAATTCTGATGTTGGCGCAGATACCAATCGTGTTGCGATCATCATGGTCAAGGCATCGAATGCGAACACGCTCAATAGCGCAAAATTTTACATCAAGCCTACGGATAATATGAATCCCCGTTCTGGTGGCCTGAATCCTCAGGTTTACACCTCATTGCCGGCATCCGCTAACGCCGCGATTCAGTCTCAATTGGCCGCAGCCGACAAATCTCCTGCAGGCTGGGCAGCTAACGGTGTTCGATACGTCGTGCTCAATATCGCCCAAGGGTCCGGTCACTACGAAAACTTCTACGCTGAAACAACCTATCCGGGCCAGCTCAGCTTCACCTATGCATTCGAAGTCGTTGCTCCTTCTTCTGGAGTCAAAAAGAGCTTCGGCATTTTCAGCACCGTCAAATACTATCCACGTTTGAAATTCATGACTTCGCCAATCAGCACGACGGCCGAGGTTTGCTCATCCGCGATGAAGGTTAATCTAGTGGATGGAAACGGTACGGCCATCAAGCTCTCTGAGGGCGACTCGGGATTCTTCACTTCGGATAAGGTCACGATTTCGATGACCCTTTCGCCAGCGACCGCATTCCTGGATCCAAAATGTCTTTACAACACTTCCAAGATGTCGATCGCCAAAAGCTATCCTGCGTCCGAGCCTGCAACGGGACGTTGGAACGAAACCATCAGCGATTCTTACATTCAGTTCTATCTTCAATCGACTGTAGCGCAGGCGGCGCAACAGGTGGCGACGTCTTACAGCCCTGGCAATGGATTCATCGTCTCGGCCGTGCAAGTGGAGAGCATCAACGGCGGCACAGCCAATCAGCTTGTGTTCGAGAGCGCTCCTTCGTCGGTTGACCAGGGAAAATGCTCGGCTCCGGTCGCAATCGGAGTGGAGGACCAGAACGGAAACGATACGTCACCTGCATCCAATCTGACGGTGAACATTTCAAAGTCGGGCTCGACTACGCTTTATTCGGACGCCAACTGCACGAGCGTGATTTCAAATGTCATGATCCCCGCGGGACAGAAAACAGCGTCTTTCTACTTCCGCGACACCGCAGCCGAAAACCTCAGCCTCGGCATCTCAGGTGGATCGCTCTTAAGTGATAAGATCAGCGTGAAGATTCTCGCACGCGACCTCGTTGCGGCTCCAACCTCAGTGGGTCAAGCGCAGGACATTGCTCGCAGGCTCTATCTCCACCTGGCAGGCTTGCCAATGGACGAGAACAAGCAGATTCCGGATTGGAACGTCGATCCCGCAGGCACGGGTCCAAAGTATCCACAGCTCAAGCTCTATAGTGATAAGATCATGTCCGGCGACATCATGCAGGCTGCCTATCTGGCAACCCGTGAGCCTGGCTTCTACAATTCCACTCTCTGGAACATGATCACGCCGCTTTCTGATGCCGGCAAAAACCCGCTGGGTACGACCGGAAAGCTCACTGACCTCAATGACTTCACGGCGACCTGGATCGGGATCGTCCGCGATGATCTGAACGCTCAGCTCCTTCTGACCGGGAACCAGATCTATGTTCCCAAGGCTTACAAGCCTGCATCCTCCGGCTCCTGCGCTCCATCCGATGTCTATAAGAGCACCAAACCTTATATAGATGCGATGGTGGCGATGTATGCCGACCCGGTCAATAACGGACTCGATAAGCAACTCGTGCCGGCTCCACAGTGCGTGTATAACAATTCCAAGGACCTGGCTTTCAATTCCGACCATCCGATCGTTCATCCGGACGCTGCGGGCCTTCTGACGACTCGTCAGTGGGGGGTCTCGGGCCTCTACATGGGAACGAACCGCCGCGCGATCCGCTTCATGATGGATCGATTCCTCTGCCATGACATCACCGACGTCCAGGACTCCAGCCTGACTGAATGGCGCATTCGTCGCGACGTCGACCATGCTCCAGGCGGAGATCCCAAGATTTATCATTCAAGCTGCCGCTCATGTCACACGTCGCTGGACTCGTTGGGCGGAGCCTATGCCTTCTATGACGCTTACCCAAATCCAAGTCAGCCTAACAATGGCAACGGGATTGGTGATCTGAACGATTGGCGCGTGTTCTACGTCAATGCCGGTGGTTATGGCGAAGAGGCCACGATGCCCAAGATGAACAAGAACAATGGCGTCTTTCCTCCAGGGTACGTGACCGGAGACGACTCCTGGATGAACTTCCTGACGTCGAACAATTGGCAGCCGGTTTTTGGATGGTCGTCAGGAGTTCCGACCCAGGGTAACGGCGTTCATGCACTGGGTATGATGCTCGCGAACTCCGATGGCTTCGCCAAGTGCATGGCAAAGCGCGTGTACCAGCAAGTCTGCACGATGGGCACTCCCGCCAAAGTGGATGTGCACTTCAATGGACCGGATGCCGGAGTCATCAATGACCTAAGCACTTACTTCCAGAGCACGAATTACAATATGAGACGTTTGTTCCAGAAGGCGGCATCTCTCTCGAGCTGCCTTGGAACTGGCGCTGGGGGTGGAAAATGAGAAATCTCATTCGAGTCAGCATGGCTCTCGCTTTGTGCACGGGACTTTCATCCTGCTTCAGTCTGTCGCCTAAAACGGTGCTGACGTTCAATTCGGCGCCGACGACCGCAGCACTGCAAGCCGCGTATGCGCCTGGCAGCACGGCAGGCTTGAAGACCGTCTCGCAGCTCGGGCTCTCGGTTGCCGCGGTGACCAACGTTCCTTTCAGCACCAAGCTTATGTCCAACTACGAGGTGATTGCACCCTGGCTGTCGTCAGATGGAAACGCAACGTCGATGAATTCATCCATGTTGATGGCGATCACTCAATTCATGGCGGTTGCGTGCCGCGAGATGATCACCAGCGATGCGGCTCTGGCCGATGGAAAGCGCTGGGCCGATAACGGCATCAATTTCACGGCAGGTCCGCAGGCGCTGGCCTCCAGCGGTGGCACGGCCCTCGTGAGAAAGCCTGCCAGTGGATCGCCTGATCCTGGGGTGGCCGCCATTGAGCAATACACCGCAAAGTTCTGGAAACGGGCCGCAACAGATGCCGAGTTCAGCGCTTTTTCAACCGCGTTGCTCAACGCCATCAAGGATTCGTCGAACTTTCCGATGAACACGAGCGCTCAGGACAAAACCATCGGGGTATTGATGGTTCCATGCACGATGGCGCTCAGCAGCTCAGCCTTTCTATTGAATTAAGGGTAGGGGAATATGAAAAAGAAAACCGAGCAGAGAATCTTCAAGATCGGCGATCCAAATCCGGTCCATCCGGAGAAAAAACTGATGAACCGTCGCGACTTCATCAGTAGCGGCCTGATCAGTTTTTCCGGCATGGTGATGGCTCCATCCATCGTGAGTCTGATCCTTCGTGAACGCGCGGTGCGCGCGGGTGATGCGGCTCCTGGCGCATCTGGCAGCGCCATGCCGGGACTTTGCCCGCTTCTGATCATTGATTGCGCGGGCGGATTCGGATTGCTGGGGAACTGGGTGGGCTCTCAGGTCTCGGGCTCCTTCAAGGCTCTTTCATCTTATCCTGGAACAGGCCTTGCCACGCTTGTTGGAGGCGTCGACTCCTCCATGGGCGCTCCGATGGCCCAAGGCGTAAGTCAGGTCTATGAAACACTGATGAAGATTACGCCGGTCAATCAGGCGGATCCAGCTACCGCGACTCAAAACGCCGCGGACACCGAATTTGTCAATGCGCTGCAATCCGGATTTCGCATGTCGCTGATTCACGCCAACACACTCAGCGATAGCTCGTCCAATGAGGTGCAGATCGCAGGCCTGGCATCTTACTTCGGTGCTTCTGGCAGCAGACTTCCAAACGGTCTGGGGACCGTGGCTTCGCCTTCGGCCGGAAACTCGCTATCGGCTGCAGGGCTTCTGCTTCCATCCGCAGCGAAGCCTGTTGCGATTTCCTCGGTGAGAACGCTGACTCAGGCACTGAGTTATGGTCCCGCGCTTGCCAACGTGCCTACGGCCGTGGTGAGTGATCTGGCTGATGGACTTCTCAATCTCTCCAACACGCAGCTTGGCATGCTGAGCGCGATGAATCAGGGCGATGCCATGAGCGCTCTCATCAATTCAGGATTCAAAGCCAACAAAAACTACGTTAATCCATCCGCAAGCATGGACGCGCGATTTGATGCTGATTGCCAGGCCATCTACGGCATCAGCCCTGCGACCGGTGAGAACGATCCCATGGTGCTCGAAGCAACGATCGTCAAGAATGCTCTTGAAGGCACCTCAGGCCCAGGCGTCATCACGGTGGGGGGCTGCGACTATCACGATGGAACGCAGACCTCCGGCGACGCGAAAGATGCGCAGATCGGCATGGTCATGAAGCGCATGCTCCAGCTCGCGCGCAAGAAGAACAAGAAATTCGCGCTACAGCTCATCACGGACGGCGGGATCTATTCCGATCCAATGACCCGTAACTGGCGCGGTGATGACAATGGCCATAGCGGCATGGTGATGGCTGCGTTTGATCCGCACGCCAAGGCGGTGGATGTTCTCAAAACGCACGTTGGCAATCTGACGAGCGGTGAGACCACGGATCCAAACTGCCTGACTTACAATATGCAGAATGCGGCTCAGGCTTGTGTCCTGAACTATCTCGCACTCAATAATGCGCTCAATCTTTATACCGGGCCTATGGCGAACTCGTTGGGGTCCGCGCTGGTACCCGCAAGCATGATTGATTCGCTTGTGGCGCTGGGCCCATTCAAGAGCTGAGCTAAAAGGCCGATCTACGGAGACCCCCATGACTGCACGTTTAGCTGTAACAATGATTTCGCTTACGCTTCTCGCCTCCGGATGCCTGGAGGGCAAGCGCGATGGCGCTCCCGTTCAAAGCCTCAACTCGCAGACCAATGGCAATTTGCAGGCCGGTTCGGCCGACGTCCTCGCTGGATTCAAAAGCACGGTCTATCCCTATGTGACGAACAATTGCCGGAGCTGCCATGGGACCACCCAAAGCCCGAAATTCGCGCAAAACGATGTCAACGCGGCACTCGAGGTCGTGTTGAATTTTCCGCTCGTCAACTTCTCGGATATTTCGTCCTCATTGTTTGTGCATAAGGTGAGCGATGGTCACTGTGGCGCGCAATGCTCTGGCACCTCGAACGCTCAGACAATGACTGGGCTGATCACGGATTGGAAAGCTTCATTCAGCTCGAGCGGATCAGGCAACCTGCCAGGCCAGACCTCGACTGCGATCGTCTATACTCACGCCATTCCCGTCCCATCGCCGAATCCAGCGGCATGTCATCTTCCCGAGGATCTGAGCTGTAGCCCGGATATCAAAGTGGCGCGCACGGACGCCAACGGCAACAGGCTTTGCGCGAACAAGTGCTGGAGCAAGCTCCGCTACCCGGTTGCGAAGTTTTCCGTGCTTCCGGGCACTCCTGATAGCCAGAATCCGCTGAAAAACCCGAATCTCCAACGTGCCTGGTTGGAAGTTGATTTCGCTTACGAGAACTACGCTTCCAATCTTGGCGTTGCCGCCTACGTTCTCAAGAATCCGCGAATCATGAGTCCTGATGGCCCGGTTTACGTCCATGACCTCGGGCTTTACATCAACGGTCAGTATAGAGCCAATTATGGGCAGGCCTATCACAACATCGATATGGTGGTGGATAAGGCAAACTTCAACGTGACTGACTCGAGTGGCAAGAAGATCTGCAATATCCCGACTTTTCCAACGCCAGTGGATTTCAATACGATTGATGCCACATCCACGAGTTATTGCGTTCCATCCGTTGCTCCGCTTTTCAGCACGGCGGCAAGCGCTGCGGATATTTTCCAGGAGAGAACGTCAACGTCCAATCCGGATACGATCTCTTTCTCCTTCGGGTACCTGCAATCAGGGATCCTTGGAAACTGCAAAGAGCCGAACGTCTGGCTCAATCAGGTCTATAAACCGATTGTGCGCGGATCAGTGGATTGCCTGGACTGCCATAAGCCAGCCGGAGCCGTGACGGAAGCCGGTCAGCGTTTCGATATGTACGCGGCAAATTACATTGCTGGCGTAAACGATGCCGATCCATCCAAAGCCGCGGCGTACTTGGCCAAGAACTTCTCGGATCTCGACAGTGCGACGCAATCGCAGCTTCAGACGGTTTGTCAGCGCTTCCTGCAGCGAACCAATCTTCAGAACCCATCGCTGTCACCGATCATCGTCCAACCGATCCAGGGCTTGAACGGGATGCCTCCTCGGGCAAATTTCCAGCTCTACAACTCGGATAAATGGTGGATCGGCTGGATCAAGGCGGAAGCCTATGATCTTGGCATTGGCAGCGCAAATTAAAGCGATGCTTGATTGCCCAGGAATTAGCCTAGGAATTAGCCTAGGAATTCTTTAACGAAAGAATCCGTCCAGAGCACGCCAAAGCCAGTCGTGTCGGTGCCGATGAGGCCCAGTCCGCCCTTGCTTTCGCCAGCGACGAGATCGACATGCACCCAGGGAGTTTCCGATCCCACGAAGTGAGAGAGGAACGTGGCTGCATAGATATGATCGGCGTTGCTGGATTCAGAGCATTGCAGAATGTCTGCGATCTTGGACTTGAGTCCCTTGCGGTAATCCGCATCGAGAGGGAAGTACCAGACGCGCTCACCTGATTGATCGCCGCAACGGACCGCCATCTGGGCAAGATCCTCGCGATGGGTGTGCGAGAAAACCGCAGACTTCTTGCGATCCAGCGCACGAATGGCAGCGCCAGTGAGCGTAGCATAATCAATCAGAAGATCAGGCTTTCCTTTACGAGCAAAGGCCAGAGTATCAGCAAGAATCATTCGGCCCTCGGCATCCGTATCGACGACTTCAATCGAAGTTCCATCGGAGGCGATAACGACTTCGTTTGGCTTGTATGCTGTTGGCGAGATGAGATTTTCAGCAAGCGCCATGTAAGCGTGAACTTCGACGTCGGCTTGCGTGCGCGCAAAATATCCGCAGAGCGCCAGCGCCAGCGCGGATCCTGTCATGTCCCCATGCATTCCCAGCATGTAGTTGCCTGGCTTGATGTTGTATCCGCCGGTGTCAAAACAGATGCCTTTACCGACGAGGGTAATTTTCTTCCGGTTTTTTGATTTGCTGCGCGGGACGTATTTTAAAATGGCGATGCCGCCGGACGTGTTCGGGTCGGCGCGAGTCACGGCAAGGAATGCGCCTGCTTTCTTGCGTGCAAGTTCCTTACGGTCCCAGAACTCGAACGAGAGCCCGTGCTCGCGGGCATAGGCCTGAATGCGAGCCCTGTAGTTGGCAGGGTTGAGCTCATTGGCTGGGAGATCAGCCAGAGTTCTGACCTCGTTGTTCGCGCGGCCCAGAGCTACGGCGCGATCCACGATGGCGCGAGCTTCCTTCTCGTCCAGTCCACATTGGATCTGAACGTCGATGGTGGGTGCCTTTGAATCTTTTTTCTGAGCGCATTGGCCAAAACGGTTAGGCTCCCAGTGAGCCGTCTCGCAAAGGAACACGAACGCCTGCAGAGCGCGCATCTGGTTATCGAAATCCAGATGACGAAGATCGAGCGAGACCTTTCCATCAAAGTCACGCTCGGCGTTCTTGATCAACTCGGCAAAGGCCTTCTGCATTTCTGAATGCAGATCAAACGTTTTGGCTTCCGGATGATAAAAGAGAAACGAGGCTTGTCCGCCGGAGGAGAGAGCAATCGTCAGACTGCGAGCCGTGGTCTCGTCCTTATCGGATTGAAGCTGCCTGAGCTTGCGAACGTACTGCTTTTGAATCTCATCCGCCGACCAGTGAGAGGAGGAGAGGCCCAGCGCCGAGAGTCCGCTGTTGGAGAGCGCAAGCGGCGCCAGAATGCATTCCAAACCAAGCCCTGGGGTACCCGCTTTATCCAACGAGGATTTATTGGACATTGCAGCGACCTGGCCGCTACGCGCTTTCGATAGAGCGCGGCTCTGGATTAAACGGTATTTCATCTGGCGTAGCTGACTCATGCAAATTCTCCTCAGTGAGAGAGTCACCATATTCCAGAGTAGTAGGATTTGAAAGGCGATCGCTCAGTCGGGCTTGGAACTTGCTCATTTTTAGAGCACTTATGGACATTACTCAGATTTACTCGGGTGCTGATTACTTTGGAGTTCCCCTTCAACCGTACATGGCCGCTTACATTTTTATGATGATCATGTACCTCGGACCTACGTTGATCGCGTTGGCCTGGGCGTTGACGATCGGACAGGGAAACCGTACAGCTCTGCGTTTAGTTCGCCCATTGGAGCGTGTTGGAGAACGAGTTGGGTTGATTGGGCTTGAGAGAGAGCGTGAAGTCGATCGGGAAATCGACCGAGAATCTGATCGGGCGGCATAATCAGGCGACTGAAAGAAAAGCAAAAACCGGAGTAAATACCTGAATCGTTGAAGAATTTCTGGAAAGAAATTCTGGGGGATTCTGGATTCACTCCGGTTTTTGCTAAATCAAAACCTTAAAAGCAAAGACAGCGAATTAGCTGTTCTTTTGGCGCTTCTGGAAGCTTGCCGTTGCTTCGAGGTAACGGCCGCTAGCGAGAAGTTCGCGGGTAATGCGATGCGGGCGAGTGAGCTCTTGGTTCACAGCGCTGGTGATGATGGTTGGCTTATCCAATTGATTGCCACTCGCAAAACGGCGCATATTCCGGCGGCTTCTGGAAATCTTTTTCTTTGGTGTTGCCATAACTTCATCGTCTCCTAAAATGACATTAATAGTGACCGAAACTCGGTCTTAATGAGCTATCTATCTGATAGCATTAAACTTTTTATTGTCCGCTTTGAATCAGGCAGACTAAATCACATTCCTAATAAGCGTAAGGAACTCTTATTAATACCAATGTTCCGCCAATGCAATCCAATATTTATCGATTCTAGCCAAAACACTTCCGGAAAGCATCGATCACGGAAGCGGAGAAGCCATTAAAGCAGTGTTCTTCCATCTGGCGAATTGGATCAAGATTCCCATGCTTTGAGCTCAGGGACACCTGTTGCATGAACTCATCGCTGATCCCGACGACTTCGGAAATCAAGTTGATCTGACCTGCGCCGAGCTGTCCAGGGAAACCTTTTCGATCGCGGCGCTCATGGTGTTGGGCGATGGCCTGAATCGCCAGGGGTTCGAGCCGCCCCAGTTTCTTGAGCATCTCAGCGCCACGTTTAGGGTGCTCAAAGTAAATCGTGAGCTCCTCTTCTGACATGGCCTCCAAGTCGCCATCCAGAAACTTTTGAGTCGTAGGGTGGGGCAGGCCAATGTCGTGAAGAAAACTTGCGGTGCCCACAAGCGATGTCATTTTCTCCCCTCGCAGCCCCAGCCGGTGACTGAGGATGGCGCTGATCAGAGTGCTTGCGGAAGCATGGTCGCGGAAAGCAGGATCCTGAAGCTGGCTCTTGATGTCAGAGATTTCATCTAGCTTAAGATGGTCGGTCAGCTTGTGCACGCTGTTCACGAACTCTTGCGCGTGGCGGAGCATCTGCGGCGCGATCTTGCGGGACTGCAGAAACGCCATGACCTGCTGTCCGTGCTGAAGCGTGAGGCGCGTCTTTTCTCGCGCGCCGATTTTGGGGTTATTCAGAATCTCCTGGAGATTCTCGCTGCAGTAATCAAGAAAACCCTCGTACTCGTTTCTCTGAATGTAGAACTGCTCAATCGCTTTCTTTCGATAAAACTCCAGGCGATCGTGTCCCAGTGTGTCGCCCCTTCTCAGGATTTTGATGAAGCGTTTTTCCGAGAGGCGGATGTAAAGACCGAAGTGCGACGGTGAGCCCGCGAGAAACTGCGAAGTGAGAACGGGGAGGTATTCGTTGTCGTTTCCCGCGATCTCGACTTTGCCGCTGACAGGGGCTTCTTCCATGTGCTGGATGTGCTGCGCTTCCGGCATCTGTGCCGAATTCGCGCGTTTGAGAACCTGCATGTAAGTCAGCGGTTTGAAGACCTGCTCGTGCACCGTCAGGGATTTCAAAAACTCACGGGAAATGGGCTCAGGATGTGACGCTGACTCGTCACAGATCAGGAAAATGGGGGTACTTGGACGCGTGCGACGGATCTTGGTGAGAATTTTCACGGTGTCTTTTCCGGCAATCGCCAGATTGACGAAAATGCCTGAGAAAACGTAACGGCCGTGATCGAGTTGGTCTTCAAGCGCCTTGCAGGTCGTGACAGTCACCGGTGGAGAAAGCGAAGCACCGTTATCCTCTGCTAACTTGAGCAAGAATTGAGGATCCGGATCTGCAATCAGCGGAGGATGAAGGGTGGTAAAATTCATTCATATTCCTCGTGGCATAGAAAGAATAACACGAGAGATTTCTTTTATTCAGCCCCACTTTAAAAAAAATGCAGATCCGGATGATGGAATTTTGACGATCCTCGGTCAAATCGCCTGCGTGATTCAAATAGAGCGACTAAGCAGCGCGAGGAGGAGCCTTTGCGGCCATGAGCTCTTCACCCAATTTATCCAGGGCTTCCTGATCCATGACCTTTCTCACCTTGGGAAAGAGATCATGTTCTTCTTCGTTCACGTGGCCATCGACGACTTCCTGAAGTTCGTCAAAACGGTCTTCAATTTCGCTCTCGTCGTCCAGTGAGTCGATTTCCTCGATCAGGTCTCTCACTTCGGCGTGATCATCATAGGATTCGTCGATCAGGTCCTCGAAGCCTTCTTTTGATTTGAAAAGAGGATAGAAGTAGTTCTCTTCAAGATCGGCATGTGCATTCAGCTCGTCGCGGATCAATTCAAAGATGTCCCTTTTTTGATCGATATCGTCCGCTTGTTGAAGCTGGTCGAAGAGTTCAGAAACGCGTTGATGATCGGCTTTCAGCATTTCCAGTGCGTCCATGAGTAGGCCTCCTGAGTTGGGTGCATGCGTTGCCGCGAGGCAGCGCTGATTAAGAAAACTCAGTTTGCTGAAGCAATTCTCGTGCGCAAGAACAGTCGGCTTAGACTGATTCTTTGAGCGAAGTCGTGGAGCCCATCGGAATGAAGCTCAGGATGCGATGAAGACGCGAGTAGTCGAGAATCTTTTCCCGATCTTCATCGGAGATTTGAACAAACTTAACGCCCATTCCAGGAGGCAGGCCTTCTTTTGCTTGGTCGCGCTTCCAGGCGACTTCGCCGACTGCGGTGATCGTTCCATCATCCTGTCCAAGCTTGAACTGGAACGAAACCAGGCTGCCAATCTCCAGGCTGTCGTAAACAGACTCTCCGTCGCTCTTCTCATCGTTTTTTGGGATGAAAACGCCGCCAAAACCGATACTGCCGATCTCAAGATGGAACTTCTCATTGATCACGGTCGGGATATGTTCCGCGGTGCGCATGTACTTTGTGCGCTCCTGAACGTCCTCGATGAATTGCTCCATGATCAGGCTGAACAGGCGATTCATGTCGATGGGCTTCTCAAGAAGCGCAACGGCTCCCATGTTCATGATCTGGTCCAGCGCTTCATGCTTGCTGTAGCCTGAGACAAAGAGAATGGAAGGGAAGTAATGATGCGTTTTTCTGATTTCCTTCAGAAGCTCGGTTCCGTCCATGCCCGGCATGCGAATGTCGGAGATCACGACATCCAGCTTCATGGATGGCAATGAACGAAGAGCGTCCTTCGGATTGGAGAAGCTGTAAACTTTCATTCCGCGCTGGGTCAGCTCATCGGAGATGAATTCGCAAATGTCTGCTTCGTCGTCGATGACCAACACATGAGGCTTTCTCACGAGATGGCGACAGTGATTGAGTTTGGTGACGACGTGTTTGAGAAAATTGGCAAGAAGCTCAGACTTGCTGTTGGTGCCCGTCTTTTCAAAAATGCTCTTGAAGTGGTTGTTTACGGTGCTTGGGCTGAGCTTAAGATGAGCCGCGATCTCCTTGAAGTGGACGATCTTGTGAGTCAGAAGAGCAAATACCTCTGTCTCACGCGGGCTCAAGCCGTAGCGCGAGGCAAATTCCTCAATCTCGGGTTTCATGACTGATTTAACCGGTATTTGGCTCATTTTACTCAATTGCTGAACAGATTTTCTGGGTTCTAAATCATTCCCTTACATCGGCTTAGACGATTTTCGAATTAATTTATCAATCTTCGACTAAAGAATCGTAATAAGAAGTTGTTAAAATTAGTTGACTATATCCGTACGGTATGATCAGTTAGCGACCATGATCGGTCATAGGACAGGATTCACTGCACTTACTTCACTCAGGGCACTCAGTTTCGCACTGACCTTATTCGGAGTCCTGAGCTGCGCCAAGCACGAGAATCTCTCAAAGAACTGCGCAATCAGCGCCGATCAAAAGGGCTCCATTATGGGCCGGGTTGCGGAGTTTCCTGTTCAAGTGACAGCGGATGATCAGTTCAATTCGCAGGAGCGTGAATCCATTTCCGCAACGATTCGGGAATGGAACGAGGCAGGCAAAAGCTTTGGGGTTGAACAAGTCTTTCAATTGCGCTTTGGAGCGATTCCTTCGGGCTTTAGGTCGATGGACCCCCATCAGTGCAGTTCGGATCTCGGGGGAGAACATGACTTCTATGTCGTACGCGAGCAGAATCAATCGCATTGGACCTCGATCGGGTTTGTTGACACAACTCCGGGCGCAACCATTCGCTGCTATGGTTCGAGCGAAAACGATCTGCAGCGACAGATCATCTACATGAACCCCTCGCTTCTGAACGCGGGCCAGTTTGATCAAGCCTTCTCTCATGAGTTCGGCCATGCACTCGGGCTCGATCACAGCTGCAATATGAAGGATGGGGATGCAAGCTACGTTGCATGTAAAGCCCTCAAGGGCGGAACCGATCATCCTTATTTTCAGGCGGTCATGTATCCGATTCTCAAGAATACGGCTTCCATGAGCATCTCCTCGCGGATCTGGCGCGCGAGCGTGAGTTCAATTCAAGAACGGATTTCGTCGGTCTTGCAGACTAATGATAAGGTTCGCGGCGAGTGCGTGATCGGCCCAACCCAGTAACCCCGACTTAACGCACCCGATCTTGACCCTGACGCGATCGAACGATACGCCCAAGGGATGCACTCACTTCTGACTTTGGCCGCATTTGCTGGCGCAGTACATATGTTGGCTCCAGACCATTGGATGCCACTCTCGCTCTCAAGCTGGCAAAGAAAGTGGGGCATGACCAAAACGGTGATGCTCTCGCTTCTTGCTCTGAGTTTTCATCTCGCGTTCGGGTTTTTGATTTATCTCGCGATTCGCCCGGTTCTTTTGAGCTTTGATTCGCGCTGGCTCTTTCCAGCCTCAGTCGCTCTGGTGGTGCTTGCTGCGGCGCTCAGAAGTGTGCGCTTTAACCGCATTCGCGAAGTGCTTCGCCTGGGCTCCAATCGCATTTGGGGAGCAGTGGCTGTTCTCTCGCTCCTGGGTCCGTGCGAGTCCCTGATTCCCGTCATGGTCAAAGGCCATAACTTGGGAATTGGCTATCTCTCAGCTGCGGCTGCTTTCGCATTCGGCACTGTGATCGCGGGCGTGCTTGTGATTGCGATGGGGCGCTTCATCTGGAATCATCCCAGCCGCCTCAATCAGATCGTGAGCTGGGCACTTCGTCGCAGATCCGTGGTCCCGGCCGCCCTGGGCGTCGCGATCGGAATCGTTTTCATCCTAAAATTGTAGAGACTGCGCCGATCGATTCGGCACATTCACGCACAAGTTTCTGCACGATCTCAGACGTCGGCAGGATCTCTTCAATGAGACCCACGCCCTGGCCTGCGCTCCAGACTTCTTTCCACGTGACGTTGGATGCTGCTTTCTCAAGCGCCTTTTGGCCCAGGTAGTAGCGAAGCATCTTCATATATTTTCGGGATTGAGGATGCTTGTAGAGAAACTCCTCAATCGGGTTGAGCTCCAGGCCAACCTTATCGATGTAAGGCGTGCGAATGACTGCGGCCGGAGTGCCCGAGATTTTTTTGGTAAGAACAATGTCCTCAGGGTCAGCGTTCAAGATCGCTTTTTTGTAGTTATCGTCCACCTTTGCTTCTTGTGAAGCGATGAAGCGCGTGCCGACCTGCACAGCGGATGCTCCCAGAAGAAGCGCTGCTGCGATCTGATCTCCGGTGGCGATTCCGCCTGCGAGCACGACCGGGATTTTAAGATGCTTCTTCAGATAAGGGATGAGTACGAGGGGGGAGATCGGGCCCGCGTGTCCGCCCGCTCCAGATGATACTGCGATCACGCCATCCGCGCCGAGGTCTTCCACCTTCTTGGCAAACTCCAGGGTCGTGACGTCGCAGAAAACCTTGCATCCGACTTCATGCATTTTCTGGATAGTCTTTTTAGGGTTTCCTAAAGACGTAATCACGAGCGGGACTTTCTCTTCAGCGCAAACCTCAAGGTCCGCGTGTTGCCGGATGTTGGATTGGTTGACGATCAGGTTGACCGCAAACGGCTTGGATGTGCGCGACTTGATAGTTTGAACCGCTTTTCTGAAGTCTTCGGTTTTGCGCCAGTTCAGAGAAGGCATGCCGCCTAAGGCACCGGCTTCGCTCGCTGCAGTCACCAAGTTCTCGTCGCTGACCAAGAACATCGGGGCTGCGATGATGGGGTAGCGGCAGCCAAGCAGGCGTGTGAAGGCGGTAGGGATTTGGTCTGGGAGCGGTTTCTGGGTCATTTTGTTTGTTCTTTCGGGAATACAGTACAAAAACAGTTGTCTTCGGCTTGACAAGTCTTTAGAAAGACATCATCTCTAAAATCAGTCTGATTTAAAATGGAGAAGTAACCATGCCTCTGTACGAATACCAATGCTCGAAATGCACCAAAGTCTTTGAAGTTATGCAGAAGTTCTCGGATGCTCCTGTGTCGGAGTGCCCAGAATGCAAAGGCCCAGTTCAGAAGCTGATGAGCTCCACTTCTTTCGCGCTCAAGGGCAGCGGATGGTACACCACTGACTATAAGCGCAAGGGGAGCTCCTCTGAAGGCTAAGCCTTCGAGCCAAGCTTAACTTCCAAAGCTTAATTTTACGAAAGGACTGCCCCCGGGCGGTCCTTTTTGTTTATAGGGATATTAGTTGACTAAATAAGTATGATATTATAAAACCCAGAGCCGATGAAAACGACGACTTGGAAAACCGTGGCTCTTCTTTTGTCTCTCTCGGCTTCAGCTTCCGCCTTTGCGGTCGATTACAAAGCCGAGTGCGTGGGGAGCCTGGAGAATCCAAGCGCTGAGCAAACCGACGCGTGTGGCGCCATCACTGACGAGTACTCGCTGTCTTGTGTGCAGTATCTTTCCAACCCAGAGCCTCAGCAGATTCACTCTTGTGGCTTGATCAGTAATGAGAACTCGCTTTCCTGCGTGAACGTCATGCAGGCTTTCAAGAGTGCTGAGCAACCGGATGGTTCAGTGAAGTTCACCTCACGCGATATTGATCGTTGCAGTGAGATTGTAAGCGAAGCCGCGATTCAATGCGTGATCGGGCTCTCTTATCCTAAGTTTGTTGGTTTTGAGTCTTGTAAGAACAGCAAAGAGTGAAGTCTTTCAGTGACCATTCAAGTCACCTGTCTAAACTTTTGACAGTCAGATCCATTCACAAGCAATCCTATTACGTCTGAGCCTAGCGACCCGCCGGTACATCTCTTGCCTTTCATGCCCCCCAAGAGAGTCACCTGAGAGTGAGAGGCAAAGCAGTATGAACAAAGCTTTTATGGGAATTGGCGCAGGCGTGATCGCATTGGGCGTATCCGCGGTTACCGCGATTTGCTGGGTTCAAGGCACCCCTCTAAAAACGGGAGCTAACCTCTGGCGAAGCCTTGCCTCCAATCCCCAAGTTCCACTCGAACCAAAAGTCCGAGATGACATCACTCGCGATGGCGCAGAAGAGCTCATGCGGCCCGCGCAAAAACAGCGCAAGATCGAAGTCTGCGGCCCAGAAGCAATCAGCGTGGATACTCTCAGCGGTTTCAAGGCGCAGCCTACGGGCTGGTTCCCTGGCAAAATCAAAGTGCTTGCGGATCCCCATGAGGCGCTTCTCGCAAAACTTCTTTTGATCGAAAAAGCTCAAAAAAGCATCGATATCTCAACCTATATTTTCGAAGCCGACGAATCCGCACTCGCGATCTTGGATGGCCTTCGTCTGGCTCTGATCCGTGGCGTGAACGTGCGCTTTATGATCGATGCGGGTGGATCCATGGGTGAGGCGATCAAGGATCAATACCGCGCGCCTCGCGCACTGCTGCTGGCAAAAAAACTGGCTGAGAAAAGCGGCCTGAAACCAGGGCAACTTGATATCGTGATCTTTCATCCGCTCGGACGCTTCAATACGATCCTGAGCAATATGAAAGAGAAGGTCATCGATGATGTGAACCTTTCCAGTGAGACGGGTCTTAACTGGGATCGCCGCTCACACGACAAAATTTTCATGATCGATAAGGAAATCCCAGAGGCCACGATGGCGATCGTGGGCGGACGAAACATTCATAACGCTTACTACGGCTATCCGCAGGTCGATCAAGACACTTACGAGGATATGGAGATTTTGACCGCAAATGATCCAAGATCCACGGATTCCAGAAACATCACCAATACCCTTGGAAAACATTTTCAGAACCTCTTCTGCTCCAAGGGTAATCGTTGGTTGGGTCTGGAGCGGATTGAGAGCTTGGGTGATCTACCATCACGCCACGCGCTTCTTCGCATGGAAGGTGGCTTTGAGCGCCTCTTGAACGAGGGCGGCTTGCGCGAGCTTTATCGTGAGATGAAAGGCTCCAGCGGTTTTGCATTTTTGGAAGACGGCCTGGTGCGCGGAAAACTCATGCACGGCAATGAGATTCAAAACCTCAAGCGCCCGATCTCGGATGTGATCGTGGATCCAAACGCACCGTTTGTTGAGAAATACGTGAACGGCGATTCGATTTATTCTGAACTCGTTCGGCTCATGGCCAAGGCAGATAAATCGATTGATGTATGCACGCCTTACGTCTTTGTCGCCCAGAATGAGCGCGATTGCCTCAAGAAATGGGTCATGCAAAAGCCTGGAAGAAAAATCAGGCTTCTATCGAACTCCAGCGCGACTTCTGACAGCGCGCTTGCGATGGCAACGTTTCAGCATGAAAGCGCCCCTGAGTTCATGCGCGAAGGACACTACCGCTGCGAGGACCCTGTCACACATGAAGTGACCGAAGGCGAATTTGATAACCACGATCAGAAAATTCAGGTCTATCAACTCGGCCGCCTCGATAACAAGATGTTCACAAAAGGCGAGGTGAGAGACAGCCGCGGGCAACTCGTTGCGCCGGCGAACTTTTACGGAAAGCTTCACTCCAAGTATGGAATCATCGATGGACGAGTCTCATTCGTGGGAAGCCATAACCTCGATCAACGCTCCCGTCGTTTGAACTCCGAGACCGTGTTCTTTGTGGACAGCTCGAAGATCGGCGCGGATCTGACCCAGGAGTTTGAGAAGGCCCTGGCGCGCTCTTATCTCTACGGAGATCCTGATCTTGCGATCATGAACGCAAGGCCTGAGCTCAAGATGAGAAAGAAGCTCATGTCGATCCTGGCCTTTATCAATGAGCATATCCCCCAGGCCGCATTCGCTAACTAGCGGATTCAGGCTAATTCCGAGCCTGCTTGTGAAGCCTAAATCATTGACGGGTGTTTAAAAGTTCGACAGGAGCGGATCAGTTGGTTTTGTGAAGGAAAGATGGCTTCTCATTCAGACAGGGTCCAAGTGTTTGAATCTTCTATGAATCAGGGGCTGGTCTGCAGAATTGACGTGTATTTGATTTGATTGAGGAATTGGGTACGTAATTTGCCTTAATCAGGTTCGCTGAGAGGTTTTTGAAGTATGCCGCTGAGGAGAGTCGCCAGACAGAAAAAAATCGGATCGTTCATCGGTCTGTCTATTCTTTTCTGCGGCCTCTATCTTTCTTCGAACTCAAACGTTGCGGGCAGTGACCGCTCTCCAGCCTCTTCTTATTCAGAAAACTACGAGCAAGACTCTCGTGCTCGCGGGCAGGAGCTGATGACCGACGATCAGAAAAAGAGAAAGATCGAAGTCTGCGGCGAGCGCTCACTTGAATCGGATTCGGTCTCCAATTTCGAGTCACAGAGCACAGGGTACTTTCCGGGTCGAGCCAAGATTCTTGCTGACTCCCACGAAGCGCTGCTGGTGAAGCTCCTTTTGATCGAGCAGGCCAAGAAAAGCGTCGACATCTCGACCTATATTTTTACTCCGGACGAAACCGCAAAAGCCATCTTGGACGAACTTCGCATGGCGATTCTGCGCGGTGTGAACGTTCGTTTCATGATTGATGGCGGCGGATCCATCGCCGAAACCGTTACCGATCAATATCGGCATCTTCGCGCCTTGCTTCTTGCGCGCAAGGAGATGGTCAAATCCGGGCTCAATCCTGGAACAGTGGATATCGTGATCTTTCATCCGCTGGGACGTCCAAGGACTCTCTTGAGCAACTTGAAAGATCGCCTCATTGATGAAGTCGACATTTCCAGCGAGACCGCATTGAACTGGAATCGCCGCTCGCATGATAAGATTTTGCTCGTCGACAAGGAAAGCCGCGAAGACGCCGTAGCCATTGTGGGTGGACGAAACATCGATAATCATTATTTTGCATATCCAGCAAAAGATGACGGCACCTACGCCGATCTTGAAGTGCTTTTGATGAACGATCCAAGGTCCCGTGACCCACGCACTTTGGAAAATACGCTGGGCAAGCATTATCAGAATCTCTTCTGCTCCAAGGGAAATGCCTGGATCAATTTGAAAGATCTCGGCGAGCCCGTCGAGGATTCCATCCTGGGCTACTGGGCGAATTCCTTCTCCCGCAAGGCAACCATCCATATTGAAGGAGCCGCGGCTCGTCTGGAAGAAGATCCGATCTTGAAAGATCTCTACGCCAGAATGAAGGGGAGAGGCGGCGCGGATTACGCGAAACAGGGACTGGTGAATGTATACCTTTCTCCTGGAAACGAGATCCAAAACCTCAAGCGTCGCGGGACCGATGTTTTTGTCGATCCGAACGCACCTTTTGTTGAAAAGCTTTTCAACGGCGATTCGATCTATCAGCAGATTCGCGGTTTGATCCACAATGCCGAGAAAAGCATTGATATCTGCACACCCTATCTCTTCATTCCACGCAATGAGCGGGAGTGCATGAAGAAATGGGTGATGGAAAAGCCAGGTCGCACGATCCGGATTCTGTCGAGCTCCAAGGCGACGTCCGACAGCGCCCTGACCTTGACGTCGTTTGAGCTCGAGAGCGCGCCCGAGCTATTGAAAGAGGGCCCGTATCGCTGCGTGGATCCGATCACCCATAAGATCAGTGAAGGCATGTTCAATAACCAGGATTCAAAAATCCAGGTTTACCAGTTCGGCAGACTCAATAACCGGATCTTCAATAAGGGAAAAATTCGGGATCATTTGGGACGCCTGGTGCATCCGAACGAGTTTTACGGAAAGCTTCACGCGAAGTTTGGCGTGATCGACGGAAAGTATTCGTTCATCGGCAGTCATAACCTCGATCAGCGTTCACGCCGCTTGAACTCTGAGACTGCGTTCTTTATCGCAAGCCCGAAGATCGGCGCCGATACGACCGGCTTCTTTGATTCGTTGATTCAGAAATCCTATCTCTACGGAGATCCGGATCTTCAGCTTATGAACGAAAGAGAAGAGCTTGGCACCCGAAAGACGGTGATGTCGATCCTGGACTTCATCATGAAGCGCTTTCCTGAGGCGGGCTTTGCTAACTGAAGTGCGGCCGCTCTCAGGCCTGCGGCTGGTCTTTAACTCTTGTCTGAACTTTTGCCTGAACTCTTGTCTGAGCAAAGCTCATACAGGCGATCGTAATGGTAGATGCCGGTCGAGTGGCCATCGCTCCAGGAAAATTGAAGTGCATAGCGCCCAACAGGCTGAACCCCGGTAGGACGAACATCGGGATTGATCGACTCCCGGCGGATAATTCTCTTGCCGGTATGCTCGTCCACGCAGCTTGCGCAAGGGCACTGAAAACGTAGCTCAGTGTAGGGGAGGGTGCATTCCTTCCCGTCGCTCCAGGCAATCAGGATCTCTTTTGGGCTGAAAGGTTCGACTTTTTTGGGAATTGGCTTCAATTGAGACGACATAGTTCACTTTGTAGATCTTTAGTTGAGCCCAGCGCAAGGCTGATGTAGAGTTGGCTCCTCCTATGACATCAAAAAAAGTTTTAAAAGGTGCCGTCATTGGTTATGGCTTCATCTCAGGCAAGGGGCATATCCCGGCTTATCTGGAGAGAGCTAAGACCTTAGGCGACGTTCAAATCATCGCCGTTGCTGATATTTGCGAAGGCCGCCGGAACCAGGCTCAAGAGGCTTTGCCAGGCGTTCGTATTTACTCCGATTACAAGGCATTGCTGGACGCTGAAGCGGCAAACCTTGATTTCGTCGATGTCTCGACGCCTCCTTGTGACCATGCCGAGATCGCTCATGCGGCCCTGGACAAGGGACTCCATGTTCTGTGCGAAAAGCCGCTCACCACGACTTTAGAAGAAGCGAAATCGCTTCTTGAGCACGCTCAGCGCGCAAAACGCGTTCTGTTCCCGTGCCATAATTACAAGCATGCTCCAGTGGTTCGCGCGATCCGCGAGATCATTGAAAGCGGAAAGATCGGCAAAGTCCGCTCTCTCACGCTCAATACGTACCGCAACACTCACGCCAAGGGCGTGACCGAGTGGAAGACCCACTGGCGCCGTTCCAAGAAGTACAGCGGCGGCGGTATCGCCATGGACCATGGCAGCCACACTTTCTACCTCACTTTTGACTGGCTTGGCTCTTATCCAACGGCTGTGACCGCGAAGATGAGCAATCTTGAGCCTGAGAAATATGACACTGAGGATAATTTCAATGCTGTTCTGACTTTCCCGAACGGATTGGCCAGCGCGCACCTGACCTGGACGGCAGGGGTTCGTAAGGTCATTTACACAGTTCAAGGTGAAAGAGGCGCGATTACGGTCGATGACGATGATCTGCAATTGGCGGTCATGGAATCCACCGGAGGCCCGGATGTGGCTCAAGGCGCGGTTCGCTGGAACGTCGAAAAGCGTGCCATCGCTTCGAACTGGATGGATGCAAGCCACGTGAGCTGGTTCAACTCTCTCGTGGACCAGTTCAAAATCGCCATTCAAAACGATGATTTCGTCGGTAAAGAGGCGAAAGAAGCCTATCGCTGCATTGAGCTCATCACGCAGGCCTACCGGTCTGCGGAGGAAGGCTGCCGCGAGATGCCGCTTGTGGGAGTATGACTCCCGGAAATAATTCGTAGAGTAAATCAGTTCAACTGAGACATTTGAACATTTGCGTTAGAGACTAATTTAGACTATTACTGCCCCATTCCAACAATTTTTAAATGGAGTCCGTTTTCATGACACCTTCAAATACTAATTCTCAACCACTCAACATCGCTCCTGCTAAAGGCAAGCTCGCCGTTCTCACTCCGGGAATGGGCGCAGTTGCTACGACGCTCTTCGCTGGCGTCGAAGCTGTGAAGCGTGGGATGGCAAAGCCGATCGGCTCTTACACCCAGATGGGTGAAGTTCGCCTCGGCAAGCGCACCGAGAAGCGCTTCAAGAAGGTGAACGAACTCGTTCCACTGGCTTCTCTGAATGACATCGTCTTCGGCGGCTGGGATCTTTTCCCAGAAAACGCGTACGAAGCTGCAAAGCACGCCAAGGTTCTTGAAAAAGAACAGATCGAAGCTTTGAAAGAGCCTCTTTCGAAGATCGTTCCAATGCCAGCAGTTTTCGACCGCGAATTCGTGAAGCGCCTCGACGGCCCGAACGTCAAGAAGGGTGCAAACAAGATGGAACTCGCGGAACAACTCCGCGCTGACATCCGCAACTTCATGAAGGCCAACGGCTGCGATCGCGCTGTCATGGTCTGGTGTGCTTCTACCGAAGTTTACACCCCAGCAACGGCTGTTCACCAATCATTGAAGTCATTCGAAGAAGGTCTGCGTAACAACGACCCAGCGATTTCTCCTTCTCAGATCTACACCTACGCAGCTCTGAAAGAGCGCGTTCCATACGCAAACGGTTCTCCAAACGTTTCTGTTGAAATGCCTTGCTTGCAAGAGCTCGCACAAGAAATGGGAACCCCGATCTGCGGATCCGATTTCAAAACCGGTCAAACCTTGATCAAGACCGTTCTTGCTCCGGGCCTTCGTAACCGCCAGCTCGGCGTTGCAGGCTGGTACAGCACGAACATTCTTGGAAACCGCGACGGCGAAGTTCTCGACGATCCAGGTTCTTTCAAGTCCAAGGAAGTTTCCAAGACCGGCGTTTTGGATGACATCCTTTCTGCAGAGCGTTATCCAGACCTCTACAGCGATATCTCCCACGTTGTTCGTATTAACTACTACCCACCACGTGGCGATAACAAAGAAGGCTGGGACAACATCGACATCTTCGGATGGCTCGGTTACCCAATGCAGATCAAGGTCAACTTCCTCTGCCGTGACTCCATCTTAGCAGCCCCAATCGTCCTCGACTTGGCTCTTTTCATGGATTTGGCCGGTCGCGCAGGACTCCGCGGCATTCAAGAATGGTTGTCTTTCTACTTCAAGGCTCCTGTTGTAAAACAAGGACTTAGCCCAGAGCATGACTTGTCGGTACAGCTCTTGAAGCTTGAAAATACGCTCCGTTTCTTCACGAATGAAGAGCTGATCAATCACTTGGGATTGACTTATTACGGAGTTACCGAGCCTGAAGAAAGCCGGTAATTACTGAACTTTTAGGAACTTTTGGCCCGGTGCATGCCGGGCCAAAGGTCCAAGAGTTGAGGTTTCGGGCTAAATTCCCGATAATAAAAATATATGATGGCGTCTCTCGCTGACTTGCAATGGATCTACACCGCGATTCTCTTTGGCCTCGTTGCTCTGATTGCCGGAGCTTACCTGGTTCGAGTGGTTCGCAAGGGTCGAGCGCAATTTGATCGCGTGGACAAGCAAGGCGCCAGTGCTCTTCTGAGCAAAGAGATGATGGAAGCCTTTTACTGGTTCCTTCAGCCTCTTGGAAAATTTCTCGTTTATTGCCGAATCACCCCGAATGGAATCTCCTGGGCATCTTTCGCTTTCGGAGTTCTTGCAGGTCTTTGCCTGGCATTTGGTCACTTCGGATCAGGTGCTGCGTTTGCCTGCGTTTCTGCCGTGATGGATTCGCTCGATGGACTCGTGGCTCGTATGTCGGGCACTTCGTCGGATGCCGGTGAAGTTCTTGATGCCGCAGTCGATCGCTACGCTGAGTTCATGTTTTTGGGTGGTTTGATCATTTACTACCGTGAGATTCCGGTCCTCATGGTCCTCACGATGGCAGCCCTCGTTGGCTCTTTCATGGTGAGTTACTCTTCTGCCAAGGCAGAAGCTCTTCAAGTGAGCCCTCCAAAAGGCAGCATGCGTCGTCCAGAGCGCGCTCTTTATCTCATTTTGGGTGCCGCTCTTTCTCCAGTCACCATCCCTTGGTGGGAAGCATCTCGTGAATTTCCAGTCGCGATCGGTCATCCGATGGTTGCGGCTCTCACCATGGTTGCTGTTCTCTCCAACGTCTCTGCTGTTGAGCGCCTCGTAGCCATTGCCAAGGCAATGCGCGAGCGTGAAGCACAGGCTGCCGAAGCAAAGCGCTTGGCTGCTGAAGCTGCACTCGTTGCTCGTGATGGCGAGAGCGAAGACGAAGTTTTGGTTCGGCACTAGTAGACAGTCGTAGAATACGACTGTCCTCTTAGCCCCGCTCAAGATCTTCGCAAGCGATCGATATTTTCGCGACACTCGCATTCATCACCTGGCTCTT
>JBJMMA010000039.1:0-9828 GCA_045805065.1 Bdellovibrionia bacterium | reverse complement strand
GAACGGCACCTGCAGCTTCAGCGGAACCCATATGGTTCGCTACGGCGCAAACGGCAAGTATTACACTGGTGTATATACCAATAGCGTCTTGTGCGCGAACTCCGTCTTCGGCGATCCATTGGTGGGAACGGCAAAATCTTGTGCCGTCGATCTTGGATCCTCGCCGACGCCATCACCTACGGTGACCGTGGGTCCAGCTCCTTCTCCTACGGTGAAGCCGTCTCCGTCTCCAACCATGACGCCAGCTCCTACTCCTACGGTAACGGTAACGCCAGCTCCAACGGCATCTCCGTCGCAGGTGAACTACTCGGCAAGCTCGGCAAATATCGTCAATCCAGAAAGAGGTTTCGACTGGATGACCGATTGCCGCGCCAATCCGATCAGCGTCTCGCAGATGCAGAACTATCGCGCAACCAATGGCCACTCGGTCATTCACTGCATGTGGTACTTGAGAGACTTCAAGAACTCTCCGATTACCTCAACGGTTCTCTCCCAGCTCTCCACGCAACTGGATAGCGTGAGAGCCGCTGGATTTAAGATCATCCTCCGCTTTGCCTATACGAACACGGATACGGTGGATGCTCCACTCTCTGTCGTTCAAGGACACTTGGACCAGATGGCTCCTATCCTCCAAAAGAACAGCGATATCATCGCCACCGTTCAAACCGGCATCGTCGGACAATGGGGTGAGCAGCAAGCGAGCTCAAACTACGGTGATCCAAATACCTCAACGGGCCTGGCAAACCGAAAGGCCGTGATCGATAAACTGCTCTCTGTTCTGCCTGCTAACCGCATGGTTTCAGTCAGAATGCCGCAGTTCAAGTCGAGTCAATACGGAAGCACGCCTCTGGCACAATCGGAAGCTTACACGGGCACCTCGCGCGCTCGCGTGGGTTTCTATGATGATTGCTTCCTCTCAAGCTCCAATGACTGGGGAACGTTCCTGAATTCCTCAGACTACACATTCCTTGAGAATGACTCGAAATACACCACGACGAGCGGTGAGACCTGTGCGCTTGCAGCAGATAACGACTGCTCAAACGCATTGGCTTCTATGGCAAAGCGTCACTGGACGCACTTGCATGAGGGCTACAATGTGGACGTGATCAACAAGTGGAAGAGCCAAGGCTGCTACGCGACGATCCAGCAAAAACTGGGTTATCGCTTCCAGCTGAACTCCGCCCTGTTGCCAAGCTCCGCGAAGGTCGGAGGCGCAATCGCCATGACGTTCAATATCCAGAACGTGGGCTATGCTGCACCATACAATCCTCGCGGCTTTGAGCTGGTCTTAAAAAACAGCTCAACGGGTGCGATCTATCACGTCGCTCTGAAGACCGATCCACGTGTCTGGCAGCCAGGTGCTGTGGTTGTAAACGAAAACGTCACATTGCCAGCCAGTATTCCAGCAGGGACCTACTCCATGTGGATGAACCTGCCAGATCCTGCGCCGGCACTGTACGGCCTACCTTACTATTCCATCCAGCTGGCTAACACCGGCGTATGGGATGCAGCCACGGGCTTTAACAACCTCAACCATAACCTGGTCATCAGCAACTAATCAGGTCGGGCAGCGCAAAAACGCTGCCCGACTTTTTTTATAGTTCTCAGCCATTTTAAAAAACAAAACCCGTAAAAATAAAAATCAGTTTCTATAAAAAGTGATTCGTGAGGTTCCACTTTAGCGTGATGCGCTCGCCATGCGAAGCATGGCGAAAAGTGGAGGTCAGGATAGACCGCACCGACACCGAATCAGTTTTTATAGAAACTGATTTTTATTTTTACGGGTTTTGTTTTTTGAAATGGCTGGGGAACTAGGATTCGAACCTAGATACACAGAGTCAGAGTCTGTAGTCCTACCATTGAACGATTCCCCAACAGAACCGCTGCACGCCAAAACGCTAATGCAACCGATATACCAGGCGGCCCAAAGCTCCCAAAACTCAACGATTACTTCAGCAGCGAGATCGATCGATCCAAACGCGCCAGCGTTTCCTGCTTACCGAGAAGATCGGCAGCTTCCACTGCCCCACCCGGCGTCGAAGGAAGACCCGTGATCGCCACACGAACTGGCCACAGAACCTGGCCATTTTTCAGGCCTTTTTCCGTAGCATAGCCCAAAAGGAAGTCGTGAAGCGATTGATGAGTCCATGGCTCAAGCGCCGCAAACTTTCCGCGCACGTCTTCAAGCACCGGCAAAGACGCTTCAGGAGTCGTCTTCATCTTCTTATGCTCAAAGATGGCCTTGTCGTACGGAAACGGCATTTCCATCAAGAACGCGCAAAGCTGCGGAACATCCGTCATGCGCTCCACGCGGCTCTGAATGAGAGCACTAATCTTTTGAGTATCAAAGCGTTCACGCACTGCCGCAGGATAATACGGCGTAGCAAGTTCATGGAATTTCTCTGGCGTCAGAGCGCGAACATGCAGCGTGTTGAGATGCTTGAGCTTCGCTTCATCAAAGATCGCCGCGGATTTTCCAATGCGCTTGATATCAAAACGCTGCACGAGATCGTTCAAAGTGAAAAACTCGGTGTCATCCCCTGGGCTCCAACCCAGAAGCGCGATGTAGTTCAGGATCGCTTCAGGCAGGTAGCCCTTCTCGAGGAAGTCTTCCAATGAGGCTGCGCCTTCGCGCTTACTGAGCTTCTTTCCGTTCGATCCCAAGATCAGCGGAAGATGGATGCTGACCGGCATCTCCCAGCCAAAGCTTTGATAGAGCTGAACGTATTTAGGAGTCGACGAGATGTACTCGGTGCCGCGCATCACGTGAGTGATTCCCATCAAGTGATCGTCGACGACGTTGGCGAAATTATAAGTCGGCATTCCGTCGGATTTGATCAGAACCTGATCGTCAAGCTGTTCATTGTTGATCGTGATATCGCCATAGACGACATCATGAAACGTGGTCGAGCCGGTGTGCTCGATGCGTTGACGAATGACAAAAGGAAGTCCGGAAGCAAGCTTGGCTTCGATATCAGCAGCACTCAAACGTCCGCAGCGACCATCGTAGGCTGCGATCGGAGCACTCTCCTCGTCTTCGGAAGCCTGGCGCATCTGATCGAGCTCTTCTTTGGTGCAGAAGCAACGATAGGCTTTTCCACGATTCAAAAGCTCTTCACCATACTTGCGGTAAAGTCCTTTGCGCTCGGACTGAACGTAGGGACCGACCGGACCGCCTTTATCGGGACCTTCATCCCAAAGCAGACCAGTGACACGAAGGCTTTTATAAATGACATCCACGGCGTCTGCGACAAAGCGAGCTTGGTCCGTATCCTCGATCCGGAGCAGGAACTGTCCATTGGCCTGCTTGGCCACCAGATAGGCGTACAAAGCAGTCCGAAGATTTCCAATGTGCATATAGCCGGTTGGACTTGGGGCGTAACGCGTGCGAACAGTCTGTGTCATAGCTTTCTATTCACACGAACCCTCCAAAAATGCGAGCCCATCTCAGCAGAAAACCTTCACTTTCCAGCCGGCATATCCGGTGCACCATCACTGGGAACGATGGATGCGAACGCAAACAGGGACATTAACGCACCCCAATCAAGAAAATCGGCCCTCTTTCATTGCGCCGCCTGGGTCGTTGTCCTCTGGGGTCTTTATGAAGCGCAGACCTTTCTTATCCCGATCTGCCTTGCGGCGCTTCTCTGCTTTTTGATGACCCCACTCATGCGGGTCATGTCGCGCGCAAAACTTCCCGAAGCCCTCCGGATCGCCATCACGACCATTCTGCTAGTCGCCCCCTGGCCGGCATCATCTTTCTTGCCGTCGAGCAGATCCAGTCCCTCATCCAGAACTGGCCGCAGCTTTCTGTCTCGCTTCAGAACGCCTTAGTAAAGTTCCGAGACACCTCACTCGCCCACCACCTTCACCTCACCCAAGTCCTGGATCCCAACCTGCTCGTCCATCACGTTCAGGGCCAAGTGGGTTCGGAGATGAGGCTTGCGCTGGAGAGCCTGGGCAAGGTCTTGTCAGCAGGCTCGATGCTGCTTCTGGTTCTCTTCTTTTCGATTGTTATGCTGGCCTCACGAAATCACATCCGCAATGCCATGGAGCGCCTGGTTTGCTCTTATACAGGAGCCCCTGCGCGCCACACGATTGATGAGATGGGAAAGCTCATGGAAATTTTCCTGATCTCACGCATGGGCATCGCCGCAGGCGTTGGTCTCGCGGGCCTGGGCGCGATGGTGACTTTCAAAGTGCCTTATAGCTTCATCTTAGGTGTGATTTTTGGTCTCATGACCTGGGTTCCTGTCGTGGGAATCGTGCTCGGCATGGGCCCCATCATTGCCGTTGCCCTTGCCGTGGGCATTCCGACCGGATCTCTCATCGCGCTGAGTGCGATCCTGACCATCCTCTGGATGATTCAGGATCATATCCTCACACCCAAGTTCGTGGGGCACAGGCTTAAGCTCAACTTCCTGATCACCTACCTGGGATTTTTCGCTGGTGAACGCCTTTGGGGCGCCTGGGGAATGTTCCTCAGCGTGCCCATGATGGGCCTGATTCGAATTGCGCTGGAGACATCGCCCAAGCTCAGGCCTTGGGCTTTTGCGCTCTCTGAAGAAGAGGATGATCAGTCCAAAGAACGGCCTCGCAAGGCGGCTTAAAGATGAAAACGATAGTTTCTTGTTGAGTGGTCTCGGTCAAGGCATGAAGCCCACAAACGGCTGCTTCGCTTCGGCCAGTTTTGTGAGCAGCTTTCCTGCGTCGTCCCCAGGAGATGCCACCAGGATAAAGATCCATGCGTTTTTGGCGCGCTCGACGGAGTAAATAAAACTCCTCTTCGCTTTCGATGCGCGCTGGATCTCATGAATCTTCGAGGCAGGAATGAGGGCTCTCCACTTGTTCAACACTTCAAGGCTAGTCGGTCGAAACAGAACAAGCCCGCTCAAGTGCGGAGCTGCCAAAAGCTTGTTTTGAACCAGGTCAGACTCAGGATCTGAAGCATCCCAAGTACTGCCAGTGTGGGTTTTGCGTTGAAAATCCCTGTAATTGGCGTGAAACACGCTTTCATAAAAGACTGCTGACGTTCGCAAGAAAAGTTGAGGCGCCGCACTCTGGCCATCCAAGATGGTCCCCACCGTCTCAAGATAACGGTTCAGAAACACCGAATCATAAAGCGTCACGGAGCTCCCTAGATCTTTATCCAGCTCCGGAAGTATCCCCTTGGCAACAGCATCGATTGGCTCGTCATTATAAAACGATTTCTTCTTGGCGAGCTCTTTCTGAAACCACTCGGGCGTGTGCGATGCTCTCGCAACCATTCCGTTTCCAAAAGCCGTGGCCAGAGATTCATTGAGCAGATTGTAGGCTGGTATCGCTTGAGAAATTCCCGCTTTTACAAAAAAGGAAACCAGAGAAGCATGATCTTGAGTTGAAGCCAGGCTGTAAAAATAGTGAAAAATCTCATGACAGATGACATCAATCCGATCCTCTGGTTTTTCAGAGGACAAAAACTCAACCACTCCGTGATTCTCGATCTGCTCTCCGCTAGTGTGACCTGAATTCACAGGCAGCGGAATGAAATGAATGGAGATCTCGGCAGACTCCGGAAGTCGCGATTTGTAAAAGACTGCGGACTTTTCAAGAATCGGGATGATGCCATCCTTTTTCATCAAGGAGGCAAAACCTCCGACAAACCCTTCAGCGTTCTTGACTCCAACCTCTTTCCACCACCGGGTGAAACGAGGCTCAAATCTGCGAAGAATGGCGGCGGCTTTATCGGCGTCTTCAGTACGCATCAGAATGCCCGTGTTTTTCCGAAACTCCGTTAAGTCAGCCGCGGTAAACTCGATCATCCGGAACCGCTGCTCAAAATTCACTCCGCGATGCCTTAAAGGATAGCCAATCTTGCGAAGCTCCTCTTTGGAAAGCTCAGGCAGGTCGACTTCAAACCCGGAGTATTTTTCCTGCAACTCGCCCCACTCCCGCACCGCGGAATCATCATCTGCAGTCCAACCTGCCGATTTCCAGAAAGGCGCAAAGGCGTTTGGGTCGCAATGAATCAGATTGGCCATGCAATCCAATTGAAAGGTCAGGTTGGCAATCGGGGTGGAATC
Source organism: Bdellovibrionia bacterium (assembly GCA_045805065.1). Taxonomy (GTDB): domain Bacteria; phylum Bdellovibrionota; class UBA1018; order UBA1018; family UBA1018; genus CAZCBS01. The sequence continues at coordinate 3,766 of JBJMMA010000039.1, read as the reverse complement.
AAAGATTAGCTTGAAACCCGATCCAGAGATTTCGTCTCTGACTACGGACTGCCCTGCATAAGAATTCAGAGATGAGAGCATGGCCATCCCAAACAGTGTAAATCCAAGCAGTTTTTGCATACGGTCAACCTATCGGCTCCAGCGTGGCCCGGCAACTCAATTCAAAACCTGCTCATCTCTCACCCGAGTACAAACTTCTAGCTAGGTTTCCGACGCAGTGCTAATCGTCAATCCACGACGTGATCATGCAAAAAATCTTACTGTTCAGTATTGCTATGAGTCTTCTCAACATTTCAGCATACGCAGCTCGTAAGAGCCCGGTCTTCACAACAACGTGGGATTGCAAATCCATCATCTCGGGAAGCCGCGAACTCTGCGATTCATGGGACTGCAAGGCGATCGTCGATAGGAATAGCCTTCTTTGCGACACCTGGGACTGCAAATCCATCATCAGCGGCAATTCCGAAACTTGCGACACCTGGGACTGCAAAGCGATTGTCAGCGGGAATAGCGATATTTGCGACTCATGGGACTGCAAGGCAGTCGTCGCTAAAAATCCAGACCTTTGCGACTAAGCCCTATTCAGAGCAAAGCTTCCTGATCCCGCACAACACTAAAAAGATCGAGTGTGTAGCAGTAAAGAGTCTCATCTTGAGAAGGCCTGACGATCTCCCGGATCTGCTCAATCGCCTTCACCAGGACCTCGCGAATGCGGGGAATATCGCCTTCACTGGCTGTTATGACTGATGAATAGTGAAGCTCATCTGCGCTTTCCTTTTCAACGGCTTGCAAGGCCTGCATCCGCCAATTGACGTGATGCTTGGCGATCATCGGGGAATCGCTCTCCAGATGAATGCGCGTGTTACCCGTGCTGTATCGGCCTTTGGATTCTTGAACGAGTCCTCTTGAGACCAGGAATTCCAGAACCTGCGTCACGCGCGAAACCGGAAGCCCAAGCGCTCGCACGAGTGCCTCGCGAGTCTGAAGAGCGGGGATGGCGACTGCCACATGAATGCCCGCGTAGTACCAGCTGCTGTAGTAAATGGCCTGATCTTCGCGACTCAATGTTTCTTCGAATTCGAGGCGATTTCTCAGGATCAGACGATCATTGAGGATCTTTTTGATCTTTCGCTGAATGCGGCTCCGGAGCGCGGGCGTTCCTGCTCTCTCGAGTTGCACCAGAAGATGAAAGAAGTCGGCCTCATCATCCGTGTGATTGAGAAGCTGATTGAGTGCTTCCGCCTGCTCAAAGCTAAAATGCGCAGGCCCATTCAAGACCTGTGAGACGTAAGCCAACTGACAGCGCAGGGTCTCGGCAATGCGTGAGCGCTCCCCTCTGCCTTTCTGAGGACGCGACTCTATCCAGGCCAGGAGATAGGCCTTATAGCTTGTGTATTCAAAAACTGAGGTTTTCAAGGCTGCCATAACTTAAGTATGACTTAATATCGGCTACCTAATTTAATTAATAAAATCTGTTCTCACAGCGCCCTGCAGCATATAACCCGCCCAAGTCAGTGCGGAGCCCTGTAAATGGTCGCACAACCAGGGGTTTTTGCCCCCGGGGCTCTGCGCTGGCGAAACAAAGGTTGAGGAATGGCAGCATTACTTGACTGTTTTGCTTTGACATTATAAACATTACCCCGTGCGACCGTATAGATCGGAACATATATGAAGTCATCTGTGGTCATTTTAGGATGTCTGCTCTTAAGCTCCCTTGCCCACGCCGGAAAAGAAAGCAGCGGCGGCGGAAACGCAAGCTGCGCTGAGTTTGCCGATATAGCGGGCATGATCGTGGGAGGCCTCAAGTCCCTTGGACAAGCCAAAGTCAGCGCCATCAATCCCAAGGTCAAAATCACTGACTTAAATAACGTCTATGAAAGACTGCGCTGCATTCCAGTCAACACGCTCGACAGACAGGCTCGCTCCTATCCTAGAGAAGGCCGCACCGATCTTCTAGTTAAAGAATGGCGAAGACTTTCGGACGAAAAGAAGCAAAGACTTGTGGCCCACGAGCTCGCGGTGCTGGCCCGCTACGAAGTGGACGGTCAGTACAACATCTCGGATGACATCACCTATCTTGCCGACGCGCAGAGTGACGCGATCTTTGAACTTCCAAGATGTACGGAGATCGATCAGAAGTCATTTGCAGTTGGCTCAAAGTGCATCACTGCTGATTCAGTCGAACATATCGGGCAATCGATTTTTGAGAGTGTGAAAATCGATGAAACCCACGCAGGCTGGAAAGATCCAAAAGGAAACATCTGGACCGAATCCCTGGGACTCACTGACTCCGCCACTCAGGCCAAAGAACTCTGCCAAGCAATCGGCGGATCACTGCCGACAGGAAAAGACTATTACAGTGCAGAGCACGTGTTGTTGTCGCAAGTTCTGCCGGACCTTAAAGGCGAGAAGGCATTTACTTGGACATCGGATGACGACGCTCAATACAACATCCAGTATGTATTTTTCAGCAGTTCCTTGTTTGGCGCTCGACTTGCGAGAGCCGAACACGGTTCGAAATACTCCGTTCACTGCCTGATCCAAGACAACGGAATCAACGATGCCTTGAAAGCCAAGACGCTCGCCATGGTCTCCAAATCACAGACTTTGAGCTACGTGATGAGCAACTCCCTGGCCGAACCAAAACCCACGATCAGCATCGCCGTGTCCTCGTTGGATCTAAACAGCATCCGCTGCGATCATGGCAACGATGGAGAGAGCGCCTACTCCTACTGCGTAATCCCCGTACAGCGCTCCAGTGCATGCGCTCTGAAGATGAAAGCGGTCGAATTTGATTACGACTCGCAAGGAAGCTTCAAATTCGTAGTGCAGCCCGAAACCAATTGCATCCGTTTCTAATCGTTCTCAGAAACGCCTCGAGAGAGTCCCGAATCAGCGTTAATCCAGGAATCCTCAGCGATCCTGCTTAAAATTGATTACAATGACTTTACGTAATGAAGCGCGACTGCACCTGACTTAAACACCCTGGACTCAATGAGCTTGAGCTGCAACTCGACATTTTCAAAGAGACGCCGTCCCTTGCCAGCCACGACGGGATGAACTACCAACCAGTACTCGTCGACCAGACCCTGGCTGATGAACGAACTGGCCAGTTTGATGCCGCCGATAAAGAGGCTCTTCCCTTCCGTCTCTTTTAACCTGGCCACATAGTCCAGCGCATCGCTTTTGACCAAGGTTGTATTGTTCCACTCGGCTTTCGCAAGCGTACTGGAAAATACAATCTTGGGGACTGCGTTGAATTTGTCTGCGAATTCCAAGTCACTCTTCGAGGCTTCAGGATTTTCGTGCGCATGAGGCCAATAACCTTCCATCATCTGATAAGTCACACGACCGAAAAGCTGAATGCCTGTCTCGTCCAGAAGACCACTGAAGAATGCATGCAATTCATCGTCGGCGAGCGCAACCGTGTGATCGGCATAACCATCGAGAGAAACGTTGATAGCCATGATAAGTTTTCTCACCGATATTTTCCTCCGCTAAGTATCGTATTTCGAACTTCCAAACAGCATCACCGGCTGTACAGATCCCCCGTCACGCATGTTCAGCTTACGTTCCCATCGCTGTTCCCAGCCATTTTTTAAAAATCAAAAATCCCGGAAAATTTAAGATCAGTTTCATCAGAACTGATTTGTGAGGTTCCACTTTAGCGTGAAGCGATCCTTCGCGAAGCGAAGGAAAAGTGGAGGTCAGGATGACCGCACCGACACCAAATCAGTTCTGATGAAACTGATCTTAAATTTTCCGG
>JBJMMA010000038.1:0-11902 GCA_045805065.1 Bdellovibrionia bacterium | reverse complement strand
GGTCGGATTCCTGATCGTTCTTTCTCTTGCCTGGGGTCCTGCGTTCTATTTCTTCAACAAGAGAGTACCGCGCGCATATAACTACGTGTCCGCGATGAAGATGGAGTGCTCGCTCCTCTTTCTTGTCGGGATCTTCGTAGCGATGACCGCGCTGCAATCCAAAGGTTGGGCAAATTACGAGACTTTTGCTGCCCAACATTGGGCAGGTACTCTGACAAGGCAGCCAGCTTCTAAGTAATTGGAGGATATGGCATGAGCGTCGCACAAGCGGCGCTCCATGTTTGCTCAATCATCTCTTGATTCAAGTAGGCCATTTGAGCTCAGGCCTTTTCAAAAGGAGGCCTTAGAAGCCCTTCGCGAGCCAGGCCATTTGATTTGTATCGCGCCCACTGGGTCAGGAAAAAGCCTGATTTACGAGACTTATGCACGCAATCACCGAGTGCTTCTCGTAACACCGCTGGTTGCGCTAGCCAGACAGCAACACCTAAAACTCACGCGTCTTGGAATTCCCGTGACTCTTGCCGCAGGCCCTGACCCTATGCCTCCGCCTCAGGCCAAGACCGGAGTCTGGATCATCAGTCCGGAACGACTCGCGCATCCTTTGTCTTCGCAAAAAGCTGCAGCATGGAAACCCTCACTGCTTGCCGTGGATGAGTGCCATTGTCTATGGGACTGGGGAGAGAAGTTTCGCCCGTCTTTTCTACAAATCCCGAAGTTTCTAAAAGAGCACTCAATCCCAAGAAGCGTTTGGCTGAGTGCCACTCTTCCAAAGCTTGCTCGCGAGGAACTTCGGCATGAGCTTCCCGCTCCTATCCGAGAGATGGGAGAATTTGGACTTCCACCGACTTTGCATCTTTCGGTTCAAAGAGTTCCTTGGCCGCAAAGAACCCAACGCCTTCTTGAATTTGTCCTCACTCAAAAAGATGCGGGGATTCTCTTTGTGCAAACACGAGCGACTGCCGAGAGGCTATCTCTTCTTCTAAAAGCTACGGGTAAGCGGTGCGCGGTTTATCACGCAGGTATGTCGAGCGAAGAGCGCCGAATCATCGAAAATCAAATTGAAGAGCATCAGCCTGAGATCGTCATTGCGACATCCGCCTTTGGTATGGGAATGGATCATCCTCATCTTCGCTGGGCGTTACTCTGGCAAGCACCGCCGTCCCTGTTATCGCTTGCGCAATCGATTGGTCGCGCGGGACGGCATCCTCATCTTAAGTCGCGAGCTCTGATCTTTTGGGATGAAGAAGACTTTCGACTTCTTCAGTGGATGACGCAAGGCTCCGCACGCAGACTGCAAGAGCTTCACGATGTGCAAAATTTTTTAATTCAAAGCGCTTGCCGCAGAGCATCGCTGCGCTCTTATTTTTGTGAACACGGCGCATCAAGTCTTTGCGATCTATGCGACTTCTGCACATCGCTCCTCGATCATGAGTCAAAGCTCTAAGATATCCCCTCCGCGCACCGATAAGGATTCATAGGTTCGTTCAAACAACCGAGGGGAAAATCATGAACAAACAAACGATCATTTCAAAGGTCGGCGTCCTCATGGCCGCCGTATTCGCTACCGCTGCTGTCACGGCATGTAACAGCCAAGGCAACGCAGGCAATCCAGTCATTGACGGTGTGCAAGGTCCTAATGTGAGTCTTGTGAACGGCACGTTGACTATCAGCGCTGTTCTCACCAACGTCATCTTTCAAGGTGGCGTGACGATGCAGATCCCACACACTCAAAGCAGCTACATCGAAGTCTCTCCAAACCTGGCTGGACAAGGCATGCTCCTTCAACTGGGTCTAAGTATGAATGACCTGTCTTTCCTTGATGGAAATGCGAACACTCTTCCAGCAAACCAACTCCCAGGTGGCCGCCCAATTCCAGGCATTATTGGAGGCGCGCTTCCATCCGTCGCAGTTCAAGTTCCTCAATGGGACAACGCAACGTTCTACATCGGCTCTGCTTTCGTCGGCGTTTTCATCCCTGTGAAGTTTGGAGCTCAAGGCGTCACGGGAACTTTCTTGTTCTTCGATCAGAACAACAAGCAAATCGGCACGATCTCAATCGTTGGTGCTGATAATGATGGCAAGAACTCCGGACTTCTTCTCATGTTGAATCTCAAGACCATCATGCCTACGTACACCGCAGCGACTTCTCAATCGTCGCTCATGTAATTTTTACACAGTGAAAATTTTAGGCCTGAAAAAATCTCCTGGTGGGATTGTTTCGGGCCTAAATCATGCTAACCTCTTCCTTGAGCAGCACAACTTAATGACCTCGTCACAACGGGATCGCACCGGTCTGAAAATCCGCCATGGTGGGTGGATTTGAAAGAACTGACGCGAATCCGCCATGACCTACGCTAGGAAGCGGCGCGGCTCACCATCGCAGTACAAGCAGTACCTAAGCAGTAAAAAATACAATCTTGCAAACTCATGGAGGAGCCGAATGCGAGAAAAAATTTCATCCCTGCTGTGCAGTCTTTTACTGATCACCGCCGCGGCATTTACAGGTAACGCACAAGCCGCCGCTCACACGAATCCTCACGCCGGCCCGAACGCTCCGAAAGAATGGACCTTCCTGGTCTATCTCAACGGCAATAACAATCTCGACAGCTTTGGCTCGATGAACCTGAACCAGATGGAAATGGTGGGCTCCTCCGATAAGATCAACATCGTTGTCCAATGGGCGAGTTATTCAAAGGGCAAAGCTCAACGTCTTCTGATTAAAAGAGATAACGATAAGAAGAAAGTTACTTCTCCAGTCGTTCAAGAAATTGGACGCGTTGACATGGGTGATTGGCAAAGCCTAGCTGATTTCATCGCATGGGGTGCCAAGACCTACCCTGCTCAACATTATCTTGTCGACGTATGGGACCATGGCAGCGGCTGGCACGCACTGCATGCAACCGAATTTGGCGGCGACAACATCTTCCACCCAACGGATATCAGCTGGGATGATTTCTCCGGCCACCACATCACCACGAAAGAGCTTGGAATGGCTCTGGCTCGCGGCGCACAAGCAATCGGTCATAAGATCGACGTCTACGGCAGCGATGCTTGCTTGATGGCAATGGCAGAAGTTGCTTCTGAAATGAAGAACTCCGTTCAGTACTTCGTTGGCTCTCAGGACCTTGAGCCAGGTGCAGGCTGGCCATACGACCAGATCTTCGCACGCTGGGGCACTCGCAGCATGAATCCACGCGATGTCGCTGCATTGATCGTCACAGAGTATACCAAGAGCTATCAACGCGGAAGCAACGGCACGCAAGAAGTCACGGCATCAGCCTATGACTTGAGCCGCTCAGACATGTTCGAGCAATCGATCCGCGCACTGGGCGCTGAAATGATGAAGCTCGACAACGCAAGCCGCGCCAAGGTCATTGCAGCAGCCGAAGCGACTGCAAAATTCACCTATGACGACTACGGCGATTTGATCGACTTCCTGAACCGTGTTGATGCCCAACGCCTCAACGTGAACCGCGCTGTGACGGCTCAGGTTCGTACGGCTGTCAGCCAGTACCTGGTAGTCAACGCTGTCACCTCAAGCTGGTCTAAGAAAGCCAACGGGATCTCCTTCTGGCTCCCAACCAGCATGAACTATTATGACAGCAATGCGCAGATCTACAGCGATCTCGCATTCCAGCACGGCTCTGAGTGGGCGAATACTCTTCAGTATCTGCTTCACTAATTCCTGAGCGCTGAGTTTTAAAGCCAAGGGCCGCTCTCCTGCACGGGGGAGCGGCCCTTGACGTTTTCTAGTCCGTTAGTTTAACTTTAACTGACGGGGAGTATTCTCATGCGCGCTCAACTTGGATTTGCCTCTCGGGCCCTTCTTATCACTATGGGCCTTTTAACTTTGATGATCGCTATCATCTCGATTCCAAATCAAAAGGTAGTCGCTCAGCCCGCTTGTAACTGGGATTGCAGGACCAATACTTGTTGCGGTCGCGAGGTGATGTGCAACGGTGGCGTCTATGGGTCCAGTGGAAGAGGCGGTCTAGGCGTTTGCGCAACTTTCTGCGCAGGTCTCAGCGTTCCCGATGGCCAGGCCTGCCCTTATTAATGTGTCAGTTCAGACACATGCACGCTATTTAGTCTCTGTGTATAGATACCTTACTTTTCACCTGCTCAAAGTTTAGGCAGATTTTTCGGCTAAATCCCTGTTTTTCCTCAAGGGCCATTCTGGCCCCTCGCTTGCAATGATTCAGTGTGTCGATAAATCTAGAGGAGAAACTATGAGAAACTATCAACGCCAAATTGCTATTACCCTGATCACTTCCATCGCCATGACGAGCATTGCTTCCAGCCGCGCCTGGGCTGACATTCGTCTTCAAGACCGCAGTGCCGACGTTCAAGTTCCAGTCAAGCGCGTCGAGACCGTAATGGTTCCCCAACAACGTGTTGTGACCGATATTCAAAGCCGACAAGTCAGAGCAACGGATATTGTTCGTGATGACTCCGAGAACTACACCTGTCGAGCTTACGCGGGAATGGATCACCAGGTCCTTCAAGAAAAATATAATGACCTTCGCTTCAAGCACGCAGAGACCTTCGCAGAAAAACCTGTTGGCAGCGCAGCTGTAGGCGCAGTTGCCGGCGCGGCGCTCACCGTTGTCACGGGTGGCATGGCGCTGGTTGGCGCCGCAATCGGTGCTGCAATCGGCGGTCTCTTCAGCTGGTTCAGAGGCGGAAAGAGCGAAGAGCAGCGTGACCTCGCAGTTCGCTCCAGAAAAGCTCAGTTTGACGAAGAAACCCTTCAGCTCAACTGCATGGAAAACGAACTCAAGAAATCCCAGATCTACGCAGGCACCGTCCCTCGCGACATGCCAGCAGGCGTGAGAACTTCGTACGAGTCCAAAGCTGTCGTGTCTAACTCGGGTAGCGGCTCCTCGTCCTCGAGCTACTACGAAGAGTCCAGATCCAACTCCTCCAGCAGCCGCAGCAGCAGCACGGGCAGCGCTAGCGGAGAAGTTAACCGCGTCCCATCGGGTTGCGCATCCGGCGGATGCGGAGATTCCATGACTGAGTCGAACTATAACTCTTCTTCTGAGTCCTACTCCCAGCCAGCACCTGCGCAAGTACCAGTCGAAGATCGCTCGACCACCAGCGGTGGAAGCTCTGTCGCATCTTGCCTGTACTGATCTTCAGAACAGACAAGATCCGATCCCGGGTTTCCCTTCTTAAAATAAGATCGACAGAAGGCTGAGCTTCACTCCGAGGCTCAGCCTTTGCCGTTTTTAAAGCCTTAAGCGGCAGCCGATGTCTCGTGAACTAAAGCCGTACTGACTTCTCCGGCAAACTTTTCAGTGCGCTTGCCTTGCATCAAACTCGGAGCGCCCAAAGCACACTGAGCGGAGAAGCGAAGCAGGAAGCCCGCTCTCACAAAGACTCCAGCGATAAAAACGACCTGCCAGAAATTGAACTGCATTTCAGGAGACGTGGCAAACCAGGTAAACCCGCCCGCAAATACGAAAGCGTCACCGAGCAAGTAGCCTACGCGCGTAGACAAAGGGACTCGCACCGAAAGCATCAAAGGCAAAACCCAAAGCGCATGTTGTGGTGAATGAATCTTGCTGACTGCGAGATAGAGCGCCAGAATTCCTGCGCCCGTAGCCCATGAATCATTCCCGCGCTTCCATTGCGAAAACAAAAGAGCGATCGTTCCTGAGGCAAAGAGAAACTCGGAGCAATGATCCACGATTCCGCGGAAGTCTTCGCCTAAAGCAATCCCTTCGATCATGTGAGCGAAAACCATCAAAGTGATTGTGAGAACGCTCAAAGCTGCGGCCAAAGGCAATCGAATCGAGCCGTATCTTTTCTGCGCTGCAACCCAAGCGGCACTTGCACCCGCAACAATGGCTGGCAAGGTCGCAAGATAGGTTGGAAAATCATCCGTCGAAAAACGGTACAACCAATACCAGACGGTTCCAAAGTCTGACGCGCGCTTTGCATGAAAGCTGAATACGGAAAGCCATCCGTCGACAGCGCCTGTCTTGGCGTACTCGGCAATGAGCACAGGAAGATTTGCAGCAAGCCAGGCTCCGGAAAATCCTGCGAGCAAGCGAGCCACTTTCTTCGTTCTTTGCTCCTGATGATCCGCCTTCCGCCAAAGCGCAATCATCAATGAAGGCAGAAGAAAGCCAGGATAAATCTTGGCTGCAACACCAAGCCCTAGCGCTGCTCCACTTGCGGCTATGCGCTCTCGAGACCAGGCCCACATGGCAATACAGACGCAAGCAACCGGAATCAGATCCCAGTTCAAAAAGGCGTAAAACAAGGTCGGAGTTCCAATGGCAAACCAAAGAAGCTCGCGGCGCAGTCCGATCGCTCCCCAAAGACCCGCCAGCGAGAGAATCGCCATAAAGGCGAGAAGCGGCACATTAGCCTTGAAGTACTCCACATGATCATGCGCAAAGAGCGACGTGGCCCACATGCTCATTCCCATGAGAACAGGATACTCATAACTTTTCTCTTCGATATAAGGGATGGCGCGCTGATCGAGCTTTCTTACGCCATACAAAGCCTGAACATCGTTGTAGCAGAGGTTGCGATACTCGAGACGCTGAGGCGCCCCCCACGGCTTCTCAAGGCATGGGCGCTTGAGCTCATAAGACTGAAAGAGCGTGAAACTCAAAGCAGCAAACAGTCCTGCGATTACAAGGCTTTTTCTCATGATTCCCTCACCTGCTTTTCGGTGATAAGCGGACGAGAAATGAGGAAAAATGCGCCTGCAGATGCTTACTGCGCTTAGAAGAGTCTCTTAATGTAAGCCTTCACGCAATGATCAGCTTTGAGCGATCTCTATCACCTCATTATCGGCATTAAACTAAAGAGATCTTAGACTTGCCGTAGAGCGCTGACCGTCAAATTATTGTTTGCCGAACAACCGTTTCATATACATGATCACGCAATGATCGGCTTTGAGATTAAGCGATGGCAGCATCTTGGCGACTCGATTTCTCTCCAATCGAGGCACGCCGGAATCCGACACATACGACTTTGCTGCACTGATGGCCCACGCATCACCACGGTTAACCGCTTCTTTCAAGTCCTGGAGGGCCTTCTCGCGAGCGGAATCCCTGTCGCCTGGCCTGAGATGCTTTGCCATGATCGCTTCCAAAAGCTTTGAGTCAGGCTGAAAGATGCCGGCTTTCTGCAATTCGCCCAGGAAAACTCGGGCCATGGATTCGTTGGTATTCGGATTGTTCAAGCTTGCCTCAAAAGCTTCCTTGAACAGCGCGGGCTGAACATCAGCAGGTTGCTTTTTGATCAGTCTGACTTTCGCTTCGACATCCCAATTCCCGCCTGCGAACAGGTTTTTCACCAGGGTGCGATCGTATTCACGGGCCTGAGGCGAGCTCCAATCTACCTGTTCAAGTGCGGCTTGCTGGAGCTGAGGCTTCTCGGAGCTTAACGCACGTTCCAAGAGACTTTCACGCTCAGCCTGATCTTCGATCAAAGGAATCAGGCGCGCACCCAGACCCGTGCCTTCTTTAAAATAGTGTTCCTTATCACCGTCCAGGAACGCGTGAGCCAGAGTAACAAGATCGCTCTGCCTTGGAACCTGCGTTTTGGATAAAATCACATTCTTCGTAAACTGCACGAGAGCCGCATCCTCATGGGCAGAGTATTTCTTGTTTTCGCGGATTTCGCGCAGGGCATTCTGAGTCGCGATCTCAAAGATCTTTTGCTGTGATTGTGCAGGCCTTTGTAACGTCGCTTTCAACTTTTCAGACTGACTTTCACTATGTCCCAAGAGAAGAGTCTTCCCTAGAACTTGATCGTATTCACGGGCCTGAGGTGAACTCCAATCGACTTTTTCAAGGGCGGCCTTCTGGAGGTCATACTTCCTGGAACTTAACGACCGCTCAAGAAGTTCCTCACGCACATTCTTATCTTCGATCAAAGGAATCAGGCGCGCACCCAGACCCGTGCCTTCTTTAAAATAGTGTTCCTTATCACCGTCCAGGAACGCGCGAGCCAGAGTAACCAGGTCGCTCTGCCTTGGAATCAGCTTTTTGGAAAGGATCACTTGCTTCGTGAACTGTACGAGAGCGACATCCTCATAAGCAGCGTATTTCTTGTTTTCGCGGATCTCGCGCAAGGCATTCTGAGTCGCGATCTCAAAGATCTTTTGCTGCGACTGTGCAGGCCTTTGTAGTGTCGCTTTCAACTTCTCCGAGGGACCATCGCCGTCTCCTAATAGAAGTGTCTTCCCAAGAACTTGATCATATTCCTGAGCCTGGGGAGCGCCCCAATTAACCGTTTCAAGTGCGGCTTGCTGGAGCTGAGGCTTCTTGGAACTCAACGCACGTTCCATCAGCCTTTCACGCTCAGCCTGATTTTCGATCAAAGGAATCAGGCGCGCACCCAAGCCTGTCCCTTCGTTAAAATAATATTCCTTATCTCCATCCAGGAACACGTGAGCCAGAGTAACAAGATCGCTCTGCCTTGGAATCAGCTTTTTGGAAAGGATCACCTTCTTGGCAAAATTCACCAGGGCAGCATCCTGAGGAGCGACGTATTCCTTGTTTTCGCGGATCTGACGGAGAGCATTCTGGTTTGCAACTTCAAAGATCTTATTCTGGGATTCGGCAGGTCTAAGGAAAGCAGCCTTCAACTTCTCAGACTGACTTTCACTATCTCCCAAGAGAAGGGTCTTCCCAAGTACTTGATCATATTCACGGACCTGAGGCGAGCTCCAATCAATCATCTCAAGAGCCGCTGATTGGAGCCGATGCTTCTTGGAACTGAACGCTCGCTGAAGAAGATCCGCGCGCACATCTTTATCCTCAATCAATGGAATCAGCTGCGCCCCGAGTTCGTTGCCCTCGATGTGATAATACTCTTTATCCCCCTCCAGAAACGCGTACGCAAAAGCGGCTATTTCACTTTGATTTGCGACGTACTTCTTGGACAGGATCACATGTCTGACAAACCCGACAAGCGCGAGATCTCTGGAAGGGACGTACTTTTTGTCCTTCCGAATCGATTGAAGAGCAGATTGTATTGCGGAGTCATAGATCTTTTTCTGAGAATCAGGAGGTCTCTTATAAGCTGCGCTCAACTTGTCAAGAAATCCATTAGCGTCGCCTCGCAGGAGAGCCTGCCCGAGAGCTTGATCGTATTTCTGAGCCTGTGGCGTACCCCAATCAATCAATGACAAAGCTCTAGCTTGCACCGTTGACTTTGCGGCACTCAGTGCCGTCACAATCAGGTGTTCACGATCGGCCCCATCGTGGATAAGCCGGATGAGGTCTACTCCCAGTTCAGTGCCCTTGTAAAAGTAGGACTCCTTGTCTCCCTCCAAAAAGGCTTTAGCCAAGGAAACCAAGGTGCTTTGATCAGGAGTGAACTTTCCGGTCAGGATGACATCGCGAACAAATGTCACTGCCGAATCATTCGAAAACGCCTTGAAAGACTTTGAGCCGCCACTTTTTGTTACGATCTCATCTGTGAGCGATGCATATACTTTTTGCCATTGGCCCTGATCGAGTGGCGAGCTCTCGCCGATGCGCTCAAGATAATCATTGAGCGGCAGAATCTGCATGAAATTGTCCAAATTCACTTTTTTGTCGTGAACAAGCTCATAAGCAATCGATTGAGCAATCGCCTTAAGTCCGCCAGGAAGTGCGACGGCATCCGAGTTCTGAATCAACACGTGATGGTTCTTGATGATATCGATGCCATGCTCGCGCGAGAGGTACTCAAAGACATCCCGGCCCTGTTTGCCCGCTTCCCTCTTGATCTTCTGAATGGCGGGATGATTCGCGACTTTTTCCCAGTTCAGGATATTCAAGCGTGGATCATCTTTGATCTGCAGGTCAAAGATGATACCTTTATCACCCGCATATCCCTCCGAAATTTTGCGATCTGGAGATGAGTATACGCCCCTGCCGTAGAGTGCTGTTCCCTGGCCATTCTTACTCAAGAAAAGACCTTGCCTCATAATGGCAAGAGCATTCTCGATGGAAGGCGTACCATGATGAAGTACGCCTTTGTCCGTGTACTTTGCCTTGAACTCGGACACCGGAGTTAAAAGCTCTTTAGGCAATCCATTGAGTTCTGAGCGGTCACCTGATCGAATCTCGATCTTTCTTGCATCAGCAAACTCGGGCAGGAGCGTCGATACGTTTCCGTTCGCAAGTCGGGAGGCAAGCTTCAAGATGTCTGCTTCAGCCGTGTCAGAATTTGCGCGATAAAAACGATTATGTGCACCGAAATAGCGTGAATTACGAATACCCTTGGCAAATTGTCCCATGGCGCGCTTTGAAAGCGCCTGGCCCTTACTCAAACTCTCGTTCAGCGCCTGCACCTGTTCTCGATAGTATTTCTCATTTTCGAGCTTAAGCCACGGCAACTCCAACAAGGTTCGAGCTCCACGAATGACCGAATCCCCTAGATCCTCAGGTGCGGCTCCCTGAGCCGGAGGCGCAAACTCGTAGTGGCCAGACACAATCCTTTCCACTAAACCTGGAAAGCGGGGCGGTTCCTTGAGTGTCTTTGTACCAAGCTCAAATGCCAGATAGTCGACGACCGATCCCCCTTGGCGCGTGGAGCGCTCAATCTGGGAATTATAATCTCGAACGTCCCCTAAGGTGAAGAACGCGTTTTGTACGGAATAGTTTGAAAGTTTCGCGCCGCTTGCTTCAGATGCGCTGTTTGTAATCTGAGTTGCAAGTGCTTGAAGCTGGTGGGTCTGTCCATTGGAAGATTGAACAAGCATGTCAAAGTCACTGCCAACACCCCTCACTCGAATCGCTGGCAAATCTTCCTTGCTCTCGGCGATCTTCTTGAGAACCTGTGCGGCATCTTTTTTCGGATCCATCTCCAGCGCCTGAAAAACTTCATCATAGACATAGGACAGCGCCGTTCGAACCACGCCACCGCTTGCATAGAGCTTCATTCCAGGATCCACACGAAGCAGCCGCTCCCTGAGATAAGGGAAATAACGAACTTGTCTGATTCCTTTTTCGCCCTCAGGAACAATAGGCACGACGAGTCGCTCAAACACTGAGCCCAGAGCCTGGTCCAGGAGTTCACGCTGTTTTTTTATGACATCGGCTGGGATGTCAGAAGTCTGTCGGCCGCGATACTCTTTCGGAAGAAAGTAGTTGGGGAACTCTTTTAAGGCATCGAAGGGCTGAGAAAGCGATAGACCACTCGCCCATGCAGAGAGCGACGCAAAGGCAAGCGCGAGAAGGAGCAAACCTCTCGGTAAGATCGCTTTGCTGAACAGTTTTAAGACGAGCGCAGGACGCATCATCTTTTGATCGGCAAAACGCCCTGATTTATGGAGTCTGAATTATAACTTATCTACTAAAATAGCTTTATGTAATGAAAGAACTAGAGATTGAACTCGCCAGTCTGGCCAAATTCAAAAGAGTAGCCTCGACCGTTAATTTTTTGACCCTGCATCACCCTCGGATCGCCTTTTAATACGCGCTCGATCCAGGAAGCCAGGTAGTTTGGGTACTGCTCTAAAAGCAGATGCTCCCCGTCTTCAACGCAAAGCCAGCTTGCCTTCGCGTTCCGAGGAAGCTTGGACCACACCTCAGAATAAAGCCCTTGAGGCACAAGGGTGTCGCGGGCGCCTGAAATCAGATGCACGCTGGATTCAGGAAGCGATTTGAATAGCGGAAAGGCATTGAAGTTCATGATTCCAAACGTGAGCTGAATACAGGCTTTTCTGACCGTTTCGTCTGGAATGACCTTTTGGAAACGATGGTGCATGTAGTGATTGAGAAACTGATTGTACCATTTCTGGGCGATCTCAAAGCTTGAGCCAGGAAAGAGACCCATCCCTCTCATCAACTCAATCTGGCCTGCCCAGAGTCTTTGAACCAGCTGCGCTTGGTCGAGTCGGATCACATAGGGCGCAACCAGGATGAGTTTGCGAACTCTCTTC
>JBJMMA010000037.1:0-26049 GCA_045805065.1 Bdellovibrionia bacterium | reverse complement strand
TTCGCCAGCGACATAGCCTGGCCAGACCTGGTTGATCGAAAGATCTTTCTCATGAAAGTCGATTCCAACCTGATGCTTGTTCTTGCCACCGCCGTGGCCGTCATAATTGTATGTGCGCACGCCGATTGCCCAAACGCCCGCGCTTCCAAAAAGCGCGGTGGCCAGGGCGTGACCGCCCATCATGTAGAAAGCCGCGTACCAAAAGGCCCAGTTCAAGGCAAAGTGCAGAGCCGTGAACACGGGATGGCAGAGCGAGCCCCAGCGCTGGTACTGAGCATAGCTGTTAGCGCGGACGCCTGTGTGGCAGAGAAGTTTTTTCAGCTGCCCATAGTCTTTCTCAGAGAGGTTTCTTGCGATGGCTTGATGATTCACGTCCGCAAGAAAGCAGTAGAGCCATCCGCCGTGTGGATTATAAGGATCGCCCGGTTGCTCGGGAAACTGATGATGAACGTAGTGTGAAACCACGTAAGTCTCCTCGGGAATAATCTTGATCACCAGATTTCGGCAAATCTGGCGGACCAGAGGATTACGGAATTGAAACGCCCGATGAGTCGAGTAGCGGTGAAGCCAGAAGGTTCCATGGCTTCCCAGAAAAACCATGCTGTAGATAAATCCCAGCGCCAGAAGTGGCCATGAGAAATAGTGAGTAAAGAAGATGACCAATGGGATCGCAAAGCTCAAGCTCGTCGTCCAGTTAAAGGCCGAAAGCCAGTTCTTCCTGCATTTGATGAAGTTCATCCGGGAAAAGAATTCGCCGATGATCTCCCGATGAGTCGGAACGTAGAGCTTGCCTTCGCGCAAGAATCCGTAGCTGGGGACGTCGAGGACGCGGTCTAATAGGGTCATGGGTTTCCTTTCCCTTTTACTCATCAGATCCTACCCTCAATCCTTGAGAGTAGGGTGTCATTTTTAACTCCGTGCCGTAATCTGATGTTTATGCGTACCTTGAAGAGGGCGTGGTCTATGTGCATCGCGTAAATCGCGAACTCCACGCTCCGCGTCGTTTGTCGGATGCTTGTCGGACTTTCTAAGCATACGGACGATTTCTCTCCACTGAGCCTGATCCTCTTGGGTGATCAACGAAACTGCTTCACCCTTGGCGCCTGCGCGTCCCGTTCGCCCAATCCGATGCACATAATCCTCAGGTACTTGAGGAAGGTCATAATTAATCACGTGTGCAATGTGGGAGATATCAATGCCTCTGGCCGCAATATCGGTTGCAACCATGATCCTGAAGCGGCCGTCTCTGAATCCTGAGACTGCCGTAGTTCTCTGACCTTGAGAGCGTCCGCCATGCAAACGAGTGACGGTGTGGCCATAGCTCTCCAAGTAGCGTGCGACCCGGTCCGTGCGATGTTGGGTGCGGGCAAAGACCAGAACGGATCCCTGTCGGGTATTCAGCTCATCCATCAAGGTGTCGTTCTTCTTTGCAGCCGTGGTCTGAACAATGGATTGCTCAATGGCTTGCACAGGCTGGGAAACTGCTCCTACGGTCACTCTTTCCGGATTTTTCAGGAATCGGGCAGCGAGCTTTTCCATTTCGGCAGAAAAGGTCGCGGAAAAGCAAAGCGTCTGACGCGCGTTCGGAAGGTGGCGCAAGATCTGGCTGAGCTGCGGAGCGAAGCCCATATCGAGCATGCGGTCAGCTTCATCCAGCACGAGGACATCCGTAGCGGCAAGCGAGAGGTTCTTCTGGTTCAGGTGATCAATCAATCTTCCAGGTGTTGCGATCACGATCTGAGGCTTTCGCAACAGATTGCGCGTCTGAGGCTGCATGGCAACGCCTCCGATCAAAAGGACGGAGCGAAGCTGAGGCGAGAACGCCGTGAGTTTTGAGATGACTCCTGCGACTTGAGCGGCAAGCTCGCGTGTAGGAACCAGGATCAAAGCGGTTTTTTGAGGCGCATTCAAAAGGCGGGTGAGGAGCGGAACAGAGAAAGCCACGGTTTTTCCGGTGCCGGTCTGCGCGCATCCAATGAGATCGCAACCCTTCATCGCAACAGGAATGGCCTGTGCCTGGATCGGGGTTGGTTTTTCGAAGCGCATGGCCTGAATGGCCTTTTCGAGCGCGAGAGGGAGCTTGAGTTCGTTGAAATACTGCATATGAAAAGCACTCCTTGGGCGGTCTACCTAAGTGAATTGGCTGAATAGGTCGGCCCAAATGTTAATAGGTGAGGAGGCTGAGATAAGAAAATTGGCTTTGGGTTCAATTCGAGCGCTTGGAGCGCTCAGGCTTTTTCTCGGTCAGCTTGTCGCAAGCTTTGCAAAGATGAACTTGCATGTCTTCCCATTGAAACCAATCGCCATCTTTATTCGAAAAAATGAGTCGGCAGTGAAAGCATTTGAACTGATTTTTTCCAGGTTTGAGGTTGGAGTTCTGCATCGGATCAGTCGGCTTTCTCTTGAGGGAAACGATTCGGACAAAAAACAACCGGGGAGCGCAAAGCTTGCACTCCCCGGTTATACGAAATTTGAGTGGCTAATTACCAGCGATTGCCGCCGCGGGAGCCGCCATCGCGACCACCACGTCCGCCGCCGCCGCCGAAGCCGCCGCGTCCACCGCCGCCGCCGCCGCCAAATCCACGTCCACCACCGCCGCCTTCACGAGGCGCCATTGGCTTTGCTTCATTGACAGTCATCGGGCGTCCGCCGTAATCGGCGCCGTTGAACTGGCTGATAGCCTTCTGAGCTTCTTCGTCAGAAGACATTTCGACGAAACCAAAGCCTTTGGAGCGGCCGGTGTCGCGATCGGTGATGATCTTTGCGGATTCAACCGTTCCACATTGGCCGAAAGCATCGGTCAATTCTTGCTCGGTTGCGGTGAATGGCAGATTGCCAACATAAAGTTTCTTACCCATAGAACCTCCTAAAATAGTCTCTAACTAGACTCAGGCGGGTGCCGCTTTTCGGAGGATATGGGCACTATGCCCGCAGACTCGAAAGTAGGCTGATTAAACTACACTACGAATATAGCAGAATTCACGCTAAAGAGGAATGAGATTCTGCCAAGCTGTGTCACCAGTGGCCCGGTCGAGCCGCAAGGTGATTCGTTGATCAATGACTTTAATCACAATCATTCTAAGTAAATCAACTAGTTAAAGTGGGATTGTGCTAGCCTGAAAGAGGCTAGCTTGCCCTACGTATTTCTTATGCGGCGCATACGCTGCTGATGCGTCACCGGTGCAGTCGGTGCGACAGGAACTTGCATAACAAGATAGGCATTCCCAATTGAGTTGAATTTGCCTGTCTGCCGGGCCCTAGCAACTGCAGCATTAACATTATTAGTCATCATCGAAAGGTTGCATTCATGAAAACTCAGACGAAGTCTCATGCAAAAGCTCAAGTCGTGTCTTTTCACTGCACCCTCAGAAACACTTTGGGCGAAGTCTTGAGCTCTACCTATAATCGCGACGTGATTACGTACCTGGGCAAGGATCGAGTCCCCGTGCCCCTTCAAGGCCTGGTGGAAGGACTTCAGGATTTGAAAGAGGGTCAGAGAAGATCCATTCCTGTTTCGGCCGAAAAAGCTTTTGGCTTTTATGACCCGGAGCTGGTGAGCAAGGTTCGACGTAAGTCGGTTCCTTCCAGTGATCAATTAAAGGTTGGAGACTCCATCCAGGTTCAGGTCGATGAATCTCAGATTCGCCTCTACAAGGTCATTGAGATTGACGCGGATTCGATCGTGCTCGACGCAAATCATCCGCTCGCGGGCCAGGACCTTGTCTTTGATATCGAGGCCACCGAAGTGCGCGACGCCACCCGCGAGGAAATCGCGGAGTCCGTGCAAGAGAAGAAGCTCAATCGCTTCTTACATTAGAAAAAGTGGCATTAGAAAAAGTGGCATTAGAAAATTAAGCACTCAGAATGCGGTTGACCGCGTTCTCAAGCTCATCAATTCCCAGCGGCTTGTGAAGCAGCAGAGCGTTGGGAATCTTCTTGATGGATTCCCGAACTGCCGGATCTTTGGATCCGGTGAGTAAGATCACAGGCAGAGTCGGACGCGATTCGCGGATCTTCGTGATCAGATCAATCCCGTTGATGTCTGGAAGGTAATAGTCGCTCACCAGAATATCGCATTGAGAAAAGACTTGGGGAGCACGCAAGGCGGCATGCCCCGTGGTGAAATATTTCACCTGGTGGCCGTCGATCGACAAGATGTCTTCCCAGCCCTTGCAAAGATCTTCGCTATCTTCAACGATGAGAAATGATACAGGTTTCGAGATCATGACGAGAAATACCTAGCCTTGTTTTATGGGTAATTCAACCCTGAAGGTCGTATTCTTGCTGCCTGGTACGAGCAGTAAATCCCCGCCGTGACGACGGGCAATATTGCGGGAGAGACTGAGTCCCAAACCGGTACCATTCGTGGATTTCTTGGTCGTGAAGAACGGTGTCATCACTTTTTCTGCCAAGCTCTCATCAATGCCTTTTCCGCTGTCGGTGACCAAAATCTCCGCCTTGCCACTGGACTTGCGAAGCTGGATCTTGATCCAACGCTCCTCGAGTTGCGAGATGGCATCGACAGAGTTCTGGATCAGATTGACGAGAATTTGAACGATTTGAACGGCATGGCACTCAGCGGAAATATCTTTCTGAGGCAGCTCAAGCTGCATTCGGATGTTTCTTTGCTGCAGTTTGAACCCGCAAAGATTGACGGCTTCTTCGATCAGGGTCTTTAAGTTCTGAGTTTTTGCGCCATCGAAGTCGTGGCTGACTGCCGACTTCAGGCCCACGATGACATCCGCAATGTTTTTAACCATCCTCTCAATATCGTTGGAGGTCTCAGTGACTTTCCCGCTCTCCAATCGGTCACGAGCCGCCAGACGTTTCAAGAAATCGGTCTTCGTGCTGATCACGTTGAGGGGCGTATTGATCTCATGGGAGATTCCTGCGGCAATCTCGCCCAGGGAAGCGAGCTTGCTGTAGCGCTGAAGCTCATCTTGCTGGGACTGGATAATGCGCTGGGTGCTTACGCGTTCCGTGACGTCATACATTGTCAAAATGATGTAGCGGGCTTTATCAGCTGGTTCGTGGCTGAATTCTTTATAAAGATCCGCCGAAAACTCCATAGGCGAGCATTGAAGCTCAATCCATTCGGATTTGAAATGACCGGCGTGGGACTGGCTCAGGTCCAGAACAAAGCTTGCGCGCTCATCTTCTGCTCCGTCCTTTGCAAAGGTCTGAAGCTCGCTGCTGTTGAAATGCTTTCCGATGGTAGCGCAAAGCTCGGAAAACTCAGCGCCCATGACGGTTTCGCGCTTAAGCTCAAGTTTTTCGAGGAACGCGTCAGATGCATAATCAGCATGGAAGCCCTTGCCATTATACGCGAAAATGGCAATTCCGCTGTTCGAGGCGGAGACCGTGTTTCTGAAAATCTCAAGCTGCGTTTGGTAGGCTACTTGCTCGGTAACGTCGAGCGCGACGGTGCAGAGCGATTGCGCTTTGTTGCGATCATCCAGCACCGGAAACTTGGACGAGAGCCAGTGGCGTAACGTGTTGTGAAGCGGCAAGGTCTCATTAAAGCGAAGTGGCTTGCGCTTTTTGAAGACTTCGAAATCATTCTCGCGAACCTGATCCGCGTATTGTTTGCCGAAAAGCTCTTCGTCGGATTTGCCGAGGATCTTCTCGGCGTCCATGCCCATGGCGTCGCAGAAGCTTTGATTGACGTAGATGTAATTGCTGAGACTGTCCTTCAGTGTGACGATGGCAGGCGTGTTGTTGAGGATCGAGTCCAGACGCTCACGATGCACGCGGGCAGAGTTCAGGGCGCGGACAATCTCGGAGTTGTCCACGAAGCTGATGACAGCGCCATCGCATTGGCCTTTTGGATTGCGGTAAAGCTGCACACGGATCTCATAGTCACGGGATCCATCGCTGATCTGCATTTTTCCGTCTTTTTCGGTGCTGAAGCACTCATTGATCAACGCAAGAACGGGCTTGAGATCCAGCGTTGACGTCATGAGCTTCATGCTGGACCCAATGTCAGCGTCCGAGAGCTTGAACATGAAGCGAGACGCTGGATTGAAGTCGATCAGATTGAGGTTGTTGCTGATGATGAGAAGCGGATAGAAAAGCGCGTTTTGAATCGCCTGAAGTCTCTGATTGAGCGTCTGAAGCTCGGAGGACTTTACATTGACTTCCTGGTTGAGCGTCATGAGCTCTTCATTGGAAGATTGCAATTCTTCGTTGGCTGTCTCGAGCTCCTCGTTCGTCGATTGGAGCTCTTCGTTGGCGGATTGAAGCTCTTCGTTCAAGGCCTGAAGTTCTTCTGTCGCCGTCTCATGCTCTTCCATGAGAGTCTGGAGGTGCTCGCGGGATGTGACCAGCTCACGCTCCAGGTGTGCCACTTTCTCCGGATCCGATAGGTCGTGGATCTCCGAATGCAGGGCGCTTTGCTGCTCAGCAGCGTCCGGTGTGGCGATATTAAAGCAGACCGCGAATTCGCGGCGATGCTCATAGGAGATCGGCACGATGCTGAGTTGAATGAATTTCTGCTCTTCGCCGAGTTTGATCGGATGCTTCTGTGATCCGCGAACCGGCTTAAGAAGTTTCTGCGCACGATGAAAAAGCGCGGTCACTTCCAAGGCCATCTCAGGAGGAAGAAGCTTCGTGATGACTGTGGACGGCGCACCTGTAGGAACTCTCAAGTAGCGATTTGCCTCGCCATAGACATGGCGCACGCGCTGGTCTTCATCAATCCAAACGGAATCCGGAGCAAAGCCCGCGATGATCGAGTTGAAGAACTCAAGCTGAGTGGTGCTCTCGCGGTCCTTCACGGTCAGTGCAGCTTCGCGACTCAAGTCCGTCTTGGACTGAGGTTTCGGGTACTCACCGCGAACATTGGCGCGGGTGAAGATCTTGGCGTGAGGAGAGGCTTGCTCAAAAAGGTGCACGCATCCTGCAGTTGCTTCGGATTTGCCCAGGAAGAGAAGTCCGTTGGGATCCAATGCGTAGTGGAACATCTTCAGAACCTGCTCCTGCAAGGCGCTGTTGAAGTAAATCAAAACGTTGCGGCAGGTGACGATGTCGGATTTCAAAAACGGCGGGTCATTGGTCACGTCATGGCGAGCGAAAATGATCTTCTCGCGCAGTTGTTCCCGGATCTTGTAGTGTTGATCGCGATCCTCAAAGTACTTCTCGCGCAGGGCCTTGGACATGTGGCTCAGCGTGGCTTTAGGATAAAGCCCTTTGCGGGCGATGCTCATGGCTTGCTCATCGAGGTCGGTGGCGAAGACCTGAATCGGCATCGATTTCTTGGTTTTCTCAAGTGCCTCAGAGATTAGAATCGCGATAGAGTAAGCTTCTTCACCCGTCGCACAACCCACCACCCAGGCGCGAAACGGCTGGCCCGGGGTCTTCTTGTTAACGCGATCCTGGATGAGATTTGCAGCCGCCTTGAATGCCTGCTCATCGCGGAAAAAAGAAGTCACGGAGATCAGGATGTCCTGGAAGAGCGGCTTTGCTTCTTCAGGGTGCGAGTTGATGTAGCGCGCGTATTCCTCGATCGAGTTGGAATGAGTCGCGATGATCCGGCGCTCGATTCTTCTTCGGACCGTGGAGAGCTTGTATTGGCTGAAATCAACGTTCTGCTCGCGCTCCACCGTTTGAAGGATCTGATCCACAGGATCCTTGTACTGAATCGAGGATTGCTGATTGGCGTATTCGCTGAGCGGTGTTTTCTCGGCAAAGCTGTTAAAGAGGTTCAACTTTTTAGCGATGTCTTCAGGCGATAGTTCCATGTCAATCGTGTCAGTCTGACGGGCGGCGCGCGGCATGCCATCATACTTTGCCGATTTGATGGACTGACAGATCGTCACGCCACCTGCAGCCTTGATGGCGCGGATCCCTTGAGCTCCGTCGCTGCCGGTGCCAGAGAGGATGATGCCAATGGCGTTCTCGCCCATTTCTTCAGCCAGAGAGCGAAAGAAAACATCGACTGAAGGTTTGGGTCCGATCTTCGATGAAGGCTGCTTGAGATGAAGCTTTCCGTCTGAAAAATAAACGTCGTAATTTGGCGGCGTGATGTAAATCGTGTCGCCCTGAGGAATTTCAGCTTCCTGGACTTCTTTGACGGGAATTGGAGTTCCCTGCGCGATGATCTCAACAAGCCTGCTTCGATGCTGAGGTGCCAGATGTTGCACCACGATGAAGCTCATGTTTTCGGCGTTTTTTACGCCCGCAAAGAGCGCGCGAAGCGCTTCAAGACCGCCCGCCGATGCGCCGATTCCAACCAGATAGCGCGGAGATTTCTTGCGAAGAAGCGCGGTTTTGGTTTTTCGCAGCGTGGATTTCTTCTTTTTATTTGTCGGGGCCTGAGTCGGCTTGGTTGCCTTTTTTGCTTTGCGTTTGATTTGAAGCTTTGTGCCAGTTGCCATGGAGCTGACTCGAAAAATCCCGGAGATCTAAGATGATAATATGCTAATGTTCTGAGTACATTAGCAATGTCTTCACAGTTTTTCCACAAATTTAAGGACAAAAGCAGGCGGGTTTTTGAATGCAAAAAAGTTTACTGCTGATCGTAGATGATTGGGAAGCGCTCGAAGTTTATGAGGATCGCTTAAAGAATTATTTTAGAATTTATTCGGCAGCTTTTGGCGGTGAAGGGATTCGTATAGCTCAAGAGGTGGCTGTGGATCGGATCCTGATCGATTTGACGTTCGAAGACATGAACGCGGGTGAGGCATGTGAAAAGCTTCGCTCTCTTCCTAAAACTCAAAATATCCCGCTCACGGTGATCTTCAATGAAGATGAAAAACCTTTTGAAAAGCCAGGAGTTTTTCCTTTGCCTGCCGACCAGTTGCACCGCAGGCCCTATCCGTTTGAGCGGCTTCTGCAGGAGCTCAGTAAGTAGATTTCAGCGAGATGGAATCACTAATAGAAACGAGTCCAGCCGAAGGCGAGCACCTTGGTAAGCTTTTTCAAGCTCTTCTTTTCTTTGAGACCACCACTGGATTTCACTCTCACTGACCAGCCCATTTTTGCTTTGAAGAGCCTTGAGTCGGTCGAGTTCAAAGCGGATTTGCCGGCTCATTTGATCGATAGCCTGTTTTTTCATGGCCTCAGCTTGAGGCTCTGTGTCATTCAGCGCTTTGCGAAGTAGAGTCCTCAGTTTGTTCCCTGGAATCTGGCGAGCCAGCCGTGTGGCGTCCTGGGTAGGAGCTGTGATCTCCTTTTTCAAATTCTCCCAGGGCCAATCAGAGCTCTGATCCGCCCCTGTGCCATCAAAAGCGAGACGAATGGCGCGAGCCGGGAAAAACTCATCGGCATACCATTTTGAGTCCGTTGCAACGGGTTCCAAAATCAGTGTGCAATCAATCAGAAGCTGCGAGCGCTTCCAGCTTGCGATCGCGACATTTCCCATTTCCTGAGTGGCGATGGTCTCCATCGTTTCAGTCGCCATGGGATGATCCCAGCTCATGAGCGTCAGATCGTTTCTCGCAAGCGAGCGCTCGCGCGAAAAAGTCATCCTGAGTCCTTCAGGTGGAAGTGCAGGGAAGTAGCTGACATACATGCTGTCGCCAGGCTCAACAAAGAGTGAATCCGAATCAAGATCCTCGGAATGAATTCCCAGGGTATCAAACACGCGCTCCAGATACTCTCTGAGTTCCTCGGGCTTTTCTGCGGCCTGAATCTCTTTCAGCTTTTTTTCGGCCTTTTCCGGATCAAAAGAATGGATCTCGATCAGCCGATCGCGGCCTTTCTCAATCTCCGCGCGCGTTCTCTCAAAATCGGCCTGAGCTTTCTGGATGAGCGCAGGGAAAGTTTCGTCCGTTGCGCTTGCGAGCTCTTCTTTATATTTTTCGAATACCGGGCCTGCGCCTTTGGGAGGGGCATCAAAGGATTGGAAGACCTCTTCGTGCCAGGCGATGAGTTTTTCTTCGGCGCTTCCGATCTCATAGGGAACATGAATCTCGATATCGCTGGCCTGCCCGATGCGATCCAGGCGCCCGATCCGCTGCTCCAGAACATCGGGGTCTGCAGGGAGGTCTGGCAAGATGAGATGCGTGGCATGCTGAAAATTGCGACCTTCTCCGCCAATCTCAGAGGAGAGAAGAATCGCTGCGCCATCCGGATCCTCAAAATAGGCGGCGTTACGATCCCGAGCGAGAAGCGGAAGTGCCTCGTGAAAAGCGACGACTTTGAGTGCGTACTCTTCGCGAAGTCTTTTCTCCCAATCAATGACTTGAGCGGAGGATGAGCAGATCAAAAGGGTCTTTTCTTTCTTATGCTCGCGTCCAAATTCTCCCAGCCATCTGAGCAGGACATCGTTTTTCTTTTCACCCTTGGCGCGGTTCAGCGGGTAGCGTTTGAGATGACGTTTCGGGAAGAAGCAATGCTCAAGCTCAACGACTTGTCGCGAGTTTCTGAAGTAAACGCGCCCGGTTCCGTAATAATCAATGAGAGTGTTGATGATCTCACGATGGGTTTGGGGATCGCCTTTCCCTTCGAGGCGCTTTTCGAGTTTCTTTTTGTCTGCCGCAGATAGCGCTTTTCCTGAGAGCAGGGAGTCGGCAAGGCCAACGATCTCCTGATAGGTTTTGTGATCCGAGACAAAACGCTCAAAAGAGTCAAAGCGCGTGGGATCAATCAGGTGAAGGCGCGCGAAGTGGCCTTCAATTCCAAGCTGCTCCGGGGTTGCGGTTAAAAGAAGGAGTCCCGGGGACTTTTCGGCAAGACTTTTCAGGATCTCGTATTCGCCGTCTTGCGTCTGCGAGATTCGGTGCGCCTCATCGACGACAATCATGTCCCATTGGCTTGCATCAAAAATGCCTCGCAAAGCGAGAAGCGAGAGGGACTCCATGCTGAGAATGACTCGCTCTTCGGTCGCAAGATCTTCGGCTTCGATTTCTTCTTCGGCCTGGGATTCCGGGACCCAGAACGAGAGATTGAACTTTTTGAAAAGCTCAATGAACCACTGGTTCACAAGTCCGGCTGGGGTGATGATCAGGATTCGGCGGGCGCGGCCGGTGACAAGCAGTCGATGCATCATCCAGCCTGCTTCGATCGTCTTGCCCAGGCCCACTTCGTCAGCAAGAAGCGCACGGGGAAGGCCGCGGCTTGAAACTTCGTTGGTGACATAAATCTGATGCGGCAGGAGCTGTACGCGCGGGCCCAGAAGGCCGCGGACTTTGGATTCGGCCTGGTGATTCCGAAGATTTAAAGTGGTTCTTCGAAGATCGTAAGTCGCAAGCGTATCCCAATGTCCGGCCAGAAAACGCTCCATCGGGCGCTGAAGCTTGAGGCTTGGAGAGAGAGCCGATTCGCAAAGTTCCTGTCCTTGACCCAGATACCAAAGAATCCCATCCCGAGTCTCGATGGACTCAATCGTCAGCCGCTCGCCTGATGCAGCCTGCACGGAGTCGCCGACACGAAACTCAAGGCGTCTTAGAGGTGCTGTGCGCTTATTATAGCGGCGGGTCTCCGAGCTCAGTGGAAATTCAATCGTGACCCCACTTGCGTCTTCACCCCGGATGAATCCGATTCCGAGCTCTGGCTCTGTTTCGCTCATCCAGCATTGACCGAGGTGAAAGGTACGAGTTGCAGTCATGGCTCTTTGCTATTGGATTTGAAATGAATGATCAAAGGAAAAGGGATGGATTTCTTTTATGACGCCCTGTTTCTGTTGAGAGAATGATTCGAGCGATAGCCCTTAGCGATAAATTGTCGCGCTGTAGTTCGCTTCGTTAAAAACCATCTGGCTTTTGTTAGCAGCTGCTGCGCCTGAGGGAGGCGTATAAGTCGCCGTGATATTGACTCTGACTTGTGGGTTCATGCAGCCGGGACCGCCGCTCTGGCACATGGGCGTCCATTCGACTTTGTAGGTCAGTGGGCAAAGCGGGCTTGTCGACGTGCAACGAGTCCCATCCGTATTGAATCCTTGTCCGGCGGATGTATTGACGTAAAAGACGGGCTGATTGGCTCCATCGTAAAGGGTCGTCAAGGTCCGGGTTGAGTTATGCGGAGTGCAGGGCGAAGATGCTCCTGTGGCCAGGCAGCTCATGCTTGAGTCGTGTGAAATCGTGTTTTGCCAGGCCGATTCGCTCAAAACCAAAGACGCGATATTTCTGCGGATCAAATCAGCTTGAAAGCTGAAGTTGTTTTGACTCTGAAGATTGCTGGTCATGTTTCCGATGGAAATAGATGCAAGAATCACGATCGCAGAGATCGCAACCGAGATCATCACTTCGATGAGAGTCATGCCAGACTGGGATTGAACAAGGTGTTTTGCTTGTCTCATGGAATTTTCATCTCTCAAGGTTTATAAAAGTAGGACGTTGTGCTGCTCAGAGGAAAGTTGATGACATATTTGCTGGCATCAAACGCGATCAGAGTTTTGGAAGTGCCGGTGCCGACCGCGGGATTGTATGCCGGGGTCACCGATACGCTGAAGGTGCGGGTCGCAGGATTGGCGCAGTTGGCATCGCAGGTCCAGCGCACGTCAAAGCTGATAGGACAGGTTTCGGATGGATAACCAACGCACGCTTGTCCGGAGGGCGTGATTCCATTCGTGCCGCCCACTTTGTAGGTATAAGACGTTCCGGTGTCAGCAGCGGTTTTAATGACGTAGATCGGCTGAGGTGTTGCGGTTGGGCACGTTGAGCTGCCGCTGATGCAAGCCATGGAAGGATTGCCAGAATCACTAGCAGTCTGAGACCAGTTGAGCGGGCGCCGGAGGATATTGGCGATATTTCCCCGCATCAGCTGAACATGGTAGGGCAGTATGCTCTGAGTGCGCGTCTTCTGTTGCACGCCACCGATCGTCATTGCCCCCATCATCGTGATCGATGCAATGGATAGTAGCACCAGGATTAAAATAAGTCCGGATCCTTCCTGACCGGATATGGCCTGACCGGATACTGCCTGAAATCGCATGGCAGAAGAAAAACGCAGGCTTATGCGTTTATGTGAAACTCGGAGCAAATCAAGCTGCGGCATAGGATAATTATACCATGGCTATTTTTTAAATTGCCAAAGGGATTTAGTGAAATAGTTTAGACCTTGCCCATGTTTGCAGAAAATACTATGCTATCAAAGTTTCTAAGGCAAATGTTATGAGACTCACACTTCGATTCCTGCTTCCATTGATTTTGGTTCTGGCCACCATTGCTTACGCAGCGGTTCCGCTTGCCAGCAGGCTCATGCTCAATTGGTCCATGCGAGACCTTGAAATCAGAACCCAGCTGATTGCCGATACGATCCATGATCCGCTTTTTCCGCTCATTGAAAAGCGCGACAGGTCTCGAATCAGCGTGATGTTTGATCGCCTGATCAATGATGAGCGGCTCTTCGCAGTGGCGTTTTGCGGGAATGACGGCAGGATCGCTTATCAGACTCAAACTTATCCTCAGAATATCGGATGTCCGGAGCCCGTGAGTCCCGGCAAAATTGTAGAACTTCCAAAGGGCTCGGTGCATGTTTCGGTTCAACCTTTTGACGGGCCTGGCTCGAGGTTGGGTTCCCTTGTGCTGGTACACGATATGAGCTTTGTGGAAAGACGAAGCGATACCGCCAAGAAATACATTTTTTACCTTTTTCTCGTGCTGGGAGGGGTTGTTTCCTTCATCACAGTCCTCGTCGCTCAGCTCAGCTGGAAGGGATGGGTTTCTGGGATTCGGGCGATGCTCAAAGGGGAAGGTCTCGTGAAACCGATCTCTCCTGGCGCATATCCCGAGCTCAAGCCCTTGATGAAGGATGTGCGTGCGTTGATCCGCGATCTTGAGCGCGATCGCAAGGTTCGGGATGAGCACCAGATCAGCTGGAGTCCGAAAGCGCTGAAGGAGATTCTTCAGCGTGAGCTTGCGGGAGACGAGATCCTGATCGTCTCAAATCGCGAGCCTTATATTCACAACAAAAAGGGCGATCAGATCGAGGTGCAGTTTCCAGCAAGTGGTCTGGTGACAGCGCTTGAACCTGTCATGCGCGCATGCTCCGGGACCTGGATCGCGCATGGGAGTGGGAGCGCGGATCGGGAGGTTGTCGATCATCTTGACCGAGTGCAGGTTCCTCCAGAGCACCCATCGTACCAGATCAGGCGCGTCTGGCTCACCAAGGAGCAGGAGGAGGGGTACTACTACGGCTTCTCCAACGAAGGCCTCTGGCCACTTTGCCATATCGCCCATACGCGTCCAGTGTTCCGCAGCCAGGATTGGCAGCACTATCATGAGGTCAATCAAAAGTTCGCCGATGCGGTCGTTCAAGAAGCGAAGACGGAGGATCCTGTCGTGCTCGTTCAGGATTATCACCTGGCCTTGCTTCCCAAGATGATCCGGGAGCGACTGCCCCGTGCGACAATCATCACATTTTGGCATATCCCTTGGCCAAATTCGGAAGCTTTTGGAATCTGCCCCTGGAGAGAGGAAATATTGGAAGGCCTGCTGGGAAGCAGTATTCTGGGCTTTCATACCCGCTTTCATTGCAATAACTTCCTGGATGCCGTGGATCGTTTTATGGAGTGCAGGATTGATCGCGATACTTCGACCATCTCTTTTGGGAAAAAGATCACGCAGGTGAATTCTTATCCAATCTCTATTGAATGGCCTCCGGCCTGGATGAAGGCCCTGAAGCCCGTTCCGGATTGCCAGCGGATGGTTCGGCAAGCCAATGGAATTGATGCAGCCGTGAAGGTTGGGATAGGGGTGGATCGCCTGGATTACACGAAAGGGATTCTGGAGAGATTCCATGCTGTGGAAAGGCTTCTCGAGATTTACCCGGAATGGCTGGGTCGTTTCAGTTTTATTCAGATCGCGGCTCCAAGTCGCACCTCAATCAACGAGTATCAGAGTTTCGAGAGTCAGGTGCGCGCTACTGCAGGACGGATCAATCGGAGATTTTCGCGCGATGGGTATCAGCCTATCATCCTCAAGGTCGAGCATCATTCACCCGAACTGGTTTTCGAGTATTTTCGCGGGAGCGATCTGTGTTTTGTCAGCAGTCTTCATGACGGAATGAATCTCGTTGCCAAGGAGTTCATCTCATCACGGGATGATGAGCGCGGGGTGCTTCTTTTGAGTCAATTTACTGGGGCTTCGCGCGAGCTGCCTGAGGCCCTGATCATTAATCCTTATGATTTTGATCAATCCGCTCAGGCGCTTCATGCCGCCTTGATGATGTCTGCCTCCGAGCAGCGGGAGCGAATGCGAAGCATGCGGGGACTCGTTCAGGAGTTTAACGTCTATCGTTGGGCAGGGCGAATGCTCATTGACGCTGCGAGGATCCGACAAAGAAACAGACTTTTTGGAAAGTTACGGGAGAGTGTCCGGTGAACTTTCTGTTCTCATCTGCAAGCTTGCGGGTTCTGGAGTCACTAAGCTTTACGGATACACTCTATGCGTTTGATTTTGATGGGACGCTGGCGCCGATAGTGGATGAGCCGCTTGCAGCGCGCATGTCGGCTCAGACGGAATCATTGCTCAGGCGTTTTGCAGAAAAAGTTTCCACGGCCGTCATTTCAGGAAGAAGTCTTTCAGACTTGCGTCCAAGGGTCCCATCTGAGGTCAAGTATCTGATCGGCAATCATGGGCTTGAAGGGATTCCTTGGGCGGATCATTCCGTCGACTGTCTTGGGCTCTGTCAGAGGTGGAAGGGGGCCCTTCTTGAGCGCCTCAAGCCAGCAGGGCAAGACCAGGATGCCTTGTCCGGGATCTCCCTGGAAGACAAGGAGTACTCGCTTGCGCTTCATTTCCGGAGTTCAAGACATAAGAAGCGCTCCCGCGACCTGATCTTGAAGGCCATCGAAAGTTTAGATGGAAATCCAAAAGTCGTTCCTGGTAAACTCGTCTTTAATGTCGTTCCGGCAGGCGGCCCACACAAGGGAATGGCCTTCTCCAAGATCATGTCATTCCATGGCGCGAGCTTTGGGTTTTATGTTGGAGACGATTATACGGATGAGGACGTTTTCAACATGCGTGATCATAGGGTGCTGACCGTGAATGTAGGAGTTCGGAAAGACTCCCAGGCGCAATTCTATATTCGCCGCCAGAATGAGATGAATCGCCTTTTGCGTTATCTCCTCAAATTTCACGGAATTCAGTCATGAAAGCGCCACTGCAGATTGCTTTTCGTCTCGGCATGGAAATCGAGCGTATGGGCCAGCGCATGGAAGAGAAGACCGGAGTGTCGCTGGCGCAATGGTCTGTTCTGATTCGACTCAAGGATCTGCCCGCAAGCACGGCTCAAGATTTAGCCGCAGCCGTGGGTGTTCATCCAAGTACTCTCACTCAGGCGTTGAAGCGTCTTGAGAGAAAGAAATTCATTTTCATTGGAAAAGACCCGAAAGATTCCCGAAAGAAAATACTTTCTCTCACTCGCGATGGGGCTGATCGATTAGAGGAAGTAAGGCAGGTCCTGCAAGCCTGGCGCGATGATATCCATCCGATGGTGCCCACCATGGAGAAACTGGCCGATCTTCTTCAGCAACTCAAGTGACGGCGACCCTGACTATATTTTAGACAGTTGGGTGGAATGCGGTCAGGGTTTCTATCGGACACGATTCATTCACGAAACCTGGGGCGATTTTGCCCTAGACTTTGTGCAGACTTAGAGCGGGCTTGATGTGCCTGCATGAATTCCCTGACTTGGACCGCCCTTTGCTCTTCTGCTGATCCGTTGTTTATTGGCAGAGGAGTATCTGTGAAAAAGAATATCGCTTTCGTTTTAGCAATCGTATCGGTCGCAATCGCTGGAGCCTCGGATGGAATGGCTCGCTCAAAAGCGCCTCGCATTGAAGTGGTCCGCGGAGAGTTTGATAACTACGTCTTTGCCGTAAGCTATCAGCGGGATTTCTGCCTGTCTCATCCGAACAAGACAGAGTGTCAGTCGGAGGACATCCTTGATGGAATGGGTCTTCATGGGCTCTGGCCAAATCGCAATGATGATCCGAGAAATCAGTATGGATACTGCGATCTTTCGGAAAAGCAGGTGGGATCCAATTGGTGTACGCCTGAGATTGATGTGAAATCGCAGATCAAGGATGAAATCTACGAGAAACTGACGATGGCGATGCCTGGCGTGCAGTCTTGTCTCTATAATCATGAGTGGTACGCTCATGGAAGCTGCTCGGGACTCAGTGCGGACGATTACTTCGCGAACGCATCGCTGCTGACTTTTAAATTCTGGAAGCTTGAGTCCATCAATGACCTGATCTTCAATAATGAAGGTCAATCGGTCACCCGGACCGATATCCTCGATGCTCTTGAAGAAGATCTGGGACCCAGGGTCCGTGACGCCGTGGTTGTGTCTTGCCGGTATGACAAGAAAACGGGAACCTCGTACCTGTCCGAAATCCATATCGCGCTTGATAAGGAAAAATACATGAATTTCCCGGCAGAGGATTCACTCTCCAAAATGAAGCCTCGCAAATCCCACGACGGGACGATGGTCAAGGACGAAGGTAATTGCCCTGAGGAGATTGTAATTTCTAAATAGCGCTTATACATTCTTCATTATACAGTCTTCAGTGGATATCCACTGAATGAGAAAGTATATTAGACGCGATAACTCTGGATTTACGCTCGTTGAGCTGATGGTCGTGGTTGCCTTGGTGGGAGTGCTCTCCGCCATTGCAATTCCGAACTACACTCACTTCACGGCAAAGGCGCGTCAAGCTGAGGCAAAAGTGGCGCTTTCTGCCATGTATACGGCCGAGAGAGCTTTTTCGGTGGAATCCGGAAGCTATACCTACTGTCTGAGGCAGGCGGGATATGTGCCCGACACTCAGAACAGATTCTATATGGTAGGCGCAACTTCCTACTCGCATCCAACTAATCTTTGTGGCCCCTCTGGCGGCAATGATTGCCGAAAATATCGCTACTTGAACTCAGCCGACTGCAATACGCCGAATTCAGATTGCTGTAATTACGGCCCGATCAATGCCTCATGGCCCCATGTATTGTCTTATTCGGATATAATGTACGATTCGTCCGTTACGGCTGACAGAGGTACTCATACCGCATGGTCCATGCTGATCGGACCCTCCTATGGTGGAACGGGAATCGAGACGAATGTGACGCAAAACACGTTCCTGTTAACTGCGATAGGCTGTATTTTTCCGGTAAACGCTCCCAATTATTGGACATCGCCTCTGTCTTCGGCCTTGCGCGCAGACCCACATGGTCCAAAAGCATTTGATGCCTGGACGATCGACGAAAATAGAACTCTCTCCAATCCTTATCCGGGTTTTTAAAAGGGCGTCCGGCAATGCGTGTACCCATTGCTTATTTGTCCATGGGTATACCCATTGCTTGTTTAATATTTCATGAGAATCGGGATTATTGGATGCGGGAATATCGGAAGCGCGATCGCACGCCACTGGGTCAACGCAGGCTATGAGGTTTTGCTAAGCGCAAAGCACGTGGAAAGTGCTGAGCGCTTAGCAAAGCAGCTGGGCAAGAAGGCGATTGCTGTCTCGCCGGAGGATGCTGCCCGCTCTGGCGATGTCGTGCTTCTGACCATTCCCTTGGGAGAAGTTCCGAAGCTCAGTGAGAAAATCCGGAATACGCTTCGCGGGAAAATCGTGATGGATACCTGCAATCCGTATCCCGAGCGGGACGGAGAAGCTGCTCAGGAAGCGCTTCGCTCGGGGCGCGGAACGGGGGTTTGGACGGCCAAGCAGATTCCGGGGGCGCGAGTTGTGCGTGCCTTTAACTCGGTTCACGCTGAAACGTTTGAGTCGCAGGCCAATCGATCAGGCGATCTGATCGGTGTACCTCTCGCCTCCGACGACAAGGAGGCACTACGCGTCGTCTCGAAACTGGTCCGGGACGCGGGCTTTGCTCCTGTGATTGTGGGAGAGCTTGAGGAAGCAAAGCGCTTTGACGTTGGAACACCGACCTATGGCAGCGATTTGCCTGAGTCCGAGCTGAGAGAGCGTTTAGGAACGATGGAGCCAAGAGCCGCATAGAGTTTGGCTGAGCACTTGCTTGTAAAAACGCGCTATGAGCGATCGCTACTTGCGTCAGACGATTCTTCCCGAGATTGGAAAAGCGGGTCAGGAAAAATTAAGGCAGGCTTCTGTCCTTTGCGTAGGGGTAGGAGGTCTGGGCTCACCTGTTTCTCTTTATCTTGCGGCAGCAGGAGTGGGTCGTATCGGCCTGATCGATCCTGATCGCGTCGATGAGAGCAATCTGCAGCGCCAGATTGTTTTTCGCGAGCAGGACCAAGGAGAATTCAAAGCGCTCCAGGCAAAGAAACATCTCAAGGAGCTCAATTCGTCCATCCAGATTGATGCGCTGCCGGATCGGCTCACCGCAGAGAACGCATTGGAAATCATGGCGCAGTACGATGTGATCGTGGATGGAACGGATAATTTCTCGGCTAAGTTTCTGATCAATGATGCGGCTTTGCGATTAGGAAAAAAAGTGGTCTACGGATCCATCTCGCGAATGGAAGGGCAGCTGAGTGTCTTTGGAGCAGATGGCGGGCCCTGCTATCGCTGTCTGTATCCTGCGGCTCCCAAGGCCTATGTACCCAATTGCGCGGAGTCTGGAGTTTTAGGAGCAGTTGCTGGAGTGATCGGCAGTATGCAGGCGATTGAGGCGATCAAGGTGCTTGTGGGCCTTCCTGCTCTTGTGGGTAAACTATTTATCTGGGACGCGCTTTCGATGAGAGCACGTACTTTGGGCATTGAAGGCAAGTCGGATTGCCCGGCCTGCTCTCTGCCTCGAGAATCCATCGAGCTTGTGGATCTGCCGGTTCAGTGCAGGGCTTTAGGCCCGGCCGCGGAGATCGATTCATCAGGCCTTCAGAAGCTTTTGATGGAAAGCCCGCAGCTCCATGTCCGACTCATTGATGTTCGTGAAGAGGATGAATGGAAAGTCGGGCATCTTCCGCGGGCCGAGCTTTTCCCGATGTCTCTGATCAGGCTCGGAGAAAAGCCCACGCTGGACTCTGAGTGCATCACCGTTCTGTACTGTCAAAGCGGCATCCGATCACGTGAAGCGCTTGAACGACTTTTGGAGATGGAGCCTCAACACTCAGGAAAATTTTTTCACCTCAAAGGGGGGCTAAACTCTTGCCCTGATCTTTCGCTCTCCGTGGAGATCGACTTCGAGCGCCACTCTTAATGGCTTTCCCTCTTCGTGGAACAAGTCCTGATAACATCCCAGATCCTTTGCAGGGGGCCGAGAGTGCATATCATGGAGCTGGAAATGCGGCGCAAAGAGCAGAATCTCACCGTCTCTGTATTCCAGAGATAGTCCCAACGCGTCTTGAGAAGCAGTCAGCACTCTGTAGGTGAAAGTCTTTCCACCGGGAAAAGAGGTCTGCTCACTGAGCTCTCCCGTTTTTAAAAGATGCTCAAGTTCGGCGCGGGTGATTCTGAAGCGGACGGACTCTTTAGATAATCGTAGATTCATGCAGCAAGCTCCGTGAGATCCTCTGGGGTGTTGAAGTTTCGAACATGCTTTTCAAAGGATTGTGAGAGCAGGATCTCTTTTGTTTGCAGGCAACGGCTGAGTGTCTGAAAGGACCGATGACGGGAAGGCACTTGTGGCGCGCAGAGCGAATCGAGCGTTTCAATGAGTCGGTTTGTGATCTTGCAAACAAAAGGAAGGGGATGATTTCTGAAAATAGCCGCATCGGCGTCTCCCACCGATTGCAAAAGCGTTCGAAGGAGATCCGGAATGAGTTGCGGCATGTCCACAGGTACGACCACCAGGTGCGTAAAACCTGAATCAGGGATGACGCTCGCCAAGCCTCCCAGTGGGCCAAGCCCTGCGACACGATCGGGTATGCACCGCGCTTGCGTCAGGTCTGATGGGCGATCTCCGCTAATCCATACCTGCTCACAAGGCACTGCTTGAAGTGTCCGGATCATCTGATCCATCCAGGAATGCGAGCCGTAGGAAAGTGTGGCCTTATCTCTTCCCATTCGTCGTGACTGGCCTCCAGCCAGAACAATTCCTGCCAGGCGAAACCTTGGATCAGCCCTGAAATTAGCCCTGAAATTAGCCCTGAAATTAGCCATGAAATTAGCCATGAAAGCAAAGCGCGTGGCCTTGCAGCCATTCGCTTTCTCCGTCGACGTAATGTTCTTTTTTCCAGATCGGAGCTCGCTTTTTCAATTCCTCAATCACATAGCGAGAGGCCTGATAAGCCTCGTCCCGGTGAGGAAGCCCGATTGCAATGCTGACGCTGATTTCGCCCACTTCAAGGCGGCCCACTCGATGAATCAGCGCGACTTGCAGAGTATCGCCCCAACGGTCGGAGGCTTCCTGACAGATTTCCCGGAAACAAGTTTCAGCGAGAGGTAGGTAGGCGTCGTACGAGACCGCTTGCACCTGTCTGCCATGATTGGAGTTTCGCACGACTCCATGAAAAAGAAGCTGGGCTCCGTGGCGTGGATCAGAGAGCAGTCCTTGAACAAGTGCGGGATCGATGGGTTCTGGTGTGAGTCGAATGTAATGCATGTTTAACCTCCACATACCGGTGGCAGCACCGCGATGGTCGTATCGCGATCCAGGCTCAGGCTTTCACTGAGGATCGCTTTCTCATCAGCAAACGCGGATGACTCGAGCAGACTTTGAATCGGTTCATGAGACGCTTGAGGATTGACAGACTGAAGCGCTCTCGCAAGCGCTTTCCTGAGGTCAGAGAGACTCGTGCCCGGCTCGAGGCGCAGTTCCAAGTCATCATGCTTTGCAAACCGTTTGAAAGCACCAAAAAGCTCGATTTTCACCTGAATCATCATCTGCTTCATTAGAGTGATCCCTCCTTGCGATCTGAAAGCGGATAAAGAGGATAGACATGAACCGTTGAATGAGCTGCCATCGAGGATCCCTCTTCCGGAAAGATGACCCAGGAATTGGCCGCAAGAAGTGGGCTCACCATGAAAGAGGGTTGTCCCTTGAGCGCGATCACTCGGCTGCCTTTTTCATCCGCCTCAAGATGAGCTTTGAAAAAGCAGCGAAGTCCTTCCGGCTTACTCACGGGTTGGGAGGATGGCTGAGAGAGCGTTGCGGTCGTTGGAAGTTCAGGCGGTAGCCTTTGAAGCTCGCGAAGATATGGCCAGACAAAAAACCGGAGCGCCACCGCAGTCGATATCGGATTCCCCGGGCTTCCAAAGAAGACAGGCCCTGGTTTTCCATTTTGGGATGGCAGCTCAGCAAAGATCCCGGGCTTGCCTGGTCGGATCGCAACTTTATGGTACAAAATATCCGCGCCGATTTTCTTGAGAGCGTCTGGGATGA
Organism: Bdellovibrionia bacterium; assembly: GCA_045805065.1. Classification (GTDB taxonomy): domain Bacteria; phylum Bdellovibrionota; class UBA1018; order UBA1018; family UBA1018; genus CAZCBS01. Next base: position 3,865 of record JBJMMA010000037.1, on the reverse strand, counting down.
AATCATGTTTTCCCATGGAGACTGCTCCAGTGGTCAGAATGATATCGGGATTCTCAGCCCTGGCTTTCTCCAGCAGTTTTAAAAACTTGGGGATAGAATCGCTGACCTGTCCGTAAAATCTCGCTTCCGCACCATAAAGGGAAGCCGCCGTGGTGAGATAAGGGCCTGTGGAGTTTCGGATCATCCCGGGCTGTAGACTTTCCGTCTCATGATCCACGAGCTCATCTCCGGTTGAGATGATGGCGATCCTGGGGCGGGCTCTTACGCGGAGCGAGCGGATCCCAAGACTTGCCAGGGCCATGATATGCTCTGGAAGAATTCTTGTTCCTGCGGCTAGAACCGTTTGTCCGATCTGAAAATCTTCGCCTCGGCCGCGCACATTCTCTTCAAACTCCACCGGGCGCCGGATGATGACTTCCTGAGCCTGACCTTTTGAATCACGAAGCACTTCGACTTCTTCTATTTTGATGACGGAGTTTTGCGGACCCAGAGGCATCGGAGCGCCGGTCATGATTTCCCATGCTAATTCTGCACTTTGGCCTTGAGGCGGCGGATCTCCCGCCATGATCGTCCCGGCCACTTTGAATCGGACAGGATTTTCGCGAGATGCGCTTTTGACTCTGTCAGCGTGGACGGCAAAGCCATCCATCGCGGAGTTGTCAAAAGAGGGGACTTCCTCAGGGCTTTGAACAGGCTCATCCACGATCCGTTCAAGCGTTCTCATGAGAGGAAGCGTTTCCACTGGAAGCGTGCGCTGAGTTGCAGAGCTTCGAAGAAGTGTCAGAGCTTCCGAGTATAGTTTCAATGGCCACCCCCTTGCGCAATGGAGAGAGCATGAGGAATGATTCGTTCCAGAACCGTAATCCCGTCTTGTACGGCTTTTGAGCTTCCTGGCAAAAGGACGACGAGAGTCTCACCGATGAGACCTGCTTCGCTGCGCGATAGCCACGACATCTCGGTTTGCCTTGAGCCATGTGAGCGAAGAAGCTCGCCAAAGCCAGGAAGCTTGCGGGTCCAAAGAGGAGCCAGCGCCTCAGGAGTCTGGTCCCGTGGCCCCAGGCCTGTGCCTCCCGTCGTGATGATCAGGTTGGCACCGTTTTCCTTGATCAGCCTCAAGATGGACTGGCGAATCACATTGATATCGTCTTCAACGATCAGCTGGCCCACAAGCTCAGCTCCACGGCTCGTGAGTTCTTGTTTCAAGATCGGACCTGAGCGATCTTCTGCTTCGCCACGAGAGCAGCGATCGCTGATCGTGATCACGCCTGAGGCGATTCCAGCAAAGGTGAGTTCAGGAGGGCTTTCCCTTTCTGCTTCTGTACTGTCCGGGTGAAGCCAGGTTCCGTGCTTTCCGCCTTCTTTGATCTCAAGGCGAATATCCGTGATGGAAAGAACTGGATTGACCGCTTTTGAAAGATCATAAATGGCTAGTAGTGCACCATTGACCCCAGAGAGAGCCTCCATTTCAACGCCCGTCTTTCCGGTGAGCGTGCATTCGCAAAAGGCCGTAATGCTATAAGACTCAAGATGAGTCTTGAAGTGTATGCGCACGCTTTCCAGAAAAAGCGGATGGCAGAGCGGAAGGAGGTCGGATGTCCGTTTTGCTGCCTGAATGCCGGCAATTTCTGCCAATTTCAAAACATCGCCTTTAGGATTGGTGCCGTTGCGCAGGGCTGAGAAAGCGTCTGGCGCAAGACGAATGGTTCCGCGGGCAACCGCACGACGAAGCGTCGGCTCTTTTTCCGCTACATTGATCATCTGAAATGCGGATTCAGCCTCCCATGGCTGAGAACGTCGAGTTGTTTCCATATCGGCCCTCCGGAAGGTAATGTGAGACTTCTTTTTTCTGCAAAAGGGAGCAGAGATAATGTTTCAGTTCAGGAATCTGCGAGGGGTCCTGAAGGAGATGGCGAATCGAGTGCTCTCCCTCAGCAAACAAGCAAAGTCTTAAGGCGCCACGGCTTGTGACTCGCAGTCGGTTGCAGGTTTTGCAGAACTCGCTTGAGTAAGGAGCGATGATCCCAACCCGCCCGAGGAAGTCCGGATGCATGAATTCGAGTGCGGGTCCGTCGCCCTCGGATCTCGCACGCTCTTTCCATCCCTGGGATAAAAGCTTTTGCCTGAGTGGGCCCGCGCTGAAATGCTGGGACTTGAAGAATGCCTGATTCTGACTTGTTGGCATGAGTTCGATAAAACGAACACTGACCGGGCGCTTTCGGATCCATTCCAGAAAAGTGCCCAGGTCCTGATCAAGTGTATCTTGAAGCAAGACAGCGTTCACTTTGAGCTGCAGAGTGGTGTTTTGAATGGCCCATTCCGTTGCATCCAGAATCTCCCCGAGGCGATCGTTGCCCGTGAGCTTTTGAAAACGAACTGGATCCAGGCTGTCGATGCTGACATTGAGTGCACTGAGGCCTGAGCGAATCAGGAGAGGTAGAATCGAGCTCAAGCGATGACCATTGGTGGAGAGCGCGACTTTCCCGATGCCTGGCGTAATTGAGATCAGCTGAATCAGTTCTGGAAGATCGCGTCGTAGCGTCGGCTCCCCTCCAGTGAGTCGGATTTTCCACATGCCAAGCTGCGCAAAAGCGGTAACGAGATTTCTGATCTCAGAGAGAGAAAGATACGTCTCGTCACGGTGGGTATTTTGATAGCCATTGGGAAGGCAATACGCGCAGCGAAAATTGCAGGCATCCGTAATGGAGAGCCGCAGATAGGAGAACTGTCTTCCGAATCCGTCTTGGAGTTTTTGGAGTTCTTGGAGCTCCTGAAGCTCATGCATGATCCGTTGCATCCACCGCTTGCAATCATGCAAGCGGAGAGCCTTAAGGCAGCTCGGTCAGGAAAGTTTCGTCGAATATGACAGTCGTTATTTTTGACCCGGCTGCGCTAGCCTGATGCGGCGAAGAGGTTCTCCGACGAGTGCAGTGATCAGGACGCCTAAAAGGATGATTCTTGCGTCACTCCACGTCGGCTGAAACAAACCCAAAGAGACGAGAAGCGCCGTGGCGGCTGCTGGAGCATGTGCAGCTCGAAGAGGTACCTGAACGAGGAGCGTAAAGAAAATGGCAAGAGCTGAGGCCCAGATTCGCACCGGTTCAAGTTGATGGGTGACTAAGGCAGAGGGCACGTGATGAGTTCCCAAAATCAACACGGAGACGAAGCCTGCTCCCATGGCAATCCCATGACCCACAATCGTGTTGTAGAGGCGAGCGGAGGGAAGGTGAGGCGTTGCGGCGTACAAATAGGCAGTCGGTGCAAGACTTGGAAAGAGCCAAAGCTGATGCGTGGCCAGGCCAAGAAAACCCGCGACCAGTGTGATTACTGCACCCGTCAGTGGTGCCCAAATAATCGTGGGTACAGCGCCTAAGCCGGGATGCTTTGCCGCGGTTTCGGCGTTCTGATCATAGAGAAGGCGAAGCGGTGCGCGTTCTTTCATACTGGAACCACCAATGAGTGCGGGCCTCGGTGTTTGAGTTGAGTCAAGATCCAGCGTTTTTGTTTCATGTGATTTTTTTCAAACTCGTTACAAAGCTTGTAGAGTTCCTTGTCACGCAATTCGCGGGAACTCTGGCCCAGGATCGTGAGTGAAACATGGATCTCCGACCAGAGCAGATAGAGCGCATGAAGATCTCGGGTCAGGCCAAAATCTCCGGCCCGCATGACAGGAAACAAGGTTTCGCGAAGTTCATGGGGCTCTTTCGCGTCATGTTTTCCGTAATGCTCGGCAAACGGAGCAAGATCTCGGGCGAACCGTTCTGAGTACTTGGAAATGGTATCCAGTCCCATTCGAATCTCGATCTCCTCCATGTGGCGAGAAGAGATCCACTGGCACGCTTTCACGAACTCTTCGTTGGCGTTGATC
>JBJMMA010000036.1:0-2753 GCA_045805065.1 Bdellovibrionia bacterium | reverse complement strand
TCACAAAGTTCCCGGCAACCTGTCTCCTATTCCGATGGGAGATTCAGACGTGGTTCGCATCGCAGAGACCACTTTTGCCGTCGGCAATCCGTTCGGCCTTCAACACACGGTGACGTCAGGAATTATCAGCGCGAAAAACCGCACCATCGGCCAAGGCCCTTTTGACGACTTCATTCAAACCGATGCGTCGATCAACCCCGGCAATTCGGGCGGTCCGCTCTTTAACTCCAAGGGTGAAGTCATCGGGATCAATACCGTCATCTATTCTCGTACGGGTCAAAGCGGCGGTTTGGGCTTTGCAATTCCCATTAATGAGGCCAAGCGCATCATCCCTGACCTGCAACGTTACGGCCGCGTACCACGCCCATGGCTTGGAATTTTGGGAGAACGCATGACGCCGCAGCTTCAGCAATACTACCAATTAGGCGCTGCCAAAGGCGTGCTGATCTATAATTTAGTCGACAGCGGGCCTGCCGATCAGGCAGGAATGCGCCAAGGCGATATCGTTCAATCCATTCAGGGCGCGGAAATCAGCGAGCCTTATGATATTGAAAGAGCGCTCGCGAAGCTCAAGCCAAAAGAGACTGCATCCGTTCGAGTGCAACGCGGCCGCTCTCACAAGGACATCAACATCAAGCTCGAAGAGCTGCCAAGACTTGAAAACCTTCCACAGGGAATTATGTAAATGGAATCCAGAAAACCTCACGACCCAGCCGGTGGCACAAGCGCATCGAAATTCAGCGAGCTTCCAGTCGATTACGTTAAGATGGTGAACGAGGTGTTTGCCACGAACTTTGACGAAGGGCTGAAAGCGCTCGCAAAGATCAACCCAGCGCCTGCGCATTTCACGACCACGGGTCGCATCTATATTGATGAGCTGATTGTTTGCGTGTCACTTCTGCATGAAGGCCAGATGGCCGCAACCAGCGTTTACGCAAGCTGCGATTATGATCCCAAGGCCAGCGCGCCGACGATTCAGGATCTGCTTGCCGCATGCGTGGATGCGATTGGCGCAGTCTATAGCCAGCTCCTCTCACCCGAGAATCCGGAAATCATCGAACAACTGGCTAACGAATCCCTTTCCGCGATGGAGAACATTCCGTTTGAGTGGGCTGAGCTCAAAGTGGAGCGCTACAAAGTTTATCTGAAGGTCGACAAGGCCAATCCGATGCTGGATCAAATGGCCGATGCTTGGCTTGAAAAGAACGATCCAGAGATTCGCGCTGAGCACGAAGAAGAAGAAAAAGAGACTGAAAACCTCTTTGTCACGGGCCCTAAGCGCAAGTCGACGACTCATTAAAACAAAGGGGATCTCCACCTTTGTGAAGTGACTCGAAGTGACTCTAAGTCCCTCTGCCGGCCGCTGGTTTGCGTTGCGCACAAGATGTAGCTATACTCAACAGCTCATGCTGACATCGAGAACCAACATCATTGCTGCCGCCTTACTTTCCCTGCTTGTCAGCGCTTGCGGAAGCGCCCCCACTCGACACAGCTCGCGAGATTCAACAGAAAGCTCTCAAGCATCCCCTGAGCATGAGACTTCGCGTTTTTCAAAAATCCAACGAGGCATGGCGTCCTGGTACGGCAAGCATTTTCGCGGACGCCGAACCGCCAGCGGCGAGCGCTTTGATCCCAAGCAACTCACCGCCGCACACAAGACCCTGCCTTTAGGATCGCAAGCCAAGGTGACTTGCCCAAAAACCGGAAAGACCGTTGTTGTGACAATCAATGATCGCGGGCCTTACAGTGCTCACCGGATCATCGATCTCTCGCGCGAGGCCGCCAAGAAGCTTGGAATCATCTCACTCGGTGTCGCGCTCGTTGAAGTCGAGCCCATTCAGTAAGCCTGCGTCCGGTCAGTACACGCTAAAAACAAAAAGACCCAAGCAAGCTTTCGCCTGCCCAGGCCTTTTCATACAGGTTCTATCTGAAAAATCGAATTACTTGCGCTCGGTCTCAACTTCGCAGGAAAGCTTTTCGACGCCGCTCACGTCGCCTACGCAATCAATGAAGCCAGAGTAAGAAACGGTTGCGGTTCCGGCGGAGCCGCTCGAAGGAAGAAGCTCAACGTTATAACCGCGTTGATCATGTCCGTAGATTCCGCCGCTCAGCAGATATGCAGAATCATCAGCAGAAATGGAGATCCCTTCCGAAGACATCGAAGCATCGTAGATCTCGCCGGAGGAAGTGTTGGCAGCTGGATTCACCGTGATGATCATGGCGCTCACATTGCCTGCGCCTTTGCACTTCCAGATCGCGCGAGTCACAGAGTTGGAAGCATCGGCACTCAGTGCCACTTGGCTGGTCAAAGCAGAGGCAATCAAAAGAAGAATAGCTGGGGACATCTTCATAACGTTACTCCTCGAGTCGGGGGACTCATTTAGCTCAATTTAACTCAGGAGAAGGCTCAGAACGGGGGGGATTGTTCAAAAGCCTTCTCCCTATTTTGTTTGATTGCGGGCTTAATATGACACTACGCGTTGCTTCTCAACCTTTTTCTGCCTTTTTTGAAAACCTAACCGTCTCCTGACATGAGGATAATGGCTTAGATTCTTGAGAGAATTTTTACAATCCACCCGTCATGTGAAGCCCTCATCCGCTTGTGAACCCCTCACCCGCGAGATAAGCTTTTGGAATCCATGGCCACTCTCACGACAAACTCGATCCGCACCCGGACCTTTCAGCTTGGCGAAGACCTCGCCCCTTTCATTATTGAGCATTTAAAAAAGCACCTGCCGGAGGGCGCTTCGCTG
>JBJMMA010000035.1:0-23230 GCA_045805065.1 Bdellovibrionia bacterium | reverse complement strand
TTCGGTCTTGCCCGTCTCGTAGTTCCGAAGGTATCCGCCTTCAACCTTCGTGATGAACTGATAGCTGTAATGGTTGGATTGAAGCTTGGTTCCCACCGCAAGCTGACGAGGCTGAAGCTTGCCCTGGTGACGGAACTCTTCCCACTGCTCGTTTCTGTAATTGATGTCCGAGCGAAGTCTCTTCTTGTAGGTTTCCAGCTGAGCAGCGCTTCCAATCACGCCAGAGGCTTTTGCAGCGCCTGCGATCATATCCACGGCCTTATCCAGCTCGCCTGCATTGAATGCGACCGGGCTGAAGCGGTTTTCGGCTCCGCCACCGTACTCGTGCACGACGACGCTGCCGTCTGCCGAGACTTTCAAATAAGCTTCGTATTCAAAACCCCAGCCTGGACCAAAGATGCCTTTTGCCCAATCGGTCTTGGAGTTGTAAATGCGCTCAACCTTCGGATCAAATCCACCCGGATAGACCAGATCGGTATAAGCGGTGAAGAAATTCCCGTTGCGAAGGCTCACTTGAGCTTGCGCGATGGATACCGCGAACATCGCGGCTGTCATTAAAATGGCGTTGATTTTTCTCATATGTATCGCCCTCAATCTGATTCTCCAGTGTCTCAAGCTAGACGTCAATTTTGATAACTTTCATGATGACAAAAAATCCGATGGCTTCAAGCAAGAATATCGCTGCCACGATCACCCATCCGATCGCAGTGGTAAACAATGGTTGCATAAACTCGGGATCGCTTGTGTAAAACACGGTTCCCAGCACTGGCGGGATCGCCATGACGAAGATACCTTGATAGAAGCCAATCGTCGTCATGGCCTCGATTTTACTCTCGATTTTGATTCGCTCGCGAATCGTTGTGACGATCGTATCAAAGGTTTCCGCGAGATTACCGCCTGTCTCTTTCAAAATATTGACGGAGGTGACAAACATCTCGACGTCATCGGATTTGATGCGATTGCCAAGACTCGTGAAAGCTTCCTCCAGCGGAACACCGATCTTGTTCTGGCGAAGAACCTCGTTGAACTCCTGCTTGATCGGATTGGGCATCTCTTCAGAGACCATTCCGAGTGCCTGGACAACCGACAGACCTGACTTCATGCCGTTGGACATGAGAGCCAGCGCATCGATCATCTGAACGACGAACTTCTTCACGCGCCTTCTATAATACCAATCCACCAGAGGCTTGGGCGCCTTCCAGCCGATCACGGTCGCCACCGTGCCGAAGATGAAGCCTGGAAGAAGATGAGGAAGAAAAGCCAGAAACACGATGCTCCCGAGGCCAAAGCTCATCCCAAAAAGTCCCATCAGGATCTTATGCGCAGGAATATCGATGAACATCATCTGAAGCCGCTCAACGATATAATCGCGAGTGCCCAATGACTGAAAGCGCAACCAGTCCAGGAAGCGCTTTGAGTAATGGTAGGAGACTCCGAAAACGGCAATCCCCAGGATGAGCAGGCCAATCCATAAAGGCATAGCTCAAATTGCGTCAGCCTTTCGGCTTCGCCCCTCCTGCCGCCGCAGCTGCAGGAGCTGCCGGTGCTGCAGCTGGTGCTACAGCTGGCGCAGCACCACCTCCCGTAGGTTTTGCGTTCTTGTTGGGGTCAAAGAGATTGCGCGAAACGCGCATGCCCTTGGCTTCCATCTCCTCAACGAACTTGGGAACAAATCCCAGAGGTACGAATTTTCCGATGACGTTTCTCTTCTTGTCCAGGCCTTCTTGCTTGTAGACGAAGATGTCCTGAAGCGAGATAACATCGCCCTGCATTCCCGTGACCTCGGTGATGTAGGTGATCTTTCTGGATCCGTCGGTGAGACGCGTCTGCTGGATGATCAGATTAACAGCGGACGCGATGTTCTCTTTGATCGCCTTGGAAGGCAGATTCAGTCCTGCCATCATGACCAGCGTTTCAAGACGGCCCAGGCACTCACGCGGATTGTTCGAGTGAACCGTCGTGAGCGAGCCCGAGTGACCGGTGTTCATCGCTTGAAGCATGTCGAGAGCCGCTCCGTCGCGACACTCACCGACGACAATACGGTCAGGGCGCATACGAAGACAGCACTTCACGAGATCGCGGATGCTGACCTCGCCCTCACCTTCAATGTTCTTGGGGCGAGCCTCAAGCCTGACGACGTGAGCCTGCTTGAGCTGAATTTCGGCGGCGTCTTCCACCGTGATAATACGCTCGGTCGCAGGAATGAAACCTGAGAGCACGTTCAGAAGCGTCGTTTTACCGGAACCCGTACCGCCTGAGACGACGATATTGAGTTTTGCCTCAACACAACACCGCAGAAAATCCGCGATATCCGGCGTCATGGATCCGTACTTAACAAGATCTTCCGCTTCGATGCGCTTCTTGGGGAATTTACGAATCGTGATCGTGGGTCCGCGCAAGGCAAGCGGCGGAATGATCACGTGCACGCGAGATCCGTCAGCAAGACGGGCATCGACGTAGGGGGTTTTTTCGTCCACACGACGACCCAGCGGCGTGACGATACGCTCAACCACGTTCATCATCTGAAGCTCGCTTGAGAAGTTCACTTTCGAGAGCTGCGGCTTACCCGCTTTTTCGATGTAGATCTGGTCGCGCGCATTGACCATGATTTCGGTCACGGAATCGTCCGCAAGCAGGTCTTCCAGCGGTCCCAGGCCCAGCGCCTCATCCAGGACTTCCTTGAGCATCTGACGCTTCTCATTCGCGCTCGGAAGAACTGATGCGGTGTCCTCGGTCTCCATGATCTTCAAGACAGCAGATGACGTGCGCTCACGAAGAACAGCAAGCTGCTTAGGATCCTTGGAATTGACGTCCATCTTCTTGTCGAGCTGATCGACGAGAGCCTTGTGAATGCGAAGCTTCATCGCAGTCCAGGCATCCAGAGGCGCAGCGAAACTTCTGCCTCCGGGTGCGTTGGCAGTGTCGGCTGAAGTCTCAGGATTGTTTGCCGCTTGAGCCTTGGCAACCACGCCAGTTGGCTTTTTAAGTTTTGCCAGGTTCTCAAGCAGGTTCACCTGCTGCATCTTGCGAACGATGTCGTGATAAGCGCGAACTACCGGCGCGTTAGGCGCAGCGAGCGTGATGGGCGTGCTCTTTGCCAGAGATCCATCGCAGGTTGCCGCATCTTCCGGGATCGCTCCGAAAACGGCGCGATTCAGGTTCTTGCTGATATCCTGTGGCTTGAACAAGCTCGCGTTCGAGTAGCGATTGATGATGATTTGCACCATCTCCGGCGGGAACATGAGTTCCTGGATCTTGGACAGAACGCGCTTGGTCTGATTGATGACGATAAGGTCAGCAGTTGCGACAACAAAAATCGCGGTCGCGTACTCCATCGTCTTCAACGCCCAAGGCTCAGTCCCGTTACCGCAATCGACGACAACAAGATTGAAGATATTCGTGACGCCTTTGAGAAACTTTCCTAAGCCGTCAAGATCCAAATCACGTGCAATGATTGACTCACGTGGCGCACCAATGAAGTTGTATCCAGCAGGAGCCGTGACCATCATCGGCTGCAGCGTCTTGATATCAATGACGCCACCTGGGATCTTGCTCACATCGACAATGTTTTTAGGAGGATTCAGGCCAAGGATCAGGTTCTGGTCTCCCAGACTGTTGAGGTCCAGATCCACGATCAGGGGACGTTGCTTGAACTCCTGCAAATAGGAAATCGCGAAGTTCGCTGCGAACACGCTCTTTCCTACCCCGCCTTTTCCGCCAACAACTGCGATGATATGACCAGCCATGGTTATTTTACCTTCACCCGGAAGTTGCGTTTCAAGTCCTCGCTGCCTTCGGAAGCATTGTCGATGATCTCCGGCGTAACGAAGATCACAAACTGCGATTTCTTCTTGGAGTAGTTCTTGGTGTGCTTCAAAGTGAACATCGCATCCGTCTGTGCGCCGCCTGAGCCACCGCTGAAGGTTCCTGGATTCGGATCATCCTTATTGAAGGACGTTCCGACATCCGTGGAGTTCACGCCTGCGACTGCAGCACTTTCCTTGGATTTGACGTAAATCTTCGTCTCCACCTTGTGAGTGGAAGTGATCGGAGGTCCCCCGTTGCTTGGAAGCGAGACCAGATCGATCTGATTCATATTGAGATCCATCTGAATGTCTTCGCTCTGACCCAAGATCAATGGCGTCACGCCAACCGAGAGCCCGACAGGCTGCGCGGCAGGCGTTGTCTGACCATTCGGGCCAGAGACGACATATGGGAACTGGGTCAGCTCATCGAGCTTTGCTGGCTGACCGCTTCTCACAATCACGGTTCCGGTTTTCAGAACGCGAGCATATCCTGCGTCCTGTGCGCTCTTGAGCTTAGGAAGCAAACTTGAGATCGTCGCGCTGAACGACATTCCGCCAGCCTGAGTTGCTCCACTCGTGCCCTGGCCGATTGCGATCGTAGGCTCTGAGGTGAAACCTGGCTCCCATTTGAATCCGAAGAATTTGCTGTAGTCCTTGGAGAGTTCGACAAAGTGAACCGTCACGCGAACCAGCTTCTCCTGCTTCTTGGGTGGAGGCGGCTCGATCTGAATGAAGTTCTGAAGCAGCTTGCGTGGAATCTGGGATTTCACGGAAGTCTTGTCATCGCGCTCGATCAGCGTCGTAGGCTTCACATCAGGCAGATAAATGAGCGCGATATCGTTCGCGCGCTTTGCCTCATCCACATTCTTGACGGAGCCTTCGAGAAAGATCACGCCGTTCACCACACGTGTCGTGACGTTTGGCGCGAAATTTTTGATGTCCGATTCGATCTTCTTAGCGAGAACCTGCATGCCCAGAGGCGACAAGGTCGTCAGGTTCATCACGAATCCATTGTATGCGGCATCGGCTACGATCATGGCAACGCGACCATAGTCGGCAGGAACCAGGACTTCGCCTTCCAGAATGATCTTCGGGCCGACAATCCGGATATCAATGCCTTCGACGTCACGAAGAAGGTCACGGATCTCGCCCGCAATGCGAAGCAGATTGCTTCCCGTGATGCGGACCATGAAGATGAGCCGGATATTGCCATCGGCATCGCGCACAATCACGTTCGTCTCGCCTGCTTTCAGAGGCTTGAAGACGATCTGGCGCTTATCTCCGACCTTCACCAGGGTTGTTGCCACCAGGAGCGGGTTACCCACCGTGATGCCCTCAGCACGAGTATTGGCATCAAAATCAAGATCAACGGTCTTGTCTTCGCCCGTCGTCAAAAGCAAGCGGCGACGATCGGCCTCTTCCTCGGAAGTATCCGAGGTCAGGCGCGAGCGCTTGGGATTTTTCTTCTTTCCACGCAGGGTGATCTTCTCGTGATTGAGATCCTCGGGCTTGGCATCATCGCTGGCATCGTTGCTCGCATCATCCGACTCAGAGGCTCCTGAGGAGTCTGATGCTTCGGCGCTTGGCTTGGCCTTGGAATCATTTTCCGCGCTGAGAGCGGCGTGAGGCAGGCCAAACGTCACCGTCCCTGCTAAGAGTGACATGAGCAGGGTCCAAGCCGTGGATTGCGAAATCAAAGATGTTGGCCGTTTAGAGGTTTTCATTGTTTGCCCGCAGGCGCCCTCGCCCTATTCAGATCAATTCCCAGCACATCGCTATACGACATTGCTCCAATGGCGCCACGCTCGGTGTCTTCATTGTTTCGCAGTGAAAGCAGCAAGGAGCTCTCGCCGTTCTGCATGACCAGCGCAAGCATTTGAGCCTGAACAGGATCCACTTCGACGGTCACGCTGCTGAAGGAGAAATCCTCGGCCAAAGACTTCACCTTGTCTTTACCGGTAATGGAGTCGTTCTCGATCATGCGCGCTGGATTGTTTGTGACGTTACGGCCCGTTGCCAGGACCACGACATCTTGAAGAAGAGTCTTTGCGATCTTATTGGCTTTACCGCCCCCAAGATCGATCACGGCGATGATATCCACGCGATCGCCGGGCTTAACAAGCTTGGAAACACTTGAGACTTCGCTCACGTTGATCGCGATGGCGCGCTTGCCTGGTGCGACCTGTGGGGAAAGGCCCGTTCTGATGCTAGGCTCGGTGATCTTGGTGTAAGTGAGCTGCTCGCCTTTTTTGATCGGAACACTGGCGATAAAGCCCGCCCATTCCTTCAGTCCCATGCCGATCTTGCGGCCGCTCTTCTCATCGACTTCAGGCTTGCTGTAAGCAACGGCGTTCGGATCCTTGAAACGCTCCGGAATCTGAAGCGTCGTCAGCATCGTTTCATCAATCGTTGCCATTTCCTTGATGTCGCGCTTGGCGACAACCACGGTGATCTCAGAGCCAAACTTCTTCTTTTGCTCTTCTTCAACGCTCTGAACGTAGCTTTGAACGAAGAACACGGCCAGGATCGCCATTAATATGGAAAGAGTCAGGGCTTTATTGTTCATCCGCGCTGCTCCAGTTTTGAGCTACAGAATTGCCAACTTCTTGGGTCTTCTTTGTAGTTGTATTTCGGGCTTCCGCCGCCCCCGACGTTGAAATCAAATGCAGGCTTTCCATCGAGATTGATCATCGGCAGGCAGAGAGTCACCGTATTGCGCACGCGAATTGTCACGCGCTTGCTGATGTCATCGCCCGAATCCGAGTTCTCGCTCATGCCACCCGGCCTGCGCCCGATGTAGTAGGTACTTGCCGAAACTTTCTGATCACCTTCGCCACCGTTCGGATCGCGGGGAGGATCTTCAGAGACACCAACCACAAGCTGGTTCATCCCGCTTTGAGCAAGATCGCTCACAACCGCTGCGCGAAGAGGATACTCTGCCGCGTTTCCAGTAATAAAAAGAGTCTGGGCGCGGGCATACTTTTGATCGACGATGGACATCTGGATCGCCGTATTAACCCGGATAATGAGCATCACGATGGTCATCAAGACCGGCAAAACCAAAAGAAACTCAAGCACGCTCTGACCGGAGTCATCGTCTAATATCGTTTCTTTGTTTTGCAGTGTCTTGTCAGCAGCCATTATCGTAAATCCCATCTCCTCTATTCTTCATGTCAGAGCGGCATTCCTCAGTGGTTGCCTCTCTTCCTAAAAAGCTTTCAGACGTCAGGGACACCGTTGCGGCCCCAGGCTTGGTGGCCCCGCCGGTCCCAATGGGCATTAAAAACACACGCCCCTTGAAGCTATATCGGATTCCCTGCAGCCAACTGTAATTTCGGCTCTTGGGATCAAACTGAGCGGCGTCAAAACTCAGACCCGGGACTGTCCCATCAGACCCCCCATCCCCTTTGACGATGGTGGGAAGGCGATCTTTCGCTGAGTTTCCGGGCGCTTTGAGCATTTGCTGAATGACCGTCCTTGCGCGAGTCTGCTGATCCTGAACATCCGGGCCGGCGGATAGATAAGCACGTGCCGCCATAAAAGTGGCGTATTGGATATACGAGCTCATTCCCATAACCATGGAGAGCTGGAAGAAAAGAAACATGAACGATGAGACCAGAATCATCGTCAGCGCGAACTCTACGGTGGATTGCCCGCTCTCTGATTTTCTATCATGGCCTAGCATAAAAAATCCTGAAGCTATCCCCGCCAATGGCGCGCGGATGTTTCTGTGGCCCTCCATCATCAAAGCCCAATGCTTTGGGATGTCCGTATTGATAAGCGTGGGCGTAGTCGCCATTGAGCGGCTTCATCAGCCTTTTGATGACATCAATCTTTCCGAGACCGTTCATCAGACCGACAAAGAGCAAGCCCACGATTGAGATTAGAAGGATGTACTCAAGAATAGCCTGGCCTTCCTCAGAAGCGATTGGAGAAGGAGGGAGTTTTCTCATAACGTCACTCCCAGGAAAGAAAATGGATCCCCTAATGCAACCCAGGCCGCTGCGATCGCAATCGGGATCCCGAATGGCATCGTCATCGCGTGATTGATTTTAGGCATTTCGATCTCGAGCTCGCGAACAAACAGGGTCAGGAAAAAGCGGTGCACGCGTTTTAAGAAACCAGGCATTTTTCCGCTGAAAACCAGCATAAGAACGGCCAAAAGACCGCCCACCAGAACACCCAGAAGTGCGGTCTGAACTGCGAAACGAACTCCACCCCAGGCACCAAGCGCCATGATGAATTTCACATCGCCTGCACCCATCGCGCCCAGGACAAACATCCAGCCGTAAAGAATTAAGCCAGCCAGAGTTCCCAGCACAGCTGTCGAAAGTCCTGTCCAGCCATTCAACCAGGTTGAGGCCGCAAGTCCCAGCACCAGCGCGGGAAGCGTCAGCCAATTGAAGATCTTCCCGCAAACAAGATCCGTGAGCGCGCCGCAAACGGAGATTGCGAGAATAGCATAGATCAGAAGAGTGGTGTCAGTTGGTCCAGACACTGCTAGGCGCCCTCCCCGCTTTCAGATCTTTTTCAAGCTGAGCACCGAAGGCGAGAGTGAATTTATCCAGCACGCCCATCAGACCTTTGCTGATAGCGACTGCGCCCCCGAGCGCGAGCGACATGATCAGGATGTACTCCGTGATGGCTTGTCCTGATTCATCGCGAACAAATTTTTTCGCCAATTCAGTCATGAAACCCTACCCCCGGCCCCATACACTATTATGACGATCAGCTGCTGGCTTTGCCAGTATTCACTTGTTACACACGAAATAAATAACGTCGCATCGGCACAATCTGCCGAGCGATCATAAATTCAGACTGCAAATTTTGCCGAAAAAAACGCGCGGATCTCTTCTTATTGATCCGACATCGCCTGGTCCATTTCAGAACCAAACTTATTCACAGCCGCATCCATTTGTTTCATGAAGGTGGACTTGAACTTCATCGCAACCATCACGACCACAGACAGGATCAAGATGTACTCAGTCGTGGATTGGCCACGCTCATCCTGCCAAAACCGGTTGGCCAGGCGTTTCCAATTTTTTGAATCCCCAAGGTGTCGAGTCATATTAGCCGTTCCTCCTACTCCAGCTTCTTCGGAAACTGGCCGGTACTTCTTAAGTATCGTATTTCATACTTTTTAAGTCAACTATTGCAGACTTCTGCCGATCTGTAGTCATGTGGCGAGTGCTTCTCGGGGGTACATAAAATCGAGATCTCGCTAACTCATGAACTTTATGGGGAAAGTATACCAGACTAAAATAGTTTGCTTTTGCGCTATCTGTTAAGTATATTTAACACATCAGGGAAAAATACATTTATGAGCCAAATCGAAAACAACAAACAAAAGTGGATCAAAGGCGCGGTGATCGCACTCCCTCTCCTTCTCATTGCAGGAGGCTGGATGGGCTGGCGCGCGAAACATCCGACTCTTTCTCAATCTCCTCAGAGCTTGAGCAAGTCGACGGCCCCTTCTAATGAAGGCGCACCTTCTACTTCATCAAACAACTCGGTGGCAAAGAACTCCGTCGACGGCAAAACAACCGGCGGCTCTGTTGCTCAAGGTTCCTCGACCTCGAGCACTCACGGAAGCGAAGCCACCTCTGTGAACGGCTCGCAAATTCAAAGCGGCTCTCAAAGCCCTGTTGCTCTCAATGGTGCAACTACCGGAGATTCCAAATCCGCAGCAACACCTATGACGATGACCGATGGCTGCTTCACTCTCACCTTTAACCACAAAGCCATGGCAACGCATGGAAGCGATGATGAATGCAGTCACCATCGCAATCTCATCAAATTGCCACGCACGGATGTTCACGCTTCTTCAGTGTGCATTCGCGTGAACGGAACTCCAGTGCGCCACGAAGCACTCACCGGTAAAGTCGGCGAGTTCGTGATCGGCGCAGTGGCTGGCCCAAAAGATATCGTGACCGCGCGTTTCTGCGTCGGCAAGGCAAAATGCTCTGAAGGCTGCCCATATCCAAAACAAGAAGCAGCGAAGAAAGATGAATTCCTCGAAGCCATCAGCGGTGGATCCAACGAAGACACCGGCCTGGCTCAGTGGGAAGCTTCTGACGCTCAGAAAAACGGCGAAGTGAACCAGGCTCTGGACGGCGATCTCAAGAAAGCTGTCGAAGAGCAGGAGCTCGCAAGTCAACGCACGGCTGCTGGCAACTCCAAGCTTGAGATCTTCAAGGACTGGGTTGGCGGCGAAATGGCGATGGCTTGTGCAGGTCGCGCTGGCAACGAACCATCCCGTTCTACGGCATCGGTTCAGGTCGCACATAGCGGCGGCGCAAACAAGGGTTCCAAGAGTCAGTGAATATCAGTGACTCAATGGTCGAACGAATAGGGACAGGTGCATTATGAAACGCCCGAATTCATCAGTAAAACATCCAGTGACCGCAACATTAAATAAAGCCATTGGCGTGAGCCTGATGGCAGGCGTAATCGGCGTGTCCGGCTGCACGGGACAGATTCCAAACTCTTTCCGTCTGGCTCAACAAAGCCAGAACTTCGGCGCTCAGCTTCAGATCAACACCAAGATTGATTTGCTCTGGGTGGTCGATAACTCGGCAAGTATGGATACCGTTCAGGACAAACTTCGTAACGGTCTGACCGGATTTGCCAATAAGTACATGCTCCCTACCTGGGATATCCGCGTGGCAGTCATCACGACGGATACTTATCTGGCAAACCCTGCTTTCCAGACTTATTTCAACGCGACTGCGTTCAACAGCGCCAATCAAACTTCGACCTATCTTGCTTCAAGAACGGTTGCTTTCAATGATCCTACGTTCGTTGACGGCACAGGCAAGATTCTTCGAAACACCCTCAACAAGGATGTTTATCCAAAAGCAGCGTCAGCAAATTACGCAAAGCTGATTCCAGGACTGCATGACGGCCCAATCGCCGCATTCTGCTCCGAAGCGATGCCTTATTTCTTGAACGGTGAAACCCGTTGCGATATCCGCGACAAAGCAGGCACCACTGCATACAACGGCACTTCCCACTGCTTGAGCCCATCCGGCAGTGAAACGGCCATCACTCAGTGCGTGAACACGACTCAAAATGATACGGTTCACAGCGGTAAGGCGATCATCTCCACGATGCCAGCCTCCAACTTGACCGGCGCTGCACTGACGGCATGGACTCAGCAACTTGCTAAGGACTTCATCGTCAACGCAACGACGGGTTCGGCTGGTGGTGGATCCGAGCGCGGTCTTCAATCCGTCATCCAGTTCATGACGGATAATGAAGTCTCTGCCTCGCCTACCAAGTTTTTCCGCGCAAATTCCGCACGCGGCATCATCTTCGTCACCGACGAAGACGATCAAACCATGGACATCGAAGCAGCAAACTCCACGAGTGCAGGTCCATACGCAAACTATGTTTGCGATAAGAGCTTCCTCCTGAACTACAACACGTCAGGAGCACTGAGCACCTATTGCTGCACCGGCGGCAGCTGCTCGTATACCGATGTCACCAATGCATGCCCAGACAAAGTGGTCGATGGAACGCACTATCGCGTAGGCCTTTGCCCAGTCACAGCAAAGCTAAAGCCCGTTTCTTCCATCAAAACCCAATTGGATAGTTTTTTCCTGAACCTCGATGGCGCAGGAGCTACCGATCCCAACTACTTCGTCGCAGTGATCACGCCGTTAACGGCTTCAACACTGGATGCCTTGCGTACCGCCCGCCTAGCAGATGACGCGGCAACTGGTCAGATCAAGAATCCTGCTTCTGACCGAGGCGACCGCTACTTGGCTCTGGCTGACCTGGTCCCTGGATCAGTGAAGCTCGACCTCGGCGCAAGCGACTACTCTCCTCTTCTCGATCAGATCGGCCAGGCCATCATCCTGAAGAAGAGCACTTTCCCGCTGTCTCGTATTCCTACGGGTCAGGAAGACATGATCGTCACTCTCGTCCATGGAGACGGAAGTTCGACTGTCATCCCTGCTTCGAAATACACGATCTCGGGAAGCAACATCGTCATCAACGATCAAGCTTTGGTCCTGAGCTTCGCGGCAACGGACACAATCAACGTCAACTATCAACCTAAGTTCGTCAATCAATAAGGAGTCGCTCGCATGTTTGATTTCATTAAAAATAATCTCGGCCACGTCGCACCAATCCTGATTGCTGGAGCCGTCGCTCTTGCGATCATGATTGAAAGATCCCGCGCTCTCTTCCAGGTCTATCCGATTAAGGACGCTCAGGGATTCTTTGATAAGCTCACGGACCTGGTGCTCGCAGGCAAGGTCGCTGAAGCCGTCGCTCTCTGCGACCGCATGCCAACGAAGCCAGTCGCTCATGTTGCAAAACAAGCGCTTCTTCGCGCGCATCAGCCAGAAACCCTGATTGAGAATGGTCTTCAGCTCGCAACCCATGAAGCAACCGCTACGATTCAAAAGCGTACGAGCTTCCTGGCAACGATTGCGAACGTTGCAACCCTTCTCGGCCTCTTGGGAACCATCGCCGGTCTGATCGCATCCTTCGAAGCTGTCGGTCATGCTGACCCACAACAGAAGTCCGCACTTCTTGCCGCTGGTATCTCGACTGCCATGAACGCCACGATGATGGGTCTGGGTGTCGCTATTCCATGTATGGTGGCTTTCAGCTTCCTCATCAACCGCACCAATCGCCTGGTCGGAGATATCGATCAATCCGCGATCCGCGTGATGGATATCCTCAAGCAACGCTACTATCAGGCTGAAGCAGGTGGCGCATCTCATGGATCTTCTGAAGAAGAAGGCAACGTCGTCAATCTGAAGAGGGCTGCATAATGAGCGCAAGTTTTGGCCAAGAAGGCAGTGGTGGCAGCCAGGACTTTGATATTAACCTGGCGCCAATCATCGACTGTCTGACGGTTCTCATCGCGTTCATGCTCGCCTCGGCATCCTTTCTCTCGATCGGGATCCTGGATGCAGGTGTGGCGGCTTCGGGCGCGACGTCCACAGACAATGCAACCCCTCCTCCTGTGAATATCGCGATCGAGCTTGGCTCGGATCACAAATTCACGGTGAAGGTCTCGGGCAAAAGCACTTCCACTACGCCAATCGCCAAGAAAGGCGAAGAGTGGAATTATGATGAGCTCGTCCACACGCTTCAGAATCTGAAGTCGCAGTGGCCGACCGTCAACGCGGTGACACTCTCAGCGGATAATACCGTGGAGTATCAGAACATCGTGAAGTCGATGGACGTCGTGCGTAAGACCATGCCAGTCGTTTTGCTGGGTGGATTCTGATCCGCAGACCTTTCGCCTAAAGCCCTTTAAACCAGAACCCGATACGAACAATAACCCAGACCGGCCCAACTAGTCTGTGCCGGTTTGGGGAGTCATGGAGTCGTCATGAAAAGCAAAAGTAAGCTATTCAAAAAACGCAGAGTTCAGAGTGAAGAGATGGCGCTGCAGATTACTGCAATGGCCGATATTTTCACTGTTCTTCTCGTGTTTTTGTTGAAGAGCTTCGCAACCAGCGCAATCGAGGTCAATCCTTCCAAAGGCATGCTCTTACCGCAAGCCAATGCCGCGGAAGCCTCGGTTGAAGCCTTGAAACTCGAAGTCTCTGAGCAGGCTGTGAGTCTCGAAGGCAAGCCGATTGTTGAGCTGCAAAAGTACGCTTTCAATAAGTCTGACCTCCAGGCCAATGGCGCTTCGGACACGCTGAGCAAAGCGTTGGATCGTGAGCGCCAGAAGGGTCTTCTGATTGCGAAAGCAAACTCGGACGTGAAAGTGGATAGCAAGATCATCATCGTTGCTGACCAACGTGTTCCCTATTCCACGATCAAATCCGTTCTCGCTTCAGCTGCCCTCAATGGCTACACGGACTTTAAGTTAGCGGTAGTCAAAGGGGAATGATTCTCAATGAAACGGAACCTCGTCGCCGGCGCGTTCATCCTCAACTTAGCATTTCTACTCACACAGAACACGTCAACTCAAGCCGACGAGGGCGTACAGGTTCGCGCAGTAGGACCTGCAGGAGCAGCACGCGAGCAACATGACCGCGACGTCGACCAGGCCGCGCTCGCCGCTCAAGACAGCTCCCTGAATCGCCTCATTCTTCTTCTCAAGAAGTACACTGGCAATCCACGCCAGGAGCCAATTCTTCTCTCCAAGCTCGCCGAGCTTCAACAGCAAAAAGCATCCATCTTGTTTCGCGTTGCCCATGGCGCCGCAAGCAAGAAAGGCGGAAAGCTTGATCTTACCGCTTACAACAAATCACTGCATCAAACCATTTCCACTCTGAATCTCCTGATCGGCCGTTATCCAAACTACGCGGATATCGCTACCGCTTACTTCATGCGCGGAAAGTCGTACGAGGAGATGGAGAACAAGACCGCTGCAACCAAAGATTATCTTTATCTGGTAAAGAACTACCCCGAAGCGGAGCAAACCTCGCCAGCCTATATGTCGCTTGCCGAGTTTGCGATCGAAGCCAACAATCATCCGCTTGCGATCACCTACTTAAAAGAGCTTGAGAAGCGTCCTGAAGACGCCCACTACCCTTTTGCTCTCTATAAACTTGCCTGGTCCTACTACAACCTGAAGGACATCGCGCACGCCTTGTCTTACGCTGAAAAACAAATCGCGTACTACAACGTCAAGTTTCCAGATGCTGGAAAAGAGAAGGTCAGCGACAATCTCGCAAACTCTGACTTTGCACTCAAAGAAAACACTTTGCTCGATATCCCGCTTTTCTATTTTCAAGGCGTTGAAGAAAAGGATGATCGCTACAAAGCCAGCGCAGCACTGGATTACTTCCGCAAGATCGAGAAGGGTCCGCTTCTTGGCAAAATGTCCTATCGTTTTGCAAAGCTGATTCGCTCCAGAAACATGGAGAAGGAGCTCGTCGCCTGGAAGAACCAGTTCCTGAACGAAGAGGCGACCCGTCCAGAATCGCTCGACTTGATCATCATCACTTACGAATATCTTCAGAACCAACGCAATTTCACCGCGCTCGTCGATACCGCGAAGGATCTTCTCACTCTTTATAAGAAGGTCGGCCGCGAAGCTCTCCTGAAGCATGAGCAATTGCCAAAGGCTCAGAAGATGATCCTCGATACCGCTGAAAACCTTCAAGCTGTGATCGTCAAGAACAAGCAGACCGAGAAAGCGCGCGAGCTCAGCTTGACGCTTGCTTCCCTTTACGACACTTTCACGCAAGTGGTTGTCGAGAGCGATCCACGCATTCCGCAAGTCCACTACAACTTGGCCGAAACTCTCTTTACGATCGAAAACTTTGAAGGCGCCACCACCCACTATCGGTGGATTGTCGATCATTGGAAATCGATCAACAAAACGGTTGCCAAAGGCGTAGCGGACTCTCACATCAAAGCAATCGCCGCGCGTTACGAAGTATTACGCCAAAAGAAGATGATCCCAACCGAAGTCAAAGCGGTTGCCTTGTCCAAGGATAACTCCAAGCACGGACAGCTTGATCCTGTGCTGACGACCTGGATTGAGTGGATCGACCAATTGGGAGATCAGCTTGCCTCTGAACATAAGAAGCTCAAAAAGGGCGAAGCTGAGAGCGAGCAATACAAGACGTGGGATAACTTCAACTTCGAAGCCAACCGCGCCATTTACGTCTCGGGCGACCAACGCCACGCAGTTGAAAGACTCGAGGAGTTTGCCAAGAAGCGCCCTCACTCCACTTACGGGATTCCATCCGCAAGCCTTGTGCTCGACACATTCATTACCGGAAGCGATTGGGACGCGACTTATGAGCGCGCCACCGCCTTCCACAGACTGGATACCTGGAAGAAGGGCGAGTTCGGAAAGCGTCTCTATGAAGTCGCAGCCGATGCTCTTTACAAGAAGATCGAGCTCAAATACCAAGCCAAGCTTTACAAAGATGCGCTTGAGCAAGCCGATGAATTCATCAAGGACTATAAGGATAGTGCTCGTATCCCAGACTGCTTGAGCCTTGCGGGTTCTGCAGCCTTGGCAAATAACGAGAAGCCTCGCGCGATGGGCTACTTCACTCAGCTCATTCAATCAGACAAGGACCCGACCCGTGTCTCGAACGCTCTCTTGGCTCGTGCTAGCTTGCAAGAAGAGAAGTTTGAGTTCGGAGGCGCAGTCACCGACTATACGGCTTACATCAACCTCTATCAGAGCGGCGCGCTCAAAGACGCCAAGCAAAAGCCTGACGCATCGAAAGTCGATGACCTGAGAAAGAAAACCCTTGCCCTCTCCTGGCTCTCCGCTGATGGCGCGGCATTGAAGTCTCTTCTTCAGGCCAAGTCCATCTGCACGGATAAGCTCTCGGATGAGTGTGAGAAATATCATGCGATCAACGCGATTCAGCAAAGCGCTACCAATCCTCCAGATGAGGACAAGACGATTGCAACCTTCAACCGCGTTCACAAGATGGATTCGGGCGAAGCAAAAGCGCTTTGGGCAATCTACACTCTTCAAGGTGCAAAGCATCTCGCCTTCCGCGATCGAAACCACCTTCTCAGAGCAGTGGGTGCCGGCTGGAAAGATCTCGATGCATTGGCGAAGTTCTTTGTTCTGCCTTACATCAACACCAGCATTCCAAATGCATTCGCACTCAATCGCGCTGCGATGAAAGACGTGGCTCCACTGAGAGCAAACGAGAAATACATCACGCATCGTGTGGACTCGATCCGCGAACTTGAAAACGCAGTCGCCAAGATCATGGATCTTCCATGGGCTCGCGTCCGCGCAGAGACGCTCAATCAATTGGCATCCGTGTATCAGGATCTTGCCAAGGGTCTCGGCGATCTCCCGGCTCCAAAGGGCTTGAGCGATGCTGAAGTGACTGCTTATCAGGACACGATCCGCAAGCTCACGCTTCCATTCGAAGAGAAAGCCAACGACATTCGCACCAAGGCATTTGATATGGCCTCACGCTTTGCGATCGAAGGCGACGCCTTCAACGCAATCACCGAGCCATTCTTTGCTGAGAATCCATCTCAAGCCAAGAAGCTCAAGTCCCTGGCTGAAGAATCCCATGCGGGCATCGTGATTCCTAAGGGTCTCAAAGTCATCGGCCTTGGAATGGATTATCTGCCTTACATTCACCAGGCTCATGAGGCTTCTTATGATGCTTGGGCTGCGAAGGAAAAAGCCGCAGGAAGAAAACCCGCAGACGATAGCGCAGCTCAAATGATTCTCACGGCTTGGACGCAGTCTCTCAAAAACCGTAACTGGGTGCAGGTCGCATTCTTCCTCCAGGAAGCAAAAGACCGGAAGCTTTTTACGGATTCTGAAATGGGCCTGATCCGCGCTGTCTCCATGGCATCGGCAGGCGCGCGTGGCGAAGCACTCGTTGAGCTCGAAGAGACTCGCAAGATTGTCGACGCCAAGCTTGAGCCAGTCGTCGCGCTCACTCTTGCCAAGTACTACGAAGACTCGTACGCTGCCGCGAGAGCCAAGGCGATTTACGCAGCCTTCATTCCACCGGCTCCGCCTGCTCCAGCCAATGCTCCGGCAAACGCTCCAGCTTCCAAAGCTGTTGCGTCTGGCGCAAAGGCTCAGCCAGCGGATCGCAAGCCCGCAAGTCATAAATAGCTTTACATAAGCTTTGTTAAGTCAATATGAAGCCAGGCGCAACCACACGTAATGGTTCGCCTATTTACCCTCATATTTCCTTAAAATTCTTCGTCTGAGAGACGATAATTAAGGGAGTAGTCTAAAATACTTGAGGGGACGTCTTGACTCGTTTTACGACGCATTTAAAACCCATCTGGGTTTTCAGTAGTCTCTGCTTGGCGCTCGCAGGAGCGGTCCTCCCCTCCTCTGCGTCCGCAGCAACCGTTACTGTCAGCAGCAATACGACTTGGGCCGCGGGCGCAAACTCAGGCGCCGACGTGGTCGTCTCAGGTGCGATTCTCACTCTTGGCGCTGGCGCATACAGTTTCAACAGCTTGACCATTCAATCCACAGGCATCGTAACGGGAACAGGCCTTACGATCACTATCGCTGGAGACCTCACCATAAATACAGGCACAACGTTCAAGTCCGACACGCTAGGTAACGGAACTGGAACAGCATCGACCACTCAACCTACTTATCAGCCAAGCGGCGGGGGCGGAGCGATCAAACTCATCGTGGCCGGCACGACAACAGTGGCGGGAACATTGAGCGCTAATGGCGCGGCCTTTGGTGCTGCAGGTGGAAGTATCTGGCTTCAGACTGCTACCCTGGCAGGCGCAGGAACGATGTCCACGGTGGCTACCTTTTCGGCGGGTGGTTACATCGCCATTTATTATTCGAGTGGCAGCACGTTCAGTGGAACCATTTCAACCGCTTATCTTTTTTACGAAAACTCCACGACCGGCGACCTGAGCTGTCCTTTCAACACGACTGTCATGTTTGATCCAAATGATGCACTTCCGGGTTATGCAGCTGCCATCGCTAGCCTGACAGTGACGAATGGCTGTCGCTATGGATTCAAATATCAGGCTACAGGAGCCTCAGCATCGCTGACGGTTCCTACCATGACGATCAACAGCGGGTCCTATTTTTCGGCTGATGGGAGAGGCTATCCAGCAGCTTCCGGACCTGGAGCTGGAGCCAACTACCTTTATTCCGGAGGTGGCGGTGCCCATGGAGGTGTCGGTACTAACGGTTACAATGCTACCGCCGGAGGCACCACTACATACGACTCTGGCCTTCAACCGACTCTGCTTGGCTCAGGCGGCGGATCGGCGACCTCTTCTGGATCTGCAGGTGGCGCCGGAGGTGGAGCGATCAAGCTGATTGTCAGTGGAACATTAACGGTCAATGGAGCCCTGAGTGCTAACGGGAACGACACAACAATAACCTCCAGCGCGAGCGGTGGGGGCGGCGCCGGTGGAAGCCTCTGGCTGCAAGTTGGAACACTGGCGGGTACCGGAAGCATTACAGCAAAGGGCGGCACCGCACCTTCAACCTCTACCCAAGGCGGTGGGGGCGGTGGCGGAAGAATTGCCATTTATTATAGCTCTGCCAATAGCTTTACAGGGACTGTCTCAGCTGCGGGAGGAAGTGGATACGCCTCCAGTACCGGAGGAGCAGGCACTTACTTTCTCCAGAACTCAACATCTGGAGATGTTACTTGCTCATCAGCAATCAATATGGCTTACGAATCTGCAAGCCCTCCCTCTACGCCTATTAACAACCTCAGCGTTTCTGGCGGCTGCAGTTTTGCGATCGTAAACAGCACTCTCACCGCTGTGGGTGATGTGACGATTGGATCTGGCTCTTCCATTCATGCAAATGGCCTCGGAACTGGAGCCGGAACCGCTTCTACCACTCAGCCGACTTATCAAGGTGCCGCAGGCGGAGGCGGAGGAGCGATCAAGCTCATTGTTGCTGGGACAACCACTATTGATGGCACATTGAGCGCCAATGGGACTGTTGCTGGAAAATACGCCGGAAGCATCTGGCTCCAGACCGCAACTCTTGCCGGAGCTGGAACCATCTCTGCTACCGTCGCAGGAGCAACCGCTTTGGGTGGATATATCGCCATTTACTACTCCACCAGCAGCAGCTTCTCAGGAACCATCAACGTTGCAGGCTCTCCGAGTTCCCTTTATGGATCTTTCTTTTATCAAAATTCCACAACGGGCGATCTTAGCTGCCCATTTTCGATCACGACATACTTCAATCCTGCAGACTCCCTGCCCGGATACGCAGCAGCAATTAATAATGTCTTGATCACTAACGGTTGTCGCTACGGATTTAAAAATCAGGCAACTGGAACCTCCGCCACGCTTACCGCCCTGGGCGATATGACGATTGATAGCACCTCTTACTTTTCCGCTGACTCCAAGGGAGGAGCCTACGGCACTGCCGGCAGTGGCGCCGGGGGATCTGGTAGTTCAGGATGGGGTGGAGGTGGTGCTGGATACGGAGGCGCAGGTGCCAAGGGATCAGGGACCGGGGGCGGCACTGGCGGAATCACCTATGGCTCAGCCACTCAACCCGTCAGTCTGGGTTCGTATGGCGGAGAAGCAAATAGCAGTATCTCCACAGGCGGGAGCGGAGGCGGAGCAATTAAGCTTGCGGTCAGCGGCACGCTGACTGTGAACGGAACTCTGAGCGCCACTGGTGGCACCAGCAGCGTGACTTCAACCTATAGCGGTGGTGGCGGTTCTGGAGGAAGCATTTGGCTGCAAGTGGGAACACTTGCTGGGACGGGCACGATCTCAGTCAAAGGCGGCGATGCGGCAGTAGCCGCTGGACGAGGCGGTGGTGGCGGTGGCGGCAGAATTGCGATCTATTACGGTACCGCTTTAACTTTTACGGGAACCACAACTATTACCGGCGGCGCAGGCGGTGCGACAGGTTCAAACGGAACCTATTTTGTGCAGAACTCGGGTACAGGCGACGTCGTCTGCAATTCGGCCATAACAACTTATTACGATCCAAGCAGTCCTCCAGCTACAACTATCCATGACGTGAGTATTTCCAATGGATGTAGTTACGTCGTTCAGAACGGCACGATGAGCATCACAGGCAATCTGACTATTGCTTCAGGATCTTCTATGAACGCCAATGGAATTGGCGCAGGCACAGGAACAGCCTCCACTACACAACCTACCCTTCAAGGAGCCAGCGGTGGTGGAGGTGGCGCGATCAAGCTCATCGTTTCTGGCACGACAACGGTTGACGGGACCCTCAGCGCTAACGGTACTGTGGCTGGAAAAAATGCGGGAAGTATTTGGCTGCAGACTTCATCACTTGCCGGATCAGGGACAATCTCTGCTATGGCTACAAGCTCACTCGGTGGATACATTGCACTTTATTATTCGAGCAGCAGTACCTTCTCGGGCAGCGTTGTGCTCACAGGCTCAAGCAATGGATCCCTCTTTTATCAAAACTCAGCGACGGGTGATTTAAGTTGCCCATTCCCAATCACGACTTACTTTAATCCTGCAGACGCACTTCCTGGTTATGCAGCGGCGATTCACGATGTCTCCGTGACTAACGGCTGTCATTATGGATTTCCATCACTAGCAACCGGAACGTCCGCCACGTTAGCTGCAAGCAACCTGACCATTGATAGCGCCTCTTATTTTACTGCTGACGCGATGGGATCCGCATCAGACACAGGAACTGGGAAAGGAGCAGCGGGCTCAACGAACGGAGGCGGCGGCGGTGGATATGGCGGCACTGGCGCAAATGGAAGCAGCAACGTTGCTGCAGGTGGACCCGCGTACGGGTCCCCCACTCAGCCAGTGAGTTTAGGTTCAGGAGGCGGGAACACAAATAGCTCTTTCCCAGCCAAGGGCGGAAGTGGAGGCGGCGCAATCAAGCTGGTTATCAGCAGCAGCCTCACCGTCAACGGCACGCTCAGCGCAAATGGAGGCATCTCCTCCGTATACGGCTCAGGCACTACTTACAGCGGTGGCGGCGGCTCCGGAGGAAGCATTTGGGTACAGACCGGAGTCTTGGCCGGCACCGGCAACATTCAAGCAAAAGGCGGCGATGCGGCGGTAGCCACTGGAAGAGGCGGTGGTGGTGGCGGCGGAAGAATCGCACTCTATTTTACTACCAACTCATTTACAGGAGCTTACTCTGTCGCTGGAGGCACTGGCTATGCGACAGGATCGCAGGGAACAATCGCAGGCCTCTACCCTGCTGACAAATTACTTTTCTACACTCAACCCGCTCCTACAGGACGAGTTGGTGTTGCTCTCGCACAGCAACCTGATGTCATGCCGGTGAGCAGCACCCACAACAATTGGCCTGACGTCAATTATACTGGCTCTACCTCGGTCACGCTCGCAGCTTATACGGATAATACTTGCGCGACTTCACTGACGGGCGCAACGGTTGCCGACTCTCCTAAAACAATCGCATACGGAGAAGCTGCCTTTACCGCCGTATCGCTCAACAAGCGCAACAGCGGAAATCCGATTTACTTGAAAGCAACATCCGGATCGCTCACGAGCGTTTGCTCGACTTCAATCACGTTGTCACCTGGTCCAGCAAGCCAACTTGCTTTCACTGTACATCCTTCAACGAGCAACTACGTAAACAGCGTCTTTGCCACCGTTCCAAAAGTTGCTGCACAAGACGCCGAAGGAAGCACCGACACCACATACGCCACTGCCATCGCAGTAGATGTGTACAGCGACAATACCTGCGCCACGCCCGTCGCAGGCGGAACGCTCACCAACGGATCGGCGACGCCATCCAGCGGACTCTCGACATTCACAGGTATCAAGTACTCGCTCGCCAACACGGGCTCAATCCCAAGCTACTACTTCAAGGCAAGCTCGGGTGGACTCACCACTGCGTGCTCCAATGCCTTTACTGTCTCGGCACTCGCTCCGCCGTTTTTCTTCCGCGGCTGGTAAGAGTTGCTCTCACCCGCCGAAGATCTGACCCGTCTGGATTCCAAGCGTTGCTGTACCCGTGTATCCAGTCGTTGCGGATCCCGTGAGGTTGACCAAGAGTGCCGGCGTCTCGCTCTCGAAGATCGAATCGTTGCTGTTGCGAGTATCACGCGTTCCAGTGCGAGAGTATGCAGCATTCCCTGCATAGACCGCGTCAGAAGTCGTATCATTAAAGAAAAGCTGTGTAGTGGCCTCAGTCGTCACATTGCCTGAAGCATCATAAAGTCGGATCTTGATGTGAAAATGCACGGCTCTTCCCATGTACCAGCCTGGATAAATCGTCTGGAATGTGACCTGACCACTGGCATCTGTTCTCTGATAGCCACGCAGAAAGTTCTGACCTTGTGTGGATGCAGCAGTGGGCGATCCATCAAAGGTTCCGCCCGGCAGCGGCGCTCCAGGAGGAGGACCTCCCATGCCTGGACTTGTCGCGGGACTTCCCGGTGGCGGAGTCCCTGGCGCGCCACCCGGCGGAGGCGCTCCGACTTGAACGTCCGAGTAAACGCCTTGAGCGTTGCAATGCCAAATATCCACGCGTGCCTGAGGCAGTGGCGCACATGCACCACCATTATAGGATGCGATCGTCAGCTTCAGGGTCAGTGGAAGCCCCGCTTGTTTTCCAGCGTTGCCTTCCGTATCTGTCGTGACGTCGGATCGCTCAGGAATACTAGGGTCAACGACATCGTTATCGATGTTGGGATCGAGCGCATTATCGACAAAGTAAGGACCGCGCGTCGTGTTCGTTGCCTGAAGGCACGCATCCGGCGCTGCGCCTTGCTGTCTTGAATCCGGCTGAATAAGGGACGCGCCTTTGCAGCCGCTGATGATGGATTCCAACGTTCCCAGAGAGATGCTTGCGACTGCAGCCCCTCCCCACTTCATCAAGTCACGACGAGATAGTTCTTCAGCTTTCATTCAGCCCCCGGATCCTGCCCCACTCAAACTTCTGGGGAGGCAGGACCGGGAAGCAATTCTTGGTCCAAACTTAAGATGTGGGTGTGTTAGATAGAACAGTGGCGCTAGGCGCTGGAGCCGACGTCGGACCCGTCGGACCCGTCGGACCC
>JBJMMA010000034.1:0-42844 GCA_045805065.1 Bdellovibrionia bacterium | reverse complement strand
CGACCTCTTGCGTGTACTTCTTCGCAACTGCCTCGGCTGTGGTGCCTTCTTCCTTTGCGCGATTGATGATCTTGTCATCCACGTCCGTGTAGTTACGAACGTAAGTCACGTCGTAGCCCACGCGTTTGAAATAGCGAAAGAACATGTCCGAAACGAGACCTGCGCGAAGGTTCCCGATATGGATAAACCCATAAACTGTGGGACCGCAGGAATACATTTTCAGCTTACCAGGCTCGATCGTGGAAAGCGTTTCGCGCTTACCGGTTAAAGTGTTGGTCAACTTGATTTCACGAATCGATCCCGAGTTCATAGACGTCTGCTCTCCCTGTCCCAAACTATACCCAAGTTCCTATCAGAAATCCCATACAGTCAAATGCATTGGAGCAAAAAAGAAAACGCCAGCTCCCCGTTTGGAAAGCTGGCGTCCCTTTGACTTTGATCAAGCTGGCCTAAATGGCGATCAGCTCGCAAAAATCGACTGAATTTCCTGCTCGATGACTTCTTCCTTGGCTTTTTTGGCCAGGGAGATTTCCTTCACCAACAGATGCTTTGCCTGATCGAGCATCTTGCGCTCACCAAACGAAAGATCCTTGCTGTGGCGCAACAAGAAAAGATTCCGCAAAACTTCGGCGATCTCAAAGATCGATCCGGTTTTGATCTTTTCCATGTACTCGCGATAGCGACGGTTCCAAGTCGTCTGATCGATCTTCACATTGCGCTCTTTTAAAATGTCATAGACGGCTTTGACGTCTTTAGTAGAAATGATCTCGCGCAAGCCGACCGAATCGACATTGTCGGTGGGGACCATGATCGTCATTTGGTTGTCTACGACCTGCAAAACGTAGAATTTCTTTTTCTTGCCACCGACATCTTTCTCTTCTATACGCTTGATTACGGCGACACCGTGAGCAGGGTAAACTGCATTGTCTCCCACTTTAAACATGCTGTAAAAACCTCCTAAGATCGTTAGGGTAAATTCGGCTAGTCCGAGGGCGCGGGAATGCTGTCCTCATTAAACAAGCCACCTATCGATCACTCCGCCTTTGAATTCCGAGGCAAACTCAAAAAAGGCAGAAATTTAGACCGCGAGACACTACCAAATAACTGTCTAAGAGTCAATCAATACATACTTCGTGCCCTTCAACAACTTCCTGAATTTATTAGGCATCTTAAAATCGCCACAAACGTTCAAAAACTGTCTAAAAACTGATGCCCTGTCCCATCGACATGCCGGGCGGCGTTAAAGCAAACTCCAGGCCGAGTGCTCGGGTGTAATTCAACAAAAGCAAATGACTTAAGTCCGGATGGTCTTTGGAGCCAAATTGACTCAAGCCTTGTTGAATAAAGAATGAGCCCTGTTTGACTGTCTAAAGTTTAGACAGTCGATTGATCACTGATCAGACACGATCGGCTCCCAACCTGGTCGTGCCCTTGCTCCTCTCAGCCGAATGCCCAGAAAGCTTTTAGAGGTCTGTGACTCTCTTCCCTATCATGTGACTGCGAGAACGAATCGACGTGAACCCTTCGCGATTCCTCTGGATCGAGTCTGGACAACCCTTGGAAGAGAATGTCTTTTTATACGCACGGTTTATGAAGTGGAGTTCCAAGCGCTCGTACTCATGCCCAACCATTTTCACATGATTCTCACTGTTCCACAGCATGACCTGGGCAAGGCCATGCATGAACTCATGAAGTCCGTATCCAAGAGAATCAATCTCATTTCCGGACAGACAGGTCATGTGTTCGGCGGACCTTATCACTGGTCTATGATCAAGAACTCTCGCTACTTTGGACACGCGCTCAAGTACGTGTACCGCAACCCGGTCAAAGCTCGGCTTTGCGAGAACGTCGAAGACTCCCCTTACAGCACGCTTCACGGGCTCTTAGGAAAATCTCGTTTACCTTTTCCCATCCATTACACCCGCGTGGGAATGGAATTAGCGCTTCCTACCGTGGACGCCTACGAGCAATTACAATGGCTGAACAAACCATTCCCGACGGAAGCCGAACACCTGATCCGGAAAAGACTCCGGCGCAGAGTGTTCGACACCATCATTGACCCAAAGAATCGAAGGCCTTACCAACCGCTCGAAGAGCTCTTATGACGCAAAGCTAAACAAAAAGGTATGGCATACCTTTTTTAATCAAAAGGTATGGCATACCTTTTTTTAATCGAGGGCGCTGTCGAACGGATATCCGCCCAGCTCGTAGGCCTGGGTTGCGATGAACTTCATGTTGTCGTCGTCGTTGCGATCGATGGCTTTGAAGTTACCGCGGATGCGGCGATTGGCGCGGGTGAAAAATGCTTCCGCGATATTGAGTTCAAGCTGGCTCTTATCCAGGCCTTTTTTCTCGATCGCATCCGTCACGCGAGAAAGCACGCAAGCCATCGCGTAGAAGTCGATCGCGATATCGGCGATGCGCTTTTGAGCGAACTGACGAAGCGCGATCTGCTTTCCGTGGCGACGAAGAAGAACCTCAACCTGAGTTGAGAACTCGACCGAGTACTCTTCAAGCATGCCTGCCATCTTCTTCAGAGAAGGATGCGCTTTCGTGATGCTCTCGCCCATGACGTTCTGCTTGATCTTGCGGATCGCGAAATCGCTGACTAGGCCAAGCCCCTTGAGCGGATACTTGATGGCCTCAGCAAGGCCGGCAAGTTCCTGTCCTGGGCCCTGCATGCCTGAAAGAGCAATGAAGGCGCGAAGAATCTCGTTCGTTCCTTCAAAGATGCGGTTGATACGCGCATCGCGGAGCCAGCGCTCGTAAGGATATTCCTTCATGTAGCCAAGACCTGCCCAGATCTGAAGATTCTCGTCGAGAACTTCCCAGACCATTTCGGAGGCAAAGACTTTCGCGCAAGCGCTCTCGAGAGAATAGTCCATGTCCTTGCGATCAATGAAAGACGTGGTCATGTAGACCATGCTCTCAGCGGCGTAGCAGTTCATCATCATGCGGCCGATTTTTTCCTGAATCAGACCGAACTCGCCGATCTTCTTTTTGAACTGGACGCGCTCGGTTGCGTGCTCAACCGACGCTTTGATCGCAACCTTTGCGCCTTGGACGCAGCCCCCAGCGAGGCCCAGGCGACCGTGATTGAGAACGCCCATGGCAACCTTGAAGCCCTGGCCTACGCCACCGACCACGTTTTCGACTGGAATTTTTACACTATCCATGTGAATTCCGTTCGTCCAAGAGGCGCGGATGCCCATCTTGTGCTCGGCAGGCCCCACATTCCAGCCTTCGGCAGGAAGCTCGATGATGAAGCATGTGAGCTTGTCCTCGACCTTCGCGAAAACGGTCGCAAAAGTGGCGATACCGCCATTCGTGATCCAAAGCTTGTTTCCGTTCAGGATGTAATGTTTACCATCATCCGAGAGCTTTGCCGTCGTCTTGATGGACGCCGCGTCCGAGCCGCTACCGGGTTCAGTCAAGCAATAGCAAGCAATGAGTTCTCCGCTTGCCAGACGCGGAAGATATTTATTCTTCTGATCGTCGCTTCCGAAAAGAAGCAACGCCTTGTAGCCGATGCTTTGATGCGCGCCCATCGTCACAGCGACCGAGGCATCGACCGCTCCCATTTGCTGAAGCACGCGAACGTAACCAGATTGAGGCAGCCCCAAACCTCCGAGATCCTCAGGAACTGCCAGGCCTAGAACGCCAAGCTCAGCCATCTGCGCAACGATTTCACGCGGCATCTCGCCTTTGTCATCCCACTCGCTGGACTTCACGCTGTCCTTGCCAAAGCGGTCGATCGAATCGAGAACCATCTTGAGGCTCTCTTTCGTATCCTCGGGAAGATGGGGATACGGGAAAATCAAATCTTCCCGAATCTGACCAAAGAAGAGGGACTTCATGAAGCTGTTTTGTGGGGTGGACATTTGATTCTCCTATTCCTGTAAACGACCTGACAAATTGTCACAGCCAGCGCCCTTCCAGGGTTCAAAAGTAAGGCCGAATGACAGTTTGTCAAACGCTGCGCGCTAAATTGAAAAATCTCTTACCAGCCTACGTTACTCCAAAATTTTGACTTGCGAAATCCCTACGTTTTTTTGTTAGAAGCGTGATGAAGCAGTCGGATATTTTTCTTAAACATCTTGGCATCTGACTTGCGTCATAGGCCGCTTGTGACTGACGATCAGAACGACAACAACACTCCTGAGACACCCGAATTCGAGCCCGAGTCTCATTCTTCATTCGCTGATTCGATGCGAGAGAAGACCGGCAGAATTTTGGCGAAGTTCCGTCGAGGACAGAAAACGCAACTCCTCGATACTCCCGAGCAGGAAGATCCGACGTCAGAGATTTCCATGTCTGGAACTCCAAGTGTTCGTGGAGAGCCAGGCACCTCTTCCATGCGCCGCATGGAGCTTCTCAATGTGGTCGAATGGGTCAGCCAAAGCCTTCAGAGCCGCGGTTACGCTTTTTATGGCAAGCTGTTTACGCTGATCGTCTGCTGCTATTTCCTGGCAGACGTGGCAGCGCTTATGGCAGGCAGGTTCATTCCTGAGCCTCCTGTGACTCGCGCCTCTCGCCCTGTTAATCTTCCTCGCCGCACCAAATCCTTGGAAGAATACAACGCGATCTTCGCGAGAAACCTCTTCAATCGCAAAGGAATCATTCCTGGCGAGGAAACTCCATCAGGCCCTGCCGACATGGGCGGCGCTCCAGTTCGCACTTCCCTTCCATTTAACCTGGTGGGAACCCTGATCCTTCGCGACGAGATGCGCTCGATCGCCACGATCGAGGACAAGTCTGCTTCAATGGTCTACCCTGTCCGCATTGATGAGGAGATTCCAAGCAAGGCACGCATTCTCAAGATCGAGCCTCGCAAGGTCATCTTCGTCAACACTCAATCCGGACGCCGTGAGTTTGTGGATCTTCCGGAAGATCCAGCCACTGCCACTCGCATCAGCATCGGTGGCGGCGGAACGGCATCAAAGGGGCCTGGCATTGAGCAGGTGGGCGGAAATCAATTCAACATCGCTCGTACCGAAGTCGACAAAGCTCTCTCCGATTTCAACAACATCCTCACCCAGGCTCGCGCAGTTCCAAACTTTGAGAACGGCGTTCCTGCTGGCTACAAACTTTTCCAGATTGTCCCAGGCAGCATCTACGACAAATTGGGCCTGAAAAACGGTGACACGATTGTCGGCGTGGATGGACAACCGATCAATGATCCCGCGAAGGCCTTTGAGCTTCTTGGCAAGCTCAAAGAAGGCGCAAGCCATATGGAGCTTGCTGTGAAAAAGCCTGACGGAAAAACCTCAACACTTACTTATGACATTCATTAATGGGAACGAAGGGAAAGCCCCTATGAAATCCGCCGCTCAACAGCACAATACCCAACCCGCTCCTTTTACCAGTGATCGGGAGCTCCGCTGGATTCAAATCACGGCAAGCCTGGTGAGCGTCATCGGACTTGTGGCGCTCTTTGCGCTGATGATCCAGAACGCGCAAGCTGCGGACAATGGCTTTAATCCGGGAAATCGTCCGGCATTCCCTAGTCCATTCGGAAACCAGGGTGGAAACAATCCTCCTCCTTTCTTTGAGGAAGAGGAAGATACCGACTTTGGAAATCCAGGTGAACAACCATCTAATTTCCCACCTCCAGGCGGCGCCGTTTCAGGTGACAATAACGGAGGCTCCCAAAGAGGCGCTCCATCAGGATCTGGTAAAGGTGTTTCCTTTGGCGGAAACGCAACAAGCTCGGGCGTTATCAGCAAGAAGAACATTGCCAACATTCAGCTCGACGCGGAAACCGGCGAAGGCGGACGCGAACTGGTCAGCGACTTCAACTTCCCGGATGCCGATATCATGGATATCGCAAAAACCCTGGGACGCCTGACCGGTAAGAACTTCATTTTCGATAAGGACGTCAAGGGCCGCATCTCGATCATCTCCAACTCCCCGATCACGGTTGGAGACGCCTGGAAAGCATTCCTCACCGCTCTCGACATGAACGGATTTGCCCTGATCCCATCGGGCAAATATATTCGCATCGCCCGTCAACGCGACGCCCGCGATAAGCAACTCAAGACTTACACGGGAGATTACTCCCCGGATACCGACGCGCTCATCACCCGCGTCTTTCCTTTGAAGTACATTGATGCTGAAGAAGTGGCCCGCACTTTCCGCAGCTTCATGCCCGCCAACTCCCGCATTATTCCTTACGAGCAAACCAACACGGTCATCGTGACGGATACGGGATCCAATATTGCCAAGCTCAACAAGATGCTCGATATCCTGGACGTTGAAGGCTACGACGCAGGCATTGAAGTCATTCCAGTCAAGTTCGCATCGGCTGCTGAACTCTCCAAACTCATTGACACCCTGATTCCGGGCACGGGCGGAAGCCCTGTCGGCGCACCTGGCGCTCCGCGCTTTGGTGGCGGTGGCGGAATGGGTCGTGGCTTCAGCGCTCGCCGCACCAAAGAAGGCGGTATCATTAATACGATCATCGCTGACGAGCGCACGAACACCCTGATCGTTCACGCTAACAGCAAGGGTGCAGGCCAAGTCCGCGCTCTGGTCAATAAGCTCGATCAAAAGCAGCCTGCGCAAGTCGGCGGCGGCAAAGTTCACGTCTATTATCTGCAATTTGCTGACGCGGAACAAATCGCCAATACCTTGAACAGCCTCTCTCAAGGCACAGGTCGCACTGCCTCGCCAGTCATCGGCGGCGGCACCGGCGTGAACCCGACTTCACAGAACATCTTCGAAGGTTCTGTGAAAGTCTCGCCTGATAAATCCACGAACTCTCTCGTCGTCAACGCCTCACCTGCCGACTACGGCACGGTTCGCCGCGTGATCGAGCGTCTCGATATTCCTCGCGATCAAGTCTATGTCGAAGTGATCGTCATGGAAATCGCGTTGACCAAGGAATTCCAGTTCTCAGCCAACGTCGCAAGCCCTGTCTCTGGCCTCTTCTCGACGCCAAATGCGGACTTGCTCCAATCCGTGACCAATCCAGGATCTCTCACGGGCGCTGTGCTTGGATTCAAGTCCGGTGGAAGCCAAGACGTCACGATTAACAACACCAAGTACACGGTATCCAATGTTCAAGGGCTGATTCGCGCGATTCAGACCGAATCCAAGTCAAACGTCCTTGCAACGCCTCAAATCATCGCGCTCGACAACACGGAAGCAACCTTTGATCAGACGGAAAAGATTCCAGTTCCTTCCAGCACCGCGATTCAAGGCTCCGTATCGTCGTCGTTCACGAAAGAGCCAGTGCCTCTTTCGATCAAGATCAAGCCACAGATCAACAAGATGTCGAACTTCGTCAAGCTTGATGTCGAAGCTAAAATCGCCAGTATCCAAAATACATCAGTCCCCTCCGCACTCCAAAGCCAGACGTTCGGGACACTTGAGCGCTCAGCCAAGAGCAGCGTGTTCATCGGCGACTCAGACACGATGGTCCTCGGCGGCTTGATCCGTGACCAGACGTCGATTTCCGTGAACAAGATTCCGTTGCTCGGTGACATCCCGATTCTCGGCTGGTTGTTCAGCTCTCGAGTCAATACGGTTCAGAAAACCAATCTTTTGATCTTCCTGACCCCTCGAATCGTAAGGCAGTACGAAAAGATTCGTGCTATCCTGGATCGCAAATTGAAGGAACGCGACGATTTCATCGAAAAGCAGTTCGGTGGACAGGATCCAAGCCGCGCTGGACGTGATGAGATTATTCGCGGTCTGCCAGACTTAACCGAGCTTTCCAAGAAACCTCAAGCTTCCGTCTCGATCGATGAGGACGAAGCTCAACCAACTAATCCTTCCGAAGGTGCAAAGCCGGTCACTCCTGCAGCACCTCAAAACTCTGCCCCAAGCGGCAGCGGAAATACCAATGGTGGTGGAACAGCTCCTGGCCTGCCAGTGCTTCCCGCTACTTGATGACCAGGCGGGGCGAGCCCCGCCGAGATATTAGGAGATTTAAATAGAACTTATGTCACAAAACGTGAACGCACAAACCATCCTTGCTGAACCACGGATCGGGGACATCCTCCTCCGGCACACTTCGTTGACTCAAGAGCAGCTCAGCGAGGCCGTAAAGATCCAGCAGCAAGAAGGCGGACTTCTTGGGGAGATTCTTGTTCGCAAGAACATGATCCTTCCCCATGAGCTCATGCGCGCGCTTTGCACCCAGATCGGCATTCCGTTTGTCGAAGATCTCAAGGCCAATGATATTGACCCTACTCTGATCAATGACATCCCGATCAATTACGCCAAGGCAAAAGAAACGCTTCCGATCGCCCGCGAGCAAACCGCTCACGGCGAGACTCTGGTCGTTGCGGTCACGGATCCTTTCAATGCAACGATTGCGGACGATTTGCGGGTCCTCACCGGCAAGCCGGTTCGCATCGTGGTCAGCACCAGCATGCGCATTCAAGACGCGATCAATCGCGTTTACGAGCGCAATACGGCCAATCTTGTCGAGAAGATCGAAGGCAACTTCGATGAGACTTACGACTTGGAAGGCCCGATCGATATTCTTGAGGCGACCGAGGACGATGCTCCGGTCATCAAGTTCGTCAACTCGCTGATCTTCCGCGCAGTCAAAGAAAAGGCTTCCGATATTCATATCGAGCCGTTCGAAAAAGAGTTTGTCGTACGCTTCCGTGTCGATGGCGTCCTTTACGACGTCATCCGTCAGCCTAAGAAAGCGCATGCCGCGATTTCTTCCCGTATCAAGATTATGGGAACGCTCGACATTGCTGAAAAGCGCCTGCCTCAGGACGGTCGTATCAAGATCAAGATCGCCGGCAAGGACGTTGACCTTCGTCTTTCGACGGTCCCTACTCTTTACGGCGAGCGTCTGGTCATGCGTATTCTTGAGCAATCGGGAACGCCGCTTCAACTGGAGCAGCTTGGATTTTCTCCAAAAAGCGCAAAGCTCATTGAAAGCCTGATCTTCCGCAAGTACGGAATCATCCTGGTCACCGGTCCTACGGGCTCCGGTAAATCGACGACTCTTTCTTCGTGTCTTGTGAAGCTCAATAGCCCTGAGCGCAATATTCTTACGGTTGAAGATCCGGTCGAATATCAGCTCCTGGGCGTGAACCAGGTTCAAGTGAACTCCAAGATCGGTCTCACCTTCGCAAGCGCCTTGAGATCCTTCCTTCGTCAAAACCCGGACATCATCATGGTCGGGGAAATTCGCGATAAGGAAACCGCTGAAATCGCGATCAATGCATCGCTCACCGGTCACTTGGTTCTCTCCACCCTCCACACCAACGATGCGGCCGGTGCCGCGACTCGTTTGATCGATATGGGTGTTGAGCCGTTTCTGGTCGCAAGCTCTGTTCTGGGCATCGCCGCTCAGCGCCTGATCCGCCGCGTGTGCACCAAGTGCCGCGTTCCTCACACACTGACTGATTTTGAAATGCAGGAGCTTGGACTTCAGTCTGTTCCGGCAGGTGCCAAAATCTTCCGTGCTGTCGGGTGCCCAAGCTGCTCACAATCCGGATACGCTGGCCGTACTGTAATTCATGAGCTCATGGTCGTGGACGACAAGATCCGAAGCCTGATCATCCGCAATACGGATGCCGGCTCGATCAAGAAAGCCGCAATCGAAGCAGGAATGATTACGCTTCGCGAAGATGGCGTAGCCAAAGTCTTAAGCGGAGCCACCACGGTGGACGAACTCATGCGTGCGACCCACGCCGAGGTTTAATCGATGGCGCCAATGTACGACTATAAAGCGCTTGCTCTGGACGGTCGCGCCGCAAAGGGCATCGTCGAGGCTGAAACGCAAAAGGCGGCTCGAGCCAAGCTTAAAAAGCAAGGCTTGATGGTCACACAGATTTTCGAGAAGAACTCTGGAAAGTCCCAAAGCGGAACTCAGATCCCCTTCATGGGCGGCCGCGTGGGCACTCGCGATATCGCGCTCCTCACCCGTCAGCTCGCAAGCCTGGTGAAAGCCAACATTCCCCTGGTCGAAGCGCTCACTGCGATGATCGATCAGACGGAAAACGAGAAGCTCAAAGTCATTCTTTCCAAAGTCCGTCAGGACGTGAACGAAGGCTCAAGCTTTGCGAAAGCTGTGGCCCAGCACTCTAAGGTGTTTGACACGATTTTTGTGAACATGATCGAAGCCGGCGAAAGCTCAGGAACCTTGGGCGTCGTCCTTTTGCGTCTGGCCGACCTTAAAGAAGCTCAGATGCGCCTTCGAAGCAAGATTGTTGGTGGCGCCACCTATCCTGCCTTGATGATGGTCGTCTCTTTTGCCCTGATGCTGGGGATTTTCACTTTCGTCATTCCAAAGCTCGCAAAGATCTTCGAATCGATGCACAAGAAGATGCCGCCGATGACGGTCTTCCTGATCGGCGTCAGCGATGTCATCACCACCTGGTGGCCACTCATCCTGATTACGGCCTTTGTCGTGCTCGCGCTTTTTCGCCGCTGGATCAGTTCTGCCAAGGGCCGCCCGAAATGGGATGCTTTCAAGCTCAAGCTTCCGGTTCTTGGCAACCTGATCCGGATGATCGCCATGACGCGCTTTTCGAACACCATGGCCACCCTTCTGGCGAGTAACGTGCCGATTCTCACGGCCATGAACATCGCAAGAAATCTTGTGGGAAGCGGTCCGATCGCCCAGGCCATCGGCGATGCCCGAGAAAACATCACCGAAGGTCAATCGATTGCGGAGCCACTCAAGCGAAGCGGCGAATTCCCTCCGATGATGATCCATATGATCGCGACCGGTGAGAAAACCGGTGACGTCGCGGGAATGTTCAAAAATATTTCTGAAATCTATGAAGAGCAGGTCAATACCCGCATTGAAAGCATGACCTCTCTTCTTGAGCCCTTAATGATCATTGTTATGGGCGGCGCAGTTGCGGTGATTGTTCTTGCCGTCTTTATGCCGCTCATGGATATGTCGAACATCAACACTCGTTAAATAAGGAGAACCTGAGTGATGGAAACCAAACTTGCAAAAGAGATGAAGCCCTCTAACTTTTTTGAGGCACTGAAAGCGTCCTCACAAAAGGGCTTTACGCTCATCGAACTGATGATCGTCATCGCGATCCTGGGTCTTCTTGCTGCGCTCGTCGGAACGAACGTCATGAGCAAGCTCGAAGAAGCCAAGGCGAGCACGACCAGAAACCAGATCCGCCAGCTTGCAACCGTTCTCGACGACTTCAAGCGCGTTTGCGGATATTATCCATCGACCGATCAAGGCCTGGACGCACTTGTGCACGCTCCTCAAGGTCGTGAGTGCAAGAACTACCCTTCTGAAGGCTTTGTGAGCGGTGGTCACTTGCCAAAAGACGGTTGGGATCGCGACTTCCTTTATGAGAGCGATGGAAACAAATTCGTCATCCGCTCGACCGGCTCTGACGGCAACCCAGGCGGCACCGGAAATGCGGCAGACATCTCGTCTGACGACGCTCCGTAATGTGAGAGGACTTTCATTCTAATGACGAGAGATCAGCGCGCAAACCAGCATAGCTCAGGATTTACCCTGATTGAGCTCATGGTTGTCGTGGCGCTGATCGCGCTGATCTCCGTCATGGCTCTTCCCAGCATCAGCAGTTATTTCCAGGTCTCTTTGAATTCCTCTACCCGCGAAATCGCTGCAACGGTTCGCGAGGCCTACAACGCGACGCTCATTACAGGCAAACTTCACCGCGTGGCTTATGACCTTAAAAACGGTCAGTATTGGGTCGAAGAAGGTCCCAACGGCGCTGTCCTTGAAACGAAAGAGAGCCGTGAGCGTGAAGAGCGCAGAAAGCGCCTCCGCTTTGGTGGCAAACTCGTTGAGGATAAGTCCCCTTTTTCGTTGGATAAGACGGTTACAAAATCAAAGAAGTCTCTGCCTCGTGGCGTTGCCTTTGAAGACGTCGTCACCGAACAGACTCGCGAGCCACAAACGACTGAGACGACAACGGTCGCCTACACTCATATTTTTCCAAACGGTCTCACGGAACAAACGATTGTTCATCTGACCGATAGCTCCAAACATCACACTTCCCTTTGCGTCACGCCCCTTTTGGGCCGCACAGATGTGTTTGATCACTACACCAAGCCGGAGGAAGTGTTTGGAAAATAAACTCTTGCTCGGTAACCAATCCGGCTTCACTCTTCTTGAGACACTCATTGCAGTGACCGTCATGCTCATCGCCTTTGCTGCGATCTTGGGCATTCAGTCCAATAGCATCAATACGACCATCCGCGCGCGCTCGGTCACTACGGTTGCCATGCTCCTCAAAGACGAAATGGTCCAGACGGAGTATGAGATTCAGGGCAAGTCCTTTGATGAAGTCAAAAAGGAAGACGCAGGAACCTTCCCCGCTCCTTACAATGCTGACTATCGCTGGACTCGCGTCGTTAAAGAAATTGAATTTCCAAATCTCGACATGGCGAGCGGGGGTGGAAGCACCAGCACTGGCACACCTTCAAACAAAAACGGCAATCAAGAGGGCCCCAACGAGATGCTCAGCCTGGTCACGAAACTTGTGACTCAGTTTCTCTCCAAGGCGCTCCGTGAAGTCACCGTAACTGTTTATTACAAAACCGGCGGAAAAGAGATGAGCTATTCCGCTACAACCTACTGGGTGGATCTCAACCATGAATTCCAACTCTCGCAATAAGAGTGCTGGATTCACCCTGATTGAGGTGATGATCACGGTGGCGATCCTGGCCTTCATCAGCCTGGGAATCTTCCAAGCCGTGACAAGCTCATTTAAGATCCGCGATGAATTGGGCCAGGAGGCCGATTTCTATACGGGCATCCGGCTTGCCATGGGCATCATGAACCGTGACGTCACCATGATGTACACGCCCACCCTATTGCTGAGCACGCAAAAGCAGAAAACCAGCGGCTCTTCGGATAACTCGGGTAACTCAAACAGTTCAGATAATTCGGGAAGCACCCGCGAAGCTCCGAAGTTTGATGAAAGCCAGATTGCAGCGGCGACGGCCGCGGATCTTTCTCGAAGCTTCATGTTCTGGAGCGCTGCTGCTGATAAGAACGGACTCAGACCTGCTCGTTTTATCGGAACTTCATCCAAGATGAGTTTCATTTCCGCTACGAACTTCCGCGTCTATAAGGACTCGCCCGAGTCAGAATTTGCCAAAGTCACTTACGGTGTCGAGCCTGATAATGAACCTCCGATCAATGGCTTCAAGGTCGATGGCTCCAATATCCTGATCAAGCAGATCAATCCTGACGTCTTTAACAATGACGACACGAGCGAGGGAGAGAAATCGCACAGGTATACTTTGCTTCGAGGCGTGACCTCTTGCAAATTCACTTACTACCGCTGGGATGACAACAAAAGCTTCACGGCTTTCACCAGCTGGGACAGCGATAAAGAAGATTTCAGATGGCGCATGCCTGACATGATCCAAGTCGAGATCGAAGTCAAAGGCCAGACTGGCCTGAGCTTCACAGGCTTCTATCAATTCAAACCGGAGATCCCACTCAATGGGCTTAATTCAAGCTTTTAAGAAAAAACTGCTTGAGATGGCCGAGGAAGATATCCGGCGCGGCAACGTCGTGCTGGAGCGCACTCGCTCCGAGTCCGACACTTCTCAAGCCGAGACATCTCAAATGGCTGGCGCGCAGAATTCAAAAGGCATTGCCTTACTCATGGTGATTGCAGCCGTCAGCACACTCTCTTTTCTGGTCACGGAATTTACTTACGTGGCACAGCTCAATCAAAAGCTTGCTTACGATGAACTCGATCAGGTCAAAGCGCTTTATCTTGCCAAGAGCGGCTTCAAGCTCTCGCTTCTTCGCCTGAAGGCTTATCGCACGGTCAAAAACCTGCTGGCTAACCAAGGCGGTGGCGGAGCATCGGCAGTATCGCCTTCGGATCTTGATAAGATCTGGAGCTTTCCGTTCATGTACCCTATTCCGAATATTCCGGGCATGTCCTTGGGCGATAAGGAAGCGATCAACAAATTTCAGAAAGAGTCAGGGTTTGAAGGAAGCTACTCTGCCGCGATCACCTCAGAGTCCTCGCGCCTGAATCTCAATATGATTCTGGCAGGATTTCAGGGAGCTCAACCCTCGCCGTCACCTTCTCCATCAAAGACCCCGAATGATCCTTCGCAAGGTTCGAACCCAAATCCTAATCCAAACGCTTCGGCAAGCCCAAGCCCGAGCCCAAGCTTTGATCCGGAGGCAGCACGGAAAAGCCTTCAGGATTATTTCCAGGCGATCCTTCAGAACAAATTTGACGCAGACCCTGACTTCCAGAACGAGTACCGTGACTTCAGACTCGAAGACTTTATGGACACCTTGGTGGCGTGGGTGGATCCGACTTACGAGCGCAAGCAATCCGGCATGGGAGACCATACTTATTTCAAACGCGGGCCATTTTACAGCGTGACCGAGCTTCACATGCTCCCGGGC
Source organism: Bdellovibrionia bacterium (assembly GCA_045805065.1). GTDB lineage: Bacteria > Bdellovibrionota > UBA1018 > UBA1018 > UBA1018 > CAZCBS01. The sequence continues at coordinate 28,482 of JBJMMA010000034.1, read as the reverse complement.
ATGGATGACCAGCTCTTTGACCTCTTCTCGCCTAACCTGACCGTGAGCCGCACTCCAGGAGTCAACGTCAATACGATCCAGGAGCCTGTGCTTCGGGCCATGCTTCCGCAACTGACGGATCAGGAAGTCACGGACTTCTTCAAGTTCCGCGACGATCCCGAGCAAGACAATCACTTTAAAGACTCTGACTCATTCTTTAAGTACCTTTCCAACAGCGTTGCTGCCCTGAAAGGTGATGACGCGATGAACAAACTCAAAGAAGAGTTTAAAAAGAGAAATATTCAAATCGTGACCGAAGAATCCGAGTTCAAAATCACGATCAAGGCAACCGTTAACCAGAGCGTGAGAACGCTTGAGGCCTGGGTTTCGCTCATGGACGACAGCAAGTCTTCAGCAAATGCCAATAAGACACAGGGCAACACCCCTAATCCGACACCGAATGCCTCGCCTTCTCCGAACAATACCCAATCTCAAGCTCCTGACACTGGCTTGAGACTCAATTTTATGAGAATTTTATAATATGCGCATACTTGGAATCGATGTCGGAAGCACCAGCATCAAGGCCGTAGAAATCGACAGCGCTTTTGGACGCTACGAGATCCACGACTACCATGAGCACCCTGTCCCTTCCGGGGAGGATCTGCTTCTGGCGCTCTCTCGTCTCATGCAGGCATTGCCCAAGCAGCCGGATCGTGTGGCTATTGCTCTGAGAGCAGGTCAGGTCACTTTCCGTAACATCAAGCTCCCCACGCGCGATCGCAAGACGATTCAGTCGAGTATCGGCTTTGAGCTTGAGGACGACCTTCCTTTCCCATTGGAAAAAACGGTCTACGATTACGCGACGGTTTCCCAAAGCAAGCAAGGGACTCAAGTTCACGTGGCAGCAACGCTTAAAACCCACATTGCAGGGACCCTGGACTCCTGGTCTTCGGTGGGAATCAATCCTGATCTGATCACGACGGAGAGCTGGGCGTATCGCACCCTTTTGTCCCGCATTCTGAGCCGCGCGGAACAGGAAGAGCCTATCCTTCTCGTTCAGATCGGCCATGAGCATACGACACTCTACGTTCATTGGAACGGAATGCCCGTTCTGGCACGTGAGATTGACTGGGGTGGAAAAGACCTGACTTTCGCCATTGCCAAAAAGTACAACCTCCCCCTGGACCAGGCCGAACAAGCAAAGCTCGATCACGGTTTCGTGGTTCCCGTGGGTCAAAAGGTTGACGTCACTCAGGAGCAGCTCGATTTCTCAGAAACCCTGCTTGCGACACTTCAAACCCTGCTTGTTGAAATTCGTCAGGTGGAACTCACCTGTAAGAATCTGACCCATCGTGGCCTCAATCAGATCTTTGTTTCAGGCGGAACAGTTCTTCTGCCTGGCCTCACCCGCGTTCTCGATGAAAGCCTTCGAATCCCGACTCGCAATATCCAAGCCTTGAGCTCCATTGCGACGTCAGGCGTAACCTACTCCGAGCACACCGATGCCGTGTTCCTTCTTGCCGCATCTGTTGCGCTCTCCATGGTGGGCGCGGATCGCTCGGCACTGATCAATTTCCGCAAGGGCGAGTTTGCCAAGCAAGGGACCAAAAAAGAGCTCAATATCGAGATGCTTCGCAGGCCTTTGATGGCTGCCGGCGCCATCGCGGCATGCATGATCTTAAGCCTTGCCGTTCAATCCTCAAGTTACCAGGCACGTCTGGCGGATACGAACACCCAGCTTGAGCGCCGAATGAAGGATTTCTTTGGTGGAATCTCCGCAAGCGCGATTCGCAACTACATGTACAACATTCCGGGGCTCAAAAACGCGATCAATAAGGAGCTGACCAAGCAGCGCGAACTCGCCAAACTTGCAGCTCCGAATCCGCATGATCCTTTGGATTTTCTGAACACCCTGTCCACATCGGTTCCAAAATCGATCACGACGGATCTCATGCAATATCAAGTCGGTGCTGCTCCTGGAGTCCCTTACAATCCGGACGCGCCTCAATCCGCAACCCTCACCTTCACGGTTGCCAATCAGCAACAGGTGGATCAGCTCTCAAGCATCCTGACTGGAAAGCTGGTTGGATTCAAAAAAGACAAAGCCGAGGAAGTTGCCGCCTCAGACGGAACCAGGCAGATCAAAGTCACTTTCAGCGGCAAACCCAACTACGAGGCACGGTAAGCAAGTATGGAAGACAAATCACGGATTTCGCAGTTGATGGATTCTCTTTCTGACTGGCTCAACGACCAGACCTGGTTCCAGCAACTCAAAGAGAAATGGGATGAGCTTGATCCTCAAAGCAGGCTTTATCTCAAATTTGCCGGAGCAGGCGTTTCCGTCCTGATTGTCGTGTTCGGCTTGTTCAGCTTTTACTGGAGCGTTCACAAAACCAAGCAGGAGCTCATGGCAAAGTCCGAGCTTCTCTCCATGATGAGCAACGCGGCCGATGAGCTTCGCACTCTTCAAGCGGCAAACTCGTCCTTGAATGCTGGCGGTGGAACCAACGAGCCTTGGCCTGCGTATTTTGAGACGACTGCAAACGCTGCCGGGATTCCAAAGACCAATCTCACGGTCTCGGACTCAAAAGCTGGCACCTCCTCCGATGTTGCAAAAGAGACGCTCTTTGATCTAACGATGAAAAAAGTCAGCATTCGCCAGGCCGTACGCCTAGCCCAAAGCCTGGAATCCGGCGCAAGACCAGTGAAGCTTCGCAACCTCACGATTGACACTCAGCCTGATGGCAGTGGTTATCTCGACGCGACACTTTCAGTCTCGGCATTTGCCATGGTCGCCAAATAATTTTCGAATTAAGAAGAGAAGACTCAAATGGATGACACTTTATTACCTATGGACACTCCGAGTTCGGAGTCGGAATTAGCAGCCCAATCGTTTGGCACTTCAGGCGAGACCTCTGGCTCAGACCTGCCTCCGGGCGATACTCCGCCATCGCGCTTGAAGCGAATCCTAAAGACCTTAGGATGGTTATCGCTTGGCACCTTTTGCTTGCTCTTCTTCACGCTATTAAAGCTTCCTGAAGACAAGATCCGAAATTACGTGCAGGGAATGATTTCCTCGCAGCTGAGTTCACAGGGAATCACGCTCAACGCAAATCAAAGCTCGCTCTCCATCGGTTTTGGCGTCTCGTATACGATGAAGGACATCACCCTGAGCTTTCCTCCTCCGCAGGAGCCGATCCACATCGATCAGGTCTCCGTCTCCCCTTCGATTCTTTCCGCGTTCTTAGGAAAAATGGGAGCTACGATTGAAGTGGAGAACAAAGGCGGAACACTTCACGCTTCGTTCAGCACGCCGATGAATGGCCCGAATGGTCCCGTTTCGTTTTCTTTTAATTGCTCAAATCTTGATTTAGGAAGCCTGGGCGTTCTTCCTGCCATGGCAAACGTTCGCGGCTCCGCCGTTGCCAACGGCGAAGGTCATATCGATGGCGATACAAGCCTTCCAACGACTTTGAACGGAAAATTCAAACTCGACCTTTCCAAGATCGTGATTGATCAACAGACGCTTTTCGGATTCTCCATTCCAAGACTGACCGTGTCTGAAGGCAAAGGCGATATCGACGTCAATGGCGGCAAAGCGCTCATTAAGACACTGCGCCTGGGCAAACCAGGAAGCACGACCGATGATATTCGCGCAAATGTGACGGGCGATGTAGTGATCGGAAAGAACCTCCCCTACAGCACGCTCAATATCAAAACGGACTTCAGCCTTTCGCAGAACGTGCTCAAAGCTTTCGTTCTTCTGGATGCGATCCTCGGCCCTGCAAAAAAAGCCGATGGAAGCTATTCTTACACCATCAATGGCCCACTGAACTCTCCTAACGTCGTTCCGATGGGAGATACAGCTCCGGCACCTGCTCCACAAGCAGCACCTAACGCTGCACCTGGCACCCCTGCAGACATGCAGCCATCCAATCCGAACGGCGGACGCTAGTAACATGTCCAAAAAACAGCATGGCTTTCTCTGGATCACTGACCCCTGGGATACGCTCGATCATGCGCGTGACACCAGCTTGCGCCTGGCTCAGGAAGCCCTCTCATTTGGAATCGAAAATCACTGGTGCGATGTCCGCTCCATTCGATGGGAAAACGGACAGGTTCTTCTGGATGCTTTCTCCATCGATTACATGGGAGAGGATCGCGCCGAAGAATCCATTCAGCTGGGTGATAAAAAGACATTCAGCCCGCTCGACTTTCAAAGCCTTCAGTACCGCACCGATCCTCCGGTGGATCTTGCTTACCAGCATCCTTTGCAGCTTCTGCATCTTGCCGTTCAAGCGGAGACGCGCGCCGCGCGCCGCCCTGAGATCGTCAATCCTGTTTCCGCTCTCATGCTTGCCAATGAGAAGCTTGAGGCTGGCTTACTCAAGGGACTTCTTCCACCCACTGTTGTCTCATCGCAGTGGGAGCCTCTCGAGCGCTTTGGAAAAGCCGAAAAGAAAACAGTTCTTAAACCCCTTCACCTGGCGCAAAGCAAGGGCGTGGAGCTTCTGGACTGGACCAGCTCAGATGGCATTGCTCGCGCTCGAAAAATAATTGAAGATGCGACCGGAAACTTCGAGCGCCCTGTTCTCCTTCAACGCTATCTTCCCGGCATTTCAAAGGGCGAAACGCGCCTCTGGCTCTTGGACGGAAAGCTTCTGGCCTGCGCACGAAAGCTGCCGCTGAAGAACGACTTCCGCGTCAATATTGATCAGGGAAGCAGACTCGCCCCCCATACGATTGGCACATATGAAAAAAAAGCTGCAGCTCTCATCGGCAAGCGCCTGCGCGCTTTGGGCGTGCGCCTGGCTGCGGTTGATCTGATCGAAGGCTATGCGACGGATTTCAACGTCACAAGCCCGGGCCTCATCACGCAGATGGAGCAAGTTTTAGGAAAGAACCTCGCTCGCCCCATCATTCATGCGCTTGCGAAACGCTTTAAATAGCGATTAAAAATGAAAGAGATCTGAGAGCGGCATACTGGCAAGTGCCGATAGAGATCTCGCCATGGAGAGAATCTCTTCTTTTACTTGGAATGGCTCTTGAGCTGGGGCCACTTGAGTTGCGGCTTGAATCGCTATTTGATCTGAGCTCTGCTCAGCATCCGATTTCCCCGAAACCGTTTCTTGTTTGTAAGTCCGGAGAGCGCCCTCTTTTCGGAGCTCGCGGATTCTTTTTCGCGCGCCCTCGATCGAATAACGCTCTTCATGAAGCAGATGCTTGATCATGACCAGCGTCTCTACGTCAGAGCGACGATATACACGCTGGCCCGTGGCAGATTTCTGAGGCGCGACAATAGGAAATTCCGACTCCCAGTACCGCAGGACATGAGGCCTCACCCCGAGCAGCTCCGCGACATCGCCAATGCGGAAGTAGAGCCGCTCAGGAATTTCAATTTTAGAGACGGACGTCTTATTCGTCGGATTCGTCATCTTCAGCTTGTGCCGCGCGAAGCGCTTCAGCGCTCACTGGCTTGCCTTCAAGTGCTGCATTCACTTCAGCGCGAAGCACTTGAGATGGACGGAAAGTAAGAACGCGACGAGCACTGATCTCAATGCTTTGACCGGTCTGCGGATTGCGTCCGATACGGGAACGCTTTTCGCGAACGACGAAATTTCCGAAACCGGAAATCTTGATCTTCTGGCCTTGAGCCAGGGTGCCCTTGATGGTGTCGAAAACTAATTCAACAAGATCAGCTGCTTCCTTCTTGGAGAAACCGACCTTTTCGTAAAGCGCTTCTACGATATCCGCTTTGGTCATTGCCACGGTTCAGAGTCCTTTCTTCTAACCTCTCGGCCCGGCTACGCCCGGCCTGGTCACGCACATGCGAACTGGCGCTCTCACGCGCTCGCTCGCCTACCCCCGCAGCTCAGCCCCCAGCTCTTTTTTCCATGCGCTGAGGATCTGTGCTGATGCGGCTTCAGCTTCAGATTCCTGTAAGCTTCTGCCCTCTTCATAAAAGATAACCCGCACTGCGACACTTGTCATCCCCTGAGCGACCTGAGAACCACGATAAATATCGAAAATCTTTGCAACCTTTGCCAATGGCTTACCCGCCTTGAGGGCAATCTGGGTAATCTTGTCTGCCGAGACTTCCGATTTGACGACCAGCGCAAAATCGCGCTCCATCGATGGGAAGGTCGGGATTGCCTTGAACGAAGGTGCCTTCACCACCGGGCGTGACAATTTGGCAATCGCTTGCCAGTCGATTTCAGCAATCCAGAGCGGTGCCCGAAGCTTCAGATCCTTGGCGATGCCAGGGTGAATGAGACCAAAGGCTCCCGCCACTTCACTTCCTGCCAAAACTTCGACGCTTTGACCGGGGTGAAAGAGCGGATTTGGACCCTTACGGCTTTCCGCCATCGGATGAAAACGAACTCCCTTGGCTCCCAGTGAGCTCAATACCGACTCAACGACCGCTTTCATGTCGTAGAAGTCGACTTCGCCCTGCTCATTTCTCAGTCCGTTCACATAACGTGGGCCAGACATGACAAAGGAGAGTTTCCAGCGCTCTTGAACGCCGGTATCGTATTCGCTCGATGCCTTCACTTCACCTGCCGCCAGGAAGGTCGGACGGATCTCAAAGAGGCGAACCGGCAGAGCTTCAGAGCCAAAATGATGACGCCAGTTCTCGATCGCGTTCTTCACCAAGCCAGGAAGAAGTGATGGCACCATGGCCTCGTACTCTTCGCTGATCGGGTTCAATAGAACGACGGATGAATTCATCCCGAACTTGGAGAGCCAGCCACGGTTTGCAAACGAGTAGTTCAAGGTTTCAGAGATGCCTGCTTGAACCAAAGCTTCCTTGGCCTTGTCGATGAGCAAATAGGCGCTTGCTCCAGAACTTCCCGAAGACGAAGTCGCGCCACCCATCGCGCCTTCCCAAAGGGAGCGCGGTGCTGAGCTCAGTGCCGGCATAGTTTCGCGGATCTTGTCGTAGCCAATCGTGCGCGCGATCTCTTCAGCCAAGTCTTCTTTGATATTCAAATCAAGGCGCCAGGATGGAGCCGTCACGGTCCATTGGTCACCGCTCTTAGCGACGCCGCAAGAAAGACTCGTAAGAATCTTCTCAGCCTCTGCTGGACTGACCGACATGCCCAAGAAATGCTCAAAGTAAGAAGGATCGACCTTCACTTCGCGCTTTTTCAAAGTCTTGCGCGATGGAAGCTGAACACTGGTTGTGCCCTTGATCTGGCCACCTGCAAGCTGTTGAACCAGGCTTGCAAGGCGCGCGATCGCAAAAGATTGTCCTGCTGGATCCACTCCCCGCTCAAAGCGATGAGCCGCATCCGTATGCTTGAGATGCTTCTTCGAAGTGCGACGAACGCGAACCGGATCAAACTCAGCGCATTCGAGGAACACGCGAGTCGTTCCATCTTGAACTTCAGAGTTACCGCCGCCCATGACGCCAGCCAGACCCACAGCGCGCTTGCCATCGGCAATCACAAGCTCAGAGCCATCGAGCTCAACCGTTGTTCCATCGAGAAGCGGAAGCGATTCGCCTTTCACTGCATTGCGAACGCGGATCTGCGCACCTTCAATGCGCTCGGCATCGTAAGCGTGAACAGGCTGTCCAAGCTCCCACATCACAAGATTTGTCGCATCAACGACGTTATTGATGGAGCGTCCACCCACAGCTTCAAGCTTCTTCACTACCCAATCAGGCGATGGACCGACTTTCACGCCTTCGATCATGCAGCCAAAAAACTGAGGGCCTGCCTCAGCTGCATCCAGATGTACGGAGATCGGAGAGGTACCTTCAGCCGGAAGCGCTTTAGCTTCAGGCTTTTTAGGCGTCTGACCCAAAGCTGCCGCAAGTTCACGAGCCAATCCGTAATGGCTTAAGCAATCACCGCGGTTTGCCGTGAGTTTCAAAGTCAGAATCGTATCATCGCGCCCCAAAAGCTCAGCAATTGGCTTTCCAAGCGGGGCGTCGGCAGGAAGAATCAAAATCCCCTCGGATTTGTCCTTAAGCTTTAACTCTTCTTCCGAGCAAAGCATGCCGTTGGAGACGACTCCACGGATCTTGCTCTTCTCGATCTTCAAACCGTTCGGAAGATTCGCGCCGATTTGAGCAAGAACGACTTTGTCTCCGGCCTTCATATTCTGAGCGCCGCAAACGATTTCGAGTGGCTCACCGGATCCCAGGCTGACTTTGCAAAGGCTCAGACGGTCCGCTTCTGGATGCTTATTACGCTCCAGGATTTGAACCGAAATGACTTTATCAAAGCCCTGGTCCTGGCGTTCAATCGCCTCTACTTCAAGTCCCCGACGAGTGAGAAGCTCAGCAAGTCCCGCAGGACCGCCCACTCCACTCAAATCCACCATTTCGGAAAGCCATTTCCAAGAAACGCGCATGAAAACCTCTGCGAATTAATCAAATCTCGGCCCGGCTAACGCCCGGCCTGGTCATGAAGTCAAAAATTAAAACTGTGTCAGAAAACGAGTATCGCCTGAGAACATGAGACGAAGATCAGGGACATCATGCAAAAGCATGGCGACGCGATCGATGCCGATGCCGAAAGCAAAGCCTGTGACGCCTTCGTATCCTGCCATCTCAAGCAAGCGCGGATGAACCATGCCTGCGCCCAAAATCTCAAGCCAACCCGAGCCACGACAAACCTTGCAGCTGTCATTTGGCTTGCCACGGCACTGGAAGCAACTCACGTCCACTTCCGCTCCTGGCTCGACGAATGGGAAATAGCTTGGACGAAGGCGAATCTGCGTATCGGCTCCGAACATCTCGCGCGCGAAAAATCCGAGCACGCCCTTGAGATCGCTCATCTTGACGTCTTGATCGACCCAGAGACCCTCAACCTGATGGAACATCGGCGAGTGCGTGGCATCGCTATCGCTGCGATACACAGCACCTGGACAAATGATCCGGATCGGTGGTTTTTGCGCGCGCATGGCACGCATCTGGACTGATGACGTATGCGTTCTGAGCAGCGCTCCTGGTCCCAGGAAGAACGTGTCCTGCATTTCACGCGCTGGGTGATCGGCAGGCATATTGACCGCATCGAAGTTCAAGAACTCGGTCTCAACTTCAGGACCCGTGGTGATATCAAAGCCCATGCGCTGAAAAACTTGAAGCATCCGGCGCGTGGTCTGGTGAATGATGTGAAGAGTGCCGTGATATGGAAGGCGTGATGGAATCGTTGTATCGATTCGCTCTTCGCGGAGACGAGCTTCAAGAGCAGCGTTTTCGAGCGCGGACCTTCGCGTCTCAAGAGCTGCCTCGATCTTGCTCTTCCATTCGTTGGTGATCGCACCCATTTTCGGGCGCTCTTCGGGAGAAAGTGAACCGAGCCCTTTGAGAACTTCGCTCAAGGCTCCCTTCTTCCCCAAAACAGAAACGCGCAGTTGCTCGAGCTGGTCGAGCGACTGCGCGTTTTCTAGATCTTTCAAAGCTTGACTGCCAATTGCGTCGAGTTTGTCTTTCATATTCCTCTAGAAGCGCCTCATAAGGCAGAACCTGCTAGAGGCACAACTCTTTCGTAAAAACGCATCGAGCTTCGTTACAAATATAGGTAAACGAAGCTCGATGCAAAAGCAGTCAGTTGGATTAAGCCGCTGGAGCGAGTGAACGAACTTGGTCCACGATCGCAGAGAAAGCTTTTGGGTCAGCGATCGCGATATCCGAAAGGACCTTACGATCGAGACCGATTTGAGCTTTCGTCAAAGCAGCAATCAAACGGCTGTAGCTGATGTTGTTGTCGTTCGAAGCAGCAGAAAGGCGGGAGATCCACAAGGTGCGGAAGTCACGCTTTTTCGCGCGGCGATCGCGGTAAGCGTACATAAATGCACGATCAACCGCTTCTGCAGTGCGCTTGAATTTATTCTTACGGCCTAAAACAAAGCCTTCGGCTCTGTCCAAAACCTTATTATGACGACGACGACGTTTAAAACCACGTTTTGCGCGAGGCATTTTCCTACTCCTAAAAGCTTGAAAACTGGGCCTCAGATGAAGCCGAGTCAACTATGTAAAACTTAAAAAGGTCTCGTAAATTAACGAGAGCCGTATGGCAAGCAACGCTCGATGTGGCGAATATCGCCTTCCATGAGGTAGCCAGCGCTACGCAACTTCAACTTAGCGCCTGAATTTTTGTGGCCGAGATTGTGGCGTTTACCGGCTCTTTTGAACTTCACTTTTCCAGTCGCAGTGAAGGAAAAGCGCTTTGCAGCTGCCTTTTTTGTCTTCATTTTCATGAGCTTAACCCCAAATTGCTAAAAAGCATTCCTGTTCTGAGTTTCATTCTACAAGCTAAGTCTTGCAACTTAGGCCAATAGCTATGGCTCAGAACTTTAAAAAATGACCAGGCCAGGTAAGCATTAAATCAAACGTTAAAGCAAACCTTAGCCGCGATCGTAAGCAAGGACCGCAACGTACTCTACGAGTAGCGACCCAGTCAATTATATTTTCGGACTTATTCTTTAGATTCCGTGTTCCCAGTAGCTGGCTTAATAGCTGGCCTAGGAGCAGAAGCTGGCTTCTTACCGCCCGGAGCAGGAGCCAAAACCATGATCAGCTTCTTGCCTTCCAGTTTAGGATGCGCTTCAACAACAGCGATGTCCTTCACCATCTCAGCAAGCTGCTTCATGATTTTAAAGCCTTGATCCACATAGGTGATCTCACGACCACGGAACATGATGGTGATCTTGGCCTTATCGCCTTCCTCAAGGAAGGTGCGAACATTCTTAAACTTATATTCGAGGTCATGCTCTTCGGTCTGAGGGCGAAGCTGAATTTCCTTCACCTTGATGACCGTTTGCTTCTTCTTGGCCTCGTGCTCTTTTTTCTTCTTTTCGTATTTAAATTTGCCGTAGTCGCAAATTTTGCAGACAGGCGGCTGAGCGTTTGGAGAAATTTCCATCAAATCAAGGCCGCGCTCGCGAGCCATCTGAAGGGCTTCTTGCGTAGGCACGATACCGACTTGATTACCTTTTTCATCGATCAGACGCACTTGTGGAACACGAATACGCTCGTTGATTCTGTGCTCGTCTTTATTGTGGTGCGGGACCGGGCCACGTGGAAAACGCGGGCGTGGGAATGATGGACCAGAGGGACCTGATGGACTCGAGGGACTAGATGGAGTAAATGCCATTCGTTTATTTGGTTCTTAAAAACCTCCTTGATTCACTCAGGTTTACCCGAAGGTCACCCTAGGTGTCAAGTTGAGGGAGCGGCCTTTTTCCGGGAGCTGGCTTTCTTAGCCGTTCCCTTCTTAGTGCCAGTTTTGCGCTTTTTTCCGTTAAGGGCGCCCAGGCTGCCCAACATTTTTTCAAGCTCCTTGCGCTGTTGCGTCAGGAGCTTTTTGAACTTCTTCACTTCACCTGGGATCTGCTTCTGGAAACGCTCAAGCTCTTTACGTTCCCGTTCGATGAAGGTTTTGACCTTACCAAGATCAGAGGAAAGAAGCTTTTTTACTTCGCTTCCCTGCTTCTCAGCGTACTTTCGTGCCTCGTCCATATAGCCTGGCCAATCTTGATTATTGAGCACAGACTGAAGACGGGTTTGAGCATCCTTTACTCTCGACACGATTTTCTTAAGATCAGCGTTCATTGTAGTTTTTTTTCGCGCAAAGCTCCGCTGGCCTTTGGCCAGCTTGACTCTTGCGCGTTTGTCCTTTCGCTACGTTCCTACAGATAACACACTTTTAACTCGACTGGTCCCAGTTTTTTGCAATTGGGATACGTCTTCCGATTCCAAACGCTTTTGGGCTCACTTTTAGGGCCGGAGCAGCCTGTCGGCGTTTGAACTCATTGATTTCGAGAAGCCTTAGCATATTCCGGACCCAACCCTGGGTTGGAAGCCGAGAGCCGTACTTTTCCTCAAGAGCAGAAACAGGCGTTCCTTTCTCGAGGTATTCCTCCAAAACCGCGTCGAGCAGATCGTAAGGCGGAAGCGTGTCCTGGTCTTTCTGGTCCGGGCGAAGCTCCGCTGAAGGCGGCTTTGTAATGGAACTCTCAGGGATCAGCTCTCCCCAAGTTTGATTGATATAGCGCGCCAACTCGTAGACCCGGGTCTTGTAGAGATCCGCAATAGGTGCCAATGCGCCGCACATATCGCCGTAAAGAGTGCAATACCCCGTCGCAAGCTCTGATTTGTTTCCGGTCGTTAAAACCAGCGAGTTGTAATGATTGGAAAGCGTCATGAGAATCAGGCCGCGAAGACGCGCCTGCAGATTCTCTTGCGCAATCGGGGCAAGCGTCCCACGGCGTTCGGAAAGCTCACGATTGACCGTGGCGTTCATAAACTTAATGGGCCTGACCTCATAATTAATGCCCAGTCGTTGAGCCAGAGCTTCAGCATCCGCAAGGCTGTGACTCGAGGAATACTGGCTTGGCATCGCCACACCCAGAACATTTCTAGGCCCCAAGGCGCGGGCCGCAAGTGTGGCAACAACGGCAGAATCAATCCCGCCACTGAGGCCAAGAATGGCCGTCTTAAAACCCGTGCGTTGGAAATAATCGCGAATTCCGACAACTAAGGCGCGAGAAAGGACTTCAATTTCGGATGGAGGCGCATCTTCGCGCTCAGCGGGCGCGGGAGCGACAAAAGAAACACTCCCCTTCTCCAGATCCACGTCCACAACACCAAAGGAGTTCTTGAAAGCCGGAAGACGGCCTACGACCTTACCCTGTGAATCAATGGCAAACGAGGCTCCATCAAAGAGCACTTCATCGTTTGCGCCCACCTGGTTGACGTAAAGCAAAGGCACACCGATTTTGCGGGCAATCTCAGAATGAATCTCTTCGCGGTGCTCCCGCTTTTCGATCATGTAAGGGCTTGCTGAAAGCGAAATCAAAAGCTTTGGCTTTTGTTTGGAATAAGTCTGAATGGGCTTATCGCCAGAATAGAGATGGCGGCCTGAGATCAGGTCCTCGGACCAAAGATCTTCGCAGATTGCGATGGAGATCGTTTTGCCATCGCATGGCCAGGAATGAATCTCACGCGCAGGCTCAAAGTAGCGAGCCTCATCAAAGACATCGTAGGTGGGAAGAAGTGTTTTGGCCTGTCGGAAGACCACTTTCCCGTCTTCAAGGACGCTGACAACGTTTTGAGCAGAGCGCCCGACGTCAGAAGGATTTTTTGCGACATGCCCTACGATCAGAGCGCAGGACTTGCCTTTTGTGAGCTGGGCCAGCTGCTCGAGAGCTCTTTCATTGCGATCGAACATCTCTGGGCGTTCGATCAGATCATGCGGAGGATATCCGCAAATGCCAAGCTCGGGCGTCAAAAGCAAACGGGCTTGCTCAGCGCAAGCCCGTTCATAAGCTTCTTGAATTTTTCGGACGTTGGCGTCAAACGCGCCGACAACAGGATCGATCTGTGCGATTGCTACCCGCATTCGACCAGTCTCCATGCCTCGCCCGGCGAGATCAAGAGATTAATAACGCTTTTGGATCTCAGAGCGATCGAAGAAGTAAGCAAGCTCACGCTCAGCCGAATTCAGGCTGTCAGATCCGTGAACTGCGTTGGCTTCGATGCTGTCAGCGAAATCCTTACGGATCGTGCCTGGAGCAGCCTTGGATGGGTCGGTTGCGCCCATGATTTCACGGTTGAGAGCAACTGCGTTTTCACCTTCGAGGCACATCAAAAGGACTGGGCCGCTGGTCATGAAATGAACCAGGCTTTGGAAGAATGGGCGATCCTTGTGCTCAATGTAGAAGCCTTCAGCCTTCTCACGGGAGAGGCGGGTGAACTTAGCAGCAGCAATACGGAGGCCGCGCTTTTCAAAACGGGTGATGATTTCGCCGATATTGTTCTTTTCGACTGCGTTCGGCTTGATGATTGAGAATGTACGTTCGATTGCCATTGAATTGGACTCCTTAAAGAAATATTCCAAAGATTGCCGTTCGTGGTAGCGCACTTCGGATTGAATTGCGAGAGGTTTGTCGCCCGTTCTAAGGAGCAACAGACCCCTCGCCTAAATCAAAATCAGCCCTTCATAGCTGCAACAAGAGTCGTGCCCAAGTCTGCAGGACTACGAGCGATTTTCACGCCAGCAGCCTGAAGTGCCTGGAACTTTTCCTCTGCGGTACCCTTACCACCTGAAATAATAGCGCCAGCGTGGCCCATGCGTTTGCCCGGAGGTGCCGATGCGCCGCCGATGAAGCCTGCAACAGGCTTCTTCATCTCGCGCTTGATGAACTCAGCAGCTTCTTCTTCAGCAGAGCCACCAATTTCACCGATCATGATCACGCCGTGCGTGTTCGGATCGCGGTTGAAGGCATCGAGAACATCGATGAAGTTCGTGCCGTTGATCGGGTCGCCGCCGATACCCACGCAGGTGCTTTGGCCAATGCCAAGCTGAGTGAGCTGATGAACGGCTTCGTAAGTGAGCGTTCCGGAGCGGGACACAACGCCGATGTTTCCAGCCAGGTGAATATGGCCTGGCATAATGCCGATTTTGCACTGGCCTGGGGTGATGACACCTGGGCAGTTTGGACCAACGAGGCGGGACTTCGTGCTGGCGAGGTAGCGCTTCGTGTTCAGCATGTCACGAACTGGAATGCCTTCGGTGATGCAGACGATGAGTTCGATTCCAGCGTCAGCCGCTTCGCAGATCGAGTCTGCAGCGCCCGCTGGTGGAACGAAAATCATCGTGGCGTTGGCGCCAGTGTTCTTTACGGCTTCTTCAACCGTATCCCAAACTTTGAAGCCTTCGACTTCTTGACCGCCCTTACCAGGGGTCACGCCGCCGACGACGTTCGTGCCGTAATCACGGCAGCCTTTGGCGTGGAAGAGACCTTGCGCGCCGGTGATGCCTTGAACAAGTAGTTTCGTATTCTTTCCGACCCATATCGACATGTCGATAACCTTTTAAAACCTTTCTAAGTTAAGTCGGCACCTTTGGTGCCCTAACTAAGACGTAATGTGCTCTTAAGCCAAATTCCCAGCTGCAGCGGCAACAGCCTTCTTTGCAGCATCCGTCAAACCATCAGCTGGCGTGAGCTTGAGACCGGATTCAGCCAGAAGCTTCTTGCCTTGCTCGACGTTCGTGCCTTCGAGACGAACCACGACTGGAACCGTGAGCGAAAGCTCGCGGGCCGCAGCGATGACGCCTTCAGCGATAACGTCGCATTTCATGATTCCGCCGAAGATGTTGACGAGAATCGCCTTCACCTTTGGATCCTTGAGGATGATCTTGAATGCGTTGGTGACTTTTTCCTTCGAAGCGCCGCCACCGACGTCCAGGAAGTTAGCTGGAGAGCCGCCGTGGAGCTTGATGATGTCGAGAGTTGCCATCGCAAGGCCTGCACCGTTGACGAGGCATCCGATGCTTCCGTCGAGCGCGATGTAAGCGAGGTCATACTTGGAGGCTTCAACGTCTTGAGCGTTCTCTTCTTGAATGTCACGCATCTCAACGATGTCTTTGTGACGATAGAGTGCGTTGTCATCGAAGTTGATCTTGGCGTCGAGTGCAGCCAGGTTACCGTCAGCGGTCACGATCATTGGATTGATCTCGACCTGGGAGCAATCCAGATCCATGTAAGCGCGATAGAGACCGCCGAAGAATTGGACCGCTTGCTTGGTTTGATCAGCCGTGAGGCCGAGCTTCTTCGCCAAAGAGCGTCCGTGGAATGGCATGTAACCCGTCGTTGGATCGATCGCGACTTTGAAAATTTTCTCAGGATGCTTTGCTGCGACTTCTTCGATTTCCATGCCGCCTTCGGTGGATGCCATCATGACGACTTGGGAAACCGCGCGATCAGTGACGATACCGACGTAAAGCTCGCGAGCGATTTGAGAGCCTTCTTCGATCCAGACTTTATGGACCTTCTTGCCTTGCTCACCGGTTTGCGGAGTAACAAGGGTTTTGCCGATGATTTCTTGAGCGGCAGCCTTCACAGCGTTGATGTCTTTGCAGACCTTGACGCCGCCAGCCTTACCGCGACCGCCAGCATGAATTTGAGCTTTGACCACCCAAACCGAGTTGCCGCGCTCTTTCTGAAGATCGAGAGCTGCTTTTTCAGCACGGCCCGCGACATCGGAGCCTTCCTCAACCAGACGTCCTTCTGGGACGCGCACGTTGAACTTTTTGAGCAATTGTTTTGCCTGATACTCGTGGATGTTCATTAATTCCTGCCTTCAGTGAATTTAAAATGGATGGGGCTTATTTCAATCGGAAGCCCCCCCTGGGTCAATCTAAAATAATGGTTAAAATAGAAACGCCGCAATGCATTAATTCCTAGTCCAGTTGCAACGCCTTCAGATCAAACGCCATGGGCTTGTAATCGCGCTCGTCCGTCTGACTATCCCAGGTTTTGAAACAAGCATATAAGTTCTTTTGATCGAATGCGACCTTGCCTTGCATGTCGACAACGTTCAGGCCAGGGAACTGCCAAGCCCGGCGCGAAGGCCTAGGCTCCTTTGTCGCTGCGAGTGCCTGAGTCTTTCCGAACTTCCAGATCGCATTGTAGTAGACCAGCATCAGCCGATCGTTATCGAGCACGCGAACTGCCGACGGGAGCGCATTGTCGATCTTGATCTGCTTCGTAAATCCAAGCGTGCGGAGATTCATCAGATACATTCCGCGAAACTGGCGCTCATCGTTATTATCGATGGCAAGCACGGCCTTATCCGCATTCACCAGCGCAATATCCTGAGCTGCCGAGACAGTAGGCATTGGCAATGTCTTGATCGTTTTTCCGGATTCCAGGTCGATGACTGTGACTCCTAGAACGCCATGAGCGATCACAGCGCGCTTGCCGCTCAAAACAAAACCTTGAGCGCGCTCACGGAGATTGAGTCCAGGTGATGCCTGGGGATGGCTTGCGTATTGGAAGAGCTGCTTTCCGCTCGAAATGCTCCAGCCTTCGATCGTCCATCCGGTCAAAACGTAAGCTGTATCACCTTCGATTTTGATATCAGTCACGCGCGAGTGAGTGGAGATATCGGTGACATGACTTGGGTCTTTCAGGGAATAAACTCTCACGTGCCCCACGTTTGGAACGAAAGGCAGAAGACTGACTGCCAGGTACTGATCGTTCGTGAAAACAGCCTGATCACAAGTGCCGACACCTTCAAAGATCGCTTTTCTCGTGTCTTCAATCGATGATGCATTTGCAACGCTTAAAGAGATATTGGCGCAAACAACCGCTGCTAAAGCCACCCACACTGTCTTTTTCATGCAATGCCGCTCTCCTTCATAAGAGTGTTTTTACGTAAGCCTCTAAGAAAATCTCGGGAAGTTTATCAAGATCACCCGAAGGATCTCGCTGAAAGCCGCGCTTGATATAAACACCCGCAACTCCGTGCGCTCCACGCCTCACATGAAGCCCGAGAGTCGGGCATTTCCAATCCTCGCGCACGATTCGCTCGGCCTCATCCAAAAGCGCGTCGGCGATCCCCTGCCCGCGGTAATTGAGATCGATTCCGAACATGCGAAGATCTGCCATCTGCTCGCGCCAGGCTTCAGATCTTGGCGCCCCCGGCTTGAGAAGGGTAACTGAGCCCACGACTTTGCCATCGAGTTCGGCGACAAGTACGGTTCCAATACGGCGCTTTCCGGCAACGTCTCTGAGATCTTTTTTGCGATTCTCATCGACGACCACTTCGGGCATCTTCCGCGCATACTGAGTGACGTAGGCATTGATTAGAAGTTCACCAATGACCGAGTCGTCTTCAGGGCGCGCCACACGGATGAGAGGTCGAGACATAGCCTCAACCTCCCCCAAATCTTGAACGAGGTCAACCTGCCTTCTTTACGTTTTCAGATTCTGGATTCGCAGCAGGATTCTTATGACGCATCAATCGCAGAACCAGCCGAGCATCGTCACGCAAGCGATTCTGCATCCACCCCGCACCATAGCAGGCAATCAGAAGAACAAGATGAGAAAGCCGGAACACACGCATCCAGGCATCAGCGCTTGAAAAAAACAGGGCCTGCGCCGCATAGAGCGCGCCGACAGTTAAGAATCCAAACCCCAGCGTTCCGAGCTCCCGACGCCGCTGAGCGATGCGAAGGCTCATCTCCTGCCCCAGGTTCGCAAATGCGCGGCGCTGAGACAAAACATTCCACTGAATCAGGCATGCAGCCGCCCCGCGCGCATAGGCCAAAGGCACAAAGACTTGAAAGAGGTACTTCTCCCAATTTGCCAATGTGGCCTTGGGAAGAGAGATCCAAGGCGCCAGCAGAAGCATGGATGTGACCAGCACCGTGGTAAAGACTGCCATGGCCATCCAGCTTGCTCGAGTCCGCGCCAGCGCAAGACCCAAAAGCATCGCCAGGGAACCTTCCCAGACCAGCAAGACAACTCGGAGTTCGCTCAAAAAAGATGCACCCAGGAGCTGTTGCATCCAGTCGACCGCACAGAACTGTCCGACTCCCTGAAGAAACGAGAATGCAGCAAAGTAGGCATATTCCTGTTTCTTTCTTTGGGTCATCCAACCCGCAAGAAAGAAGACACCCAAAACCGCAAAGATCATGGCACACAACAAGGGCATGAGCTCACTCTGCCATTGCTGTGATTGGCTGAGTTGGTCCTGAACCGGAATCTGGATCCGCGCGTTTTGAGCGACCTTCCACTCATGCCAGATCACTCCCCCAAGGCATGCGAGCATGGGAGCAAGAGTCAGAAGACAAAGACTCAGTAACCCGACATTGAGGCGTGGCGCTTGGTGCGAATGAGAGAAAAACCTCGCGGGTTTTCGACTCATGAGCTTCCCAAGAACAAGAAGGCTTTTACGGAGATAGACCCATCCACGCTTGACCATCGTCCCTATCGTTTCGACGTCTTTAGGACCAATCTTGACCGGATTAATCAATAAATGACCTGGGTCAATTGGGACACCCCCTGCCAGCCCTACCAACCGTCTGAATTTAGAACAGGGTTTGAATCGAAATCGTGTGTGAAATCAGTGCCCGCTCGCTGGACAGCTTTTTGCTTTATGTAGGGCATTATGTGGAACACTCAAACGAACCAACAAGCTATCCCTGTCATGATTATTCTGACCATTGGCCTGATCTGTGTGTGGGCAAGCCAAAACCTGGCATAGCCCCGGGACCTCATCTTAGGCTTGATCTTTTTTGAAGAGAACCGGACATTAGGGGCATCGTGAACACCTCGATTCGATACGTTGTTGATCATCGCAGTCCCCTGCGCCGGTTCCTCTCGTGGATTGATCTCCTCGCGTGGGCCATCCTCCTCATGGGAAGTCTCTTCTGCTTCAACATCATCCAGTGCCTGAGCTTTCTCTTCTTCCCCTTCTCTCGCTGGCTGGTTTGGAAAATCAATCGAGAGTGCGCCAATCTTTGGTGGGGATTTCTGACGTTTTGGGCCGAAAAATGGCTTGGGCTTCAAGTTGAATTTTCTGGCGATGAAATCCCATATGGCGAAAATGTCTTACTGATCGCCAATCACCAGCAAATGCCTGACATCCCAATTCTCATGACTCTCGCGATCCGCAAAGGTCGTCTGGGAGACATGAAGTGGTATGTGAAGGATTCACTGAAATACATTCCTGGCATTGGTTGGGGAATGTATTTCCTGGGCTGCGTTTTCTTGAAGCGCAACTGGTACGCCGATTACGCCAATATTCAAAAGACATTTGCGCGCTTAAGAAATCTTGGAGTTCCGTTCTGGCTTGTGTCCTTTGTGGAAGGCACTCGCATCAAACCTTCAAAATTGAAAAAGGCGCAAGATTACGCCCGGACCAAGGGTTATCCTGTTCCGCAACACACTTTGATTCCAAAGCGCAAAGGATTTGCTACCGCGATTCAGGAACTCGGCGATCGTCTTGATGCGGTTTACGATGCGACGATTTTTTATGAACAAGGCATCGCAAGTCTCTCGGAGTTCGGGCGCGGTCTTACTCGCAGCGTGAAGCTTCATGTGCGCCGTTTTCCAGTTTCTGAGTAGCCTAAAGATGAAGATGCTTTGGCTGTATGGCGGAGTCTTCGTTATCACGAAAAAGACGAAATGCTAGTTCGCTGGGAAGCGGAAGCTGCGCAGCGCGGTATCAAATGAGCAGGTTCTTTGGATAAGATCATCAATCATCCACCAAATCTCAGCTCCAAACCGCGATAGCGGAAGTTTCTAAAAAACAAAACGCGCTTCAGGTTTGATCCTGAAGCGCGTTTCTTAAGATTCACAGACAATCAAATCGCTGATCGCGATTCGATTTATCCAAGCATCGAAGCAACAGCAGAGCGCTCTTCTTCGAGCTCCTTCAGCGTTGCATCCATCTTGGACTTCGAGAAAGTGTCGATCTCAAGACCTTGAACGATCTTGTATTCGCCATTCTCAGTCGTGCATGGGAAGCCGTAGATCACGCCCTTTGGAATGCCGTAAGAGCCATCCGATGGAACGCCCATGGTGACCCACTCACCCTTCGAGCCCAACCACCAGTCGTGCATGTGGTCGATGGCTGCGTTTGCAGCGCTGGCTGCAGAAGAGAGGCCGCGAGCGTCGATGATCGCTGCGCCACGCTTGCCGACGGTAGGAATGAAGGTTTCCTTCATCCAGGTTTCGTCGCTTGCGAGCTTTGCAACAGAGTCACCGTTCGAAGTTGCGAAACGATAGTCTGGGTACATCGTTGGGCTGTGGTTGCCCCAAACGATGAGCTTTTTGAAGCTTGCCACTGGACGACCGGTCTTGTTCGCAAGCTGCGAAAGAGCGCGGTTGTGATCGAGGCGGAGCATTGCGGTGAAGTTCTGTGGCTTCACGCGGCCGAACTTCTCGGCGGTCTTCATCGCGATGTATGCGTTGGTGTTGCATGGATTGCCGACGACGAGAACTTTCACGTTCGGGCTAGCATGCTTGCCAATCGCTTCGCCTTGAACGGTGAAGATCTTGCCGTTTTCGGTGAGAAGATCCTTGCGCTCCATTCCTGGGCCGCGTGGTCTTGCGCCAACGAGGAGAACCACGTCTGCGTCTTTGAAGGCGACGTTTGGATCATCGGATGCAACCATTCCTGCGAGGAGAGGGAACGCGCAGTCTTCGAGTTCCATCATCACGCCCTTGAGTGCCTTCTGTGCTTGTGGAAGCTCAAGCATCTGAAGAATGACTGGCTGATCTTTTCCGAGCATTTCGCCGGAGGCGATGCGGAAAAGAAGTGCGTAACCGATTTGTCCGGCGGCGCCGGTGACTGCAACACGTACTGGTGCTTTTGCCATTTTGGGAAGTCTCCTTAGACTTATTTGACCTGTTAGGGCTTTGAGAAGAATTTCGGCGCGGCAAGTGCCGTGCCTGCGATCGGATCTTAGGCTTCCTCTTGAATGGGGTCAATCGGATTGAGAGGACGATTTTTGGACTTTATCGCACCGCTTCTTCGCACGAAGAAATGGCGCGTCATTTTGTCGCCATGCTACCCTTTTGAATATGAAATCATCTCGCCGGATTTTTGCAGCGATCACATCCGGTTTTATCTTTCTATGTATTGGGCTCTGTATCGGGCTGTTTTTCGGCTTTCCGGAACTGAGAGCACTGAGCCAATCAGCCTGGCAACGATGGATTGCTCCCCCTCAGCCTATTTCACGCAGCATTGCCGCTCCGAAAACGACGCCCCCTTCGGCTAACGCGACTTCTTCCTCTGAGATTTTAAAACTCGAAGGTGAAAAAGAAATAGAGACGGAGCGGTCCTACCTAAAGAGTGAAAAAGCTATCAGACTTCAAGAAATCAAAGAACTTCTGTCAAAGGATGAGGCCTGCCAGCTTCTTCAAAGAAACGAGCTGTATGATCTAGATAAAGAAGATCTTGTTCAGCTATTAGATGGGAAACTCACTACTGCTGCCGATCTATTGATCGACCCGAGTCGATTGGCTAATTATTCCCCGGCCCGAGACATGAACGCGCGGAAATTTCTGTACGCGCTTTATATAGGAGATCTATTAGATGGAGTTCCAAAGCCAAAAGCCCTTCAGCTGAAAAAGTCCTACCGACTTTTAAGTCAGCTTACTTCAGATGATCCTAAAAACGGCATTTATCTTTATTTCCGTGCAGCAGTTCGATCAAAGCTGAAGCAGCCTTCTGATAGTGTTAAAGATGATTTGATCCAGATGGCAGAGACATCCGGTTTTGGTTCGCCTCTGCTCAATGTCTCCAAAGAAATCCACGAATGGGGACTTCAAAGTTCAAGTCAATTCATCATTAGCCTTCAGGCGACCCGTGTTCTCCCGAATGCAAACTATTTGCCTTCAATGCATCTCATTAAAGAACTTCTCAATGAACCTGATGATCATTTCCGTGTGCTGATTTTTGAATGGGCTCAAAGAGTCGTCCGCAAGAATGCGGAAGCAAGCGCTTACAAAGAATTTGTCCATTGGTTTGCGCTAGAGATGCAAATTGGAATTACACTGGGTCGGAATGCTTGGATGAAAAATCATCCAGATCAGGAAATTCCAAAGGAACTCTCTAAAAGCTACAAAGACTATATCGACATCGATCCGTTCAAGACCAAATGGTCGAAGACTTTTACAGATCCTGAGCATTGCGACGAGAATGCGATTCATGACTTATTAGATTCTCAGATCCGACATGAGGAGTCCTGGCGCCCTACTCTAGATTAAGGGGCAATAAAAAACCCCCAGCCAGGCAACAAAGCCCAACCGGGGGTTTTAAAGTCTAAAATCGATCCCTAACGGGCTCGACTGAATTACATGAACTTGATGATCTGCTCACCAAACTCAGAGCACTTCACTTCCGAAACGCCTGCTCCGCCTTCTTGCTTCATGAGGCGAGCAAAGTCGTAAGTGACATGCTTGGAGCCGATGGCGCCGTCCATACCCTTGATGATGAGATCAGCAGCTTCGTTCCAGCCCATATAGCGAAGCATCATTTCGCCCGAGAGGATGACAGAGCCTGGATTGACCTTATCCAAGTTTGCGTACTTAGGTGCCGTGCCGTGCGTTGCTTCGAAAACAGCGTGGCCGGTGACGTAGTTTGCGTTACCGCCTGGAGCGATACCGATGCCGCCGACTTGTGCAGCCAAAGCGTCGGAGAGGTAGTCGCCGTTGAGATTCAACGTCGCGATGACGTCAAACTCTTCAGGACGGGTCAGAACTTGTTGAAGAGCAATGTCGGCAATGGCGTCCTTGATCAGGATCTTGCCAGAAGCGAGCGCTGCCTTTTGTTCGGCGTTTGCAGCTTCTTCACCGCTTGCCTTCTTGGTCTTTTCCCATTGTTCCCAGGTGTAGGTTTGTGCGCCAAACTCACGCTCAGCCAGAGCATAAGCCCAACCACGGAATCCACCTTCGGTGAACTTCATGATGTTGCCCTTGTGAACGATCGTCACGGATTTGCGCTTGTTGGCAACAGCGTATTCGATCGCAGAGCGAACGAGACGTTCCGTGCCTTCTTTGGAAACTGGCTTCACGCCGAGACCGCTGGTCTCAGGGAAACGAATTTTTGCGAAGTCCTTCGGAAAATTCTCTTTCAAGAATCCGAGCATCTTCTTCGCAGCATCGCTTCCCATTTCGAATTCGATACCAGCGTAGATGTCTTCGGTGTTCTCACGGAAGATCGCCATATCGACCTTCTCAGGATGCTTCACTGGGGAAGGAACGCCCTTGAACCAGCGCACTGGGCGCAAGCAGACGTAGAGGTCAAGCATCTGGCGAAGTGCCACGTTCAAGGAACGAATACCGCCACCGACTGGGGTGGTGAGAGGGCCCTTGATGGAAACGAGATAATGACGAAGAGCCGTCAGAGTGTCTTCTGGCAGCCAGTCGTTGAACTTGTTGAAAGACTTCTCGCCAGCGTAGACTTCGAACCATTCGATCTTGCGCTTACCGCCGTAAGCTTTTTCAACAGCAGCATCGAGAACGCGCTGAGAAGCTTTCCAGATATCTGGACCGGTTCCATCGCCTTCGATGAATGGAATGACTGGATTGTTCGGCACATTCAACTTGCCGTTCTGAATCGTGATCGTTTCCCCGCGGCTTGGTGCGGTCAGCTTTTGAAACTGGGGTGCCTTCGACATTTCTTTTGAACCTCCAAATTTTTTAGATTCGGCGACTTTAGACAATCCTGGCGCATTTCGGCAAGCGGATTATGCGCCCGAACGCATGCTGTCACGCATCACAACTCGCTCGGAAGAGCCTGTGGCAGCCTGAAGCGTGAGTCGAACGTTGGCGATCGCCTCTAGATCCTGTGCGTCATGACTCACAAGAAGCAAGGGAACAGGCCACTGCTCATGGAGCTGGAGAAGCTGCAAGCGAAGCTCCTGCCTGAGTTCCGCATCCAGAGCCGAAAAAGGCTCGTCGAGTAAAATGACCTGAGGTTTCCAGATCAGAGCTCGAGCAAAAGCCACTCGTTGGGCCTCGCCCCCCGATAGGATCCCGATCTGGGAATGGGCCTTAGGTGCGAGCCCTACCTTTTCCAGCCATTCCATCCCCTGCTTTTCAGCATCCGGACGAGATACTCCGGACTGGATCAGACCGAAAATCACATTCCCTAAAACATCCAGCGAAGGAAAAAGAGCCGACTCCTGAAAGACAAAACCCACTCGCCGCTTTTGGGGCGTCCATGGGGTCACATCCTGGCTACCCATCCAAACGCGGCCCGAATCAGGCGTTTCAAGGCCAGCAATCAGCCTGAGAAGCGTGGTTTTTCCCATGCCGCTTTTGCCAATGAGGGCTGCGCGCTCACCTTGAGCCAGTGAAAAATCCGCCGCCAGCGTGAAGTCTCCAAAAGAGTCCACCACGCGTTTTCGCAGACTTTCCAAACGAAGCCCGGACTTCGCGCTTTCTTGATTTGCGCCAGCAAGCATAGGAGTTTTTTGGGACGTCATTGGAGGGAAATTTTCCTGTCTGCCCCCTTACCTAAATAGGCAAAGGGATACGCTAAGAGAATGACTCCCGAGCAAAGAAAAAGCAACAGCACCGCAACTGCCTGAGCATCTCCAAAACGATACTGAGCCGACCAGCGCGAAACAAGAAGCGGTAAAGGAATCAAATCTTCACTGTAAAACAAACTCACGGCCGACACTTCGCCCAAGCTTGCCCCTACGACCATGGCAAAGGCGCTCAAAAGCGGCGCTTTCCAGCGAGACCATTCCACCGTAAAAAACGCGCGTGTGCGTGAAGCGCCCATCAGGAGCGCGGCTTCAACAAGCTTCTGATCCCGATCTCTGGCAATGGGCCAGAGAATACGAAACGCGATCGGAAAAAAGATCGTCATCTGAAGCGCGATGATCGCGCCGTAGCTTCCGCTGAAGGGATCAATCCACTTCCCGTAGGCCAGCCAAAGTCCAAGCCCCAGAACGAGCGCTGAAATCCCGTTCGGCACGCCCATGAGAAAAAGCAGCGCGCCTCGCAATGCGCTTGAAGAATTTGAACGTTGGCGCGGAAGCATCTCAATAAAAAGAACTGCGCAGATCGAAGTAAAAAGCGCGCCAAAAGCCGTCGCGAGCGCGAGCTTCAAAGAGATCCATAGAGCGGGCACGACCTCATCACGGATCGGAAAGTAAGCGGATTCTCCCCAGTGGCGTCCTGTCGTTAAAACGGCAAGATAAGGAAGAAAGAACACCAAAGCGACACCCACGGGGAGCCATCGCAAAAAAAAGCCGCGAGAGGATTCCAGGCCTCTCTCCCTTGTGGACCGAGAGATCGCATGCTCTTCGCGCATCTGAAAATACACCACCAGACACCAGGGCAAAAGCGTGACCAATAATTCCCAGATCGCGCAAGCAATCGCTCCATCGATGTCGAGGCTTCCAAAACGGATGTGGGAAAAAAGCGCGATCTCCAGCGTCTGAACCGGAGGCCCGCCTCCGAGCACCAGAATCAGAGCAAAACTCATGGCGCAGAAAACAAAGGTCTGGCAAGCCGCGCTCCAGAAGGACCATTTGACCTGCGGCCAGATGATTGTTCTAAAGCTTGCCCCACCGCGCGCGCCTAGCGTCCGCGCAGCCTCAAGTCGGCTTGCAGGCAAATAGGAGCGTGCTTGCGCAACCCAGAGCGCAATCCACGGCACGTTGAACACGACATGCGCAAGGATGACGGCCTTGAAACTATAGGCCCAATCGAGCCCCGCAAAAATTCCGGAGCGCCCCAAAAGAATCACCCACGCAAGTCCTGCAACCACCGTAGGAACCCCAAAAGGAAGCGCTAAGAGCGCTTGCGCCCATCGCCTCTCCGCCAAACCGCTAGATCCGATCCAAAGCCCTAAGGGCAAGGCAACTGCCGCAGAAATCACGGCACTGATCAGAGCCTGCCCGGCCGTCAGATAAGTGATTTGAAGAATCAAAGGATCCCAAAGCGCGCTCCAGTTTTTTACGCGCGCAAGAAGCGTCACCAGAGGAACCGCAACGCATCCAAGCCAGAACAAACAAACCCATGCGGCAGCGGTTCCAAACAGCAATCGATTGGGACGCAATTTAGAGAGCTCCTTCGATCGCTCGAGACCATTCGGAAAGCGCAGAGGAGACTTCGTCTGCTTTGACTTTCAGGTGCACGGTTTTTTTAGGTCTTGGAACATGAGTAAAGCCAGGAGGAAGCGGCGTCGATTTTCGCGCAGGATACATCCACTGATGAGTGGGCACCAAAGCCTGGACTTCAGGTGAGATTAGAAACTCCAGAAACTGGCGTGCGAGCTCTTTTTGCTTCTTCCCCTGCTCTCCCGGAGCAAAAGAGTTTTTCACAAGCGCTGCGCCTTCAATCTGGATCGGTTGGCCTTCTTCAAAAAGCACGGCCTCATAACGGCGGGATCCTGCCGGATCTCCATGCGCTTCATGATAGGCCTGGCTCGTTGTGTAGCTCCAAACCAGCGGCGCTTCTTTTCTTAAGAATAAACCATAGGCGCTATCCCAACCCGCGGCCAGGGTAAGCCACTGAGTTCGCATCTTGGGCCAGAACTCTTTCCCCGACATTCCAGAAACTTGATTGGCGTAAAGCACGAACGCAAGGCCAGGAGTCGAGGTGCGCGGATCCTCCAGAATCACCTGGCGCTTCCATTGTGGCGCCAAAAGATCCGTCAGTTTTTTCGGCATCGAAAGCTTTGCTTCACTCAGCGCCTGATGATCAGCCATGAATGCAAAAAATCCGTAGTCAAAGGGATAAAAACCCGGCGTGCGTTTGAGATCCGGGTGAAGATCCCGCATCCCGCGCGGAATCCAATCAGTTGCACCCTCAAGCCAGGGGCGCGCGCGATCAAAAGTCGGCTCATCCAAACCGACGGCGACTTGAGCGCTGGGCTTTCCGCGCTCAGCATCGAGCTGAAGTCTTGTGAGAAGCTGGCCTCCGTCACCGGACGGAAGAATCTTCAGCTCGCATCCGCATTTCTTTTCAAACTGGGGAAAGATCTCAGAGCCCAGGCCGCCCTTGGCGACAAAACTATCGTAAACGTAAAGAGTCAGCGTAGGCTTGGAAACCTCCGCCCCTGCGTTAGGTGTTGCGCCTAACGTTCCCGTCAAAAGCGCAATCATTGTAAGCGTAGCGGCGAGGCCGCCTCGGCTTTTAGCGTAGCGGCAGGGCCGCCTCGCCCCAAACGCACGAAGAGCTCTCACCTGAGTTCCGGATTTTTCGAGGAGCCTTTGCCAGGCTTTTCAGCATGAGGAGCGTCAGCATCCGACTTTGCGTCGTTTGCCTTGGCGCCAGCTTCTCCGCCCTTGGGCTTCAAAAGGCGCAGCTTATTGGCGCGATCTTCGGCTTCGGTTTCAAAGCGCCAGAGGATCTCGCAGTTCTGAAGATGAGTCGTTGTCTCTTCTTGATTGGAGGCAATGTGAATGATGCCGTTCTCGTAGAGCGTTACGTCGCAATTGTCGACATAGGTGCCCTCTTCGCCCGGGTAAAAGAAAATGACCCGCATTGCGTGTCCTTTTTTGAGAATCCTCACCCGATCTCCTCCTGATTGAGCTGACTT
Source organism: Bdellovibrionia bacterium (assembly GCA_045805065.1). GTDB lineage: Bacteria > Bdellovibrionota > UBA1018 > UBA1018 > UBA1018 > CAZCBS01. The sequence continues at coordinate 689 of JBJMMA010000034.1, read as the reverse complement.
AGATGAATCTTTTGCAGAATCTTTTTTGGAGCCTCTGAAGAACCGACCGACTTTTTTCACCATAAACGACCTTTAAAACCTTTATAAGCGTAGCGGCGGGGCCGCCTCGACTTTAAGCGTAGCGGCGAGGCCGCCTCGGCTGTTGTCTTAATTAAATCGTTTTGGCGTCAAAAGAACAGCTCTTTTTCGCTGGCTGGCTGCATTGCGTTAAAACGGCCGTTCAGCCTCTTCAGAGCCTCGTTCCATCTATGCCGAGCTTGTGCCAAAGCTTCGTGCTCGTTCAGCCGCCTGAGCGATCTGAGTTGATTCGCCTAAACCGGAGAGATAAATAGGAGGCATCGTGTCGACAGCAACTTCATTAAAAGCTTCTTTTCCGGCAGACCTCTTTCAAGAAATCGATCGCCTCAAGAAGGAGAAAAATGCTGTTATTTTAGCGCATTACTATCAAGAGCCCGATATTCAGGATATTGCCGACTTCGTAGGCGACAGCTTGGAACTGGCTCGTGCGGCTCAAAAGAGCAAAGCGGATTTGATTCTCTTTGCAGGCGTCCATTTCATGGCCGAAGGCGCCAAGATCCTTAACCCATCGCGAAAAGTCATCATGCCAGACCTTCGTGCAGGCTGCTCTCTTTCCGATAGCTGCCCACCCGAAGCCTTTGCTCGCTTCCGGGCCAAGTACCCAAACCATT
>JBJMMA010000033.1:0-5264 GCA_045805065.1 Bdellovibrionia bacterium | reverse complement strand
GTTTTCCAATCACTGAGAGCTCTGCTCCATTAGGAACTACAAAATGATAACTCGCCTCAATGCCATACTTTGCCGTGAGCTCAGAATCCGGCTGCTCAATCACGCTGACAATTCTTCCACCGGGTTTCAGAACCTTGAAACTATCCCGATAAGTCTCGCCACCCACGCAATCCAGGACTACGTCAATCCCTGATGGATAGTGCTCCTTCACGACGTCAACGAAGTTTTCGTCGTGATAGTCAATACAGAGCTTTGCTCCCAGGGATTTGACGTAGTCCTGATTGGCTTTACTTGCTGTCGTGATGACATCCGCGCCGAGAGCTCGCGCAAACTCGATGCCGAGACTCCCCACGCCACCCGCTCCAGCGTGAATCAACGCTGTTTCGCCTGATTGAAGATTCACGCGATCATGAAGCGCTTGCCAGGCCGTAAGCCCTGCCAGGGGCATCGCTGCTGCCTGGGCATAATTCAGCGATTGAGGCATTTGAGCTACGAGCTCTTCTTCAAGCGCAATGTATTCGGCGTAGGTTCCCCATTGAATGACAGGCTTTCTGCAATACGCGTAAACCGAATCGCCAATCTGAAAGCGCTTCACGCGCCTTCCTACGGCTTTCACTCGACCGGCTGCATCCCAACCTAAAACGATGGGAAACCGATGCGGCATCCGGCCTTGCAAAAACCCTTTCCGGATTTTCCAATCGACCGGGTTAACGGACGTATAAGCAATTTCAATGAGGACTTCCGTCGGTCCAGGAATCGGAACCGGCACATCTGCCAGCTTTAACTGATCCTCATGTCCGAAGGACTCAATGACCACCGCTTTCATGATGGTTTGGAATCAAGCAAGGGTCATGCGAGGCATCAGTGGTATCGCGATCGACTTTAAGACCGATGAGCCCAGAGTCTCGCTTTGCCCGCAACTCTGCCACGACATCTGCAAGGTATTGAGCGTTTTTCAGTGCGCTTTGGATTCTATCCATCAGCTCGACAATAGGAGCCGACTCAAGATCCTTCCCGCGAGCGAACGAGCAGACTTCCTCACGGGTGGCCGTTTCAAGCTTTCTATAATGCTCACGAAGCACAGACATGCGGGTCATGCAGCGAACAACCAAAGAGCGGGCGTCGCTCAAGCGCTGAGGTCCGTAAGCCGAAAGCAGAGAACCTTCGATTTCGGCAGGGAACTGAAACGACTTGACCGCTTTGACATAAGCCGCGCACGGCTCGATCACCGAGAGATCCGTGTTGATGCCTGCGTAGATTTCCTTCAGGAACGAATGAAGCTCCTTGTCTGCTTCCATTCGTTGAATCAGGAAATAAGCTTCTTCCACGCGCATGGCGATCTCGTTGAGATCCTTCATCGCAATCTCTGGCGATAGTCCGATCTCGCTGCTGACATCGAGAAGCTTCTTGTAATCCCAGCAACGCTTCTTTCTCTCTTGCTCCATACCGGAGAAAGAGCCACCCTGCTGAAACAACGGGCTCCCCAGATGCGCAAGCATTGCCGCGGCTTCTGCGCTTTGGCTCAACTCCGCTGCGGTTGCAATCTTCTCGACTGGAATCTGGGTCACAAACTCAATCAATGAGGCATCAAAAGCGTAACTGACGCCATCGATGGGAGTGCCTGTGCTTTCTGACATGAACTCATCGCGAACGGTCCTTGCCCAGGCATTCGCCTCAAGGGCGGACGCAAAATCCGTATCGATTCCCTGGAAGAGCGGCGAAAATGCCTGCTTAGCCTCGGACTGCATCGCATAAGCGCGAGTCTGCTCAATGAGGCTGATCCATTCCTTGAGTTTCTCTGCCTTCTGGAATCCATTGTTTTTAGAATCCATCTTCACAGCGACACCGCCGTGAAGAAGCGTACGGTACTTCTCAAGAGCTTCCTTATAAGGCGCCTTGAATTGCGCAAAGAGCCCCTCAGCACGAAGAGCCTCGGCCAGACGCGCAAGCTCTTCAATGGTGACATCGCTCTCAAGCTTAAAGAACGTTTCCAGACGCTTTCTAAGCTCCAGGACCGGGCGTGCGCGATCGCGCCAAGCCTGAAGACGAATCTTTTGAGACGCCTCTAAAATATGAGCGTTTCTCCAAGGACGAACCGCTTCAGGCATCCTGGAAATCGTCTCAAGAGCCCGAAGAACCTTCATTCCCTCGCTGGCTTGAGTTGCCAGAGGTGCGCCTGTCTCTTGGGAGACGCGCGCAAAAAAGCCAAGAACGCTGGTGGTATCGATCCATTCTCTTTTTGCTTGAGCCAGAGAACTCTCAAGATCAGCGCGCTTGAAGTTCAAAGCGCCTTCGGCCTTTCTGCGCTCCAGCGCAGGCTTGGCTTCATTAACTCTCTTCCAGACTTCATCGAGGCTCTTGAGATCTGTTCCGATTTTTGCAGCTTTTGTTTTCAGCTCATCGAGAATCGCACGAGCGCAGAGAACGGATCTTGCGAACTCTTGAATCTTTTTGCGAGACTCGGGCTGCGAAAGTTTACACACCAGACGCGCCGACTCGATCTCATCACTCCAATCGGGAGACTGGATCACCCAGTTGAAGATCTTTTCGATCTCTTCAAGGGTGCTGGTGCTCAGACCCGACATGAAGACTGGGATGGACTGAACATCGACCCAGAACTTCTGTAACTCGATCAAGGCGTATCGAAGCGTTCTCACCAGGGGTTCAAGTTCATCCGCCTGGTGATCTGGGTGCGCGAAACCAATCCATGGATTCTGAGTCATCATTTTAAAGATTTTGTAAGACTCGAAGACAAAAAACAACCCCTGAGCGTCAAATAAATTCCAGTTTCTTTCTCAATCACACCACATGAAGACCGCGCCTACGCACTGCGGGCCCAAAGACATGGTACGCCTCAAAGACGATCTCAGCTCCCTTGATGCCTCCACAGATCAAAGAAATCGCCATCACGACCTGAGAGCGGCGAGAGAAAAGCGCGAACGCCCCGCCGGTCTCTGCGGAGCGGAGAATCTGTTTTCGGGCATGAGCAAAGAGGTACTTGGCCTTTTCATCTTTGGCTAATCGCCCATACTCAGAGGTATCCAGCTTCAGGCGGTGCGCCAGCCGATCGAGGTCGCGCTCAAACTCATCGCTCTCGGCGTAAGCTCTCAGGGACTCCAGTCGCTGCTGAAGCTCATGGCGCGCAACATCAACGACGCCTTCCGCGGACTTGCGTATGCCCTCGAATGCCTGTCTTGCCCGTTCCATTGACTCTTCTCGAAAATCCTTTTTCATGAAGCCCGCCTGTTGTTGTTTAGGTCCTTTGGAAAGTCATCTTGCAAATGCTTGGCTCGCTGTTCCTCATCGACTTCTTGGAGCTCCTCAAGTCGCACTCGCTCATCCTCTTTTGCCTCGAACTCCTTGGCCACATCTTGCTGCTTGCCGCGACTGAGTCCGTAATGGATGATCATCCAGACAAAAAGGAGCCCGACTGCGGCCCAGATTAATCCTACTACGCTTAAAGTAATCATAGCTCGCTCATCCTCTCCTGCCGATCAGGCAGCTTTCTTTCGGTCCGGGCTTTGATCTCCAGAGGCCGCCGGAGGACTGAGTTCAGGATCTCCACTCGGTAAGTCCGCAGACATGATCGCTTCAGCTTCCCAAGGCTTGAGTTTTCCGTCGGTCTCAGTCTCTGGTTTTGGGACTTGGGTCGGCTGTTCGGCGGCCGGACGCTTAGAATGCTTTAGGTGCTTGTGCTTTAAATGAGCCATATTTCGGCCTTTCTAGGGCTGACAGAGCCATGTGGAAGCTGAAAAAGCTGCAATCCATGTTCCTCGCTTTTGGACCGCATCAAACTTGCAGCCGTACTGTCCCTTTCAATCCCTTTATATTTTCCCTTTATATGTTCTATGACGTCTTTTGAAACTCATCCTACCCCCTTAAACTCGGTCGATTCAGACTCAGTGAACGGCAATGCTGAAATCGAGCAGCTTCTGAGCCTTATTCCCGCTAGCTATCGAGCAGCTCTTGAGGGAATCCATCTTTTTGAGCTTCTGGAAGTCGTCCTGGACTTAGGGCGCATCCCAGAGGCGCGCCTCGTAGGAAAGACGATCTCGCTTTCCCAAGTTCCGGTTCGAATCGGTGACATCGCTCACATCACTTCCCGGATTGGGGAATTTGGGGGTGATAATCGCGTAGGCATTCCAAAAACGCTTCACCGCATCTCGGCCATCAGAAATCGCCGTGGTGAAGTCATTGGTCTTACTCTTCGTGTGGGAAGGGCTGTGTTCGGAACGATTGATCTGATCCAGGATCTTCTGGAATCCGGCGTCAACGTTCTCCTCCTCGGAAGACCGGGCGTTGGAAAGACCACGAAGCTTCGCGAAACATCCAGGCTACTGGCCGACAAGATGAACCGAAGGGTCATCGTCGTCGACACTTCAAACGAAATCGGAGGCGATGGCGACGTTCCTCACCCAGCCATCGGGAGCGCTCGCCGCATGCAGGTCGCAAGGCCCGAGCACCAGCACTCAGTCATGATCGAAGCCGTAGAGAATCACATGCCCGAGGTCATCGTCATTGATGAGATCGGAACTCAATCTGAGGCGGCGGCCGCAAGAACAATTGCCGAGCGTGGTGTTCAGCTCGTGGGAACGGCGCACGGAACCACTTTGGAGAATCTCATTCTCAATCCAACCCTTTCCGACTTGGTTGGCGGAGTTCACACTGTCACGCTGAGCGACGAAGAAGCCCGCCGTCAACGAAGGCCAAAAACGATCACCGAAAGAAAAGCGCCCCCGACTTTTGACGTTGTCGTTGAACTCATCGGTCGCGACGAGGTCTTGGTTCATCGAAGCACCGCCGATGCAGTCGACCAGATTCTCTTAGGAAGAACGCCTCGAGGCGAGCGCCGCGTCCGCAACCCTGAGGGAGAAATGCAAATCCATGAGCCCGTTGAGCCTAGAAGGCAGGCTCCACGGCTTCCGGTCGAATCCATTGGCCGGAGTCCGATGTCAGCAGTAGCTCGAGACAGTGTCACACGCGTTTTTGCCTATGAGCTGGATCGGGATCTTCTGGAGCGCGTGATCAGAAACATGCAGGTACCCGCCAAGAGCGTCAAGCATGCTGAGAACGCAGATATTATCTTAGCGCCACGCAGTCTCGCCAGTGATCCCACACTTGCCGAAATGGCCCAATCAACCGACGCTGCGCTTTATCTTGTAAGAAAAGACAACGCGACCTCGATGCGAAAAGCGCTGCAAGACCTTTTCTCCGTCATGGAGGGATTGGATCCTGCTGAAGTTAAAGAAGCTGTGCAGGAGACC
>JBJMMA010000032.1:0-8462 GCA_045805065.1 Bdellovibrionia bacterium | reverse complement strand
GGCGGACCATAGAGGAGGAAGCTTTGCGTTGTCCAAAAAAATTTAACGAAAAAATAAAATCGTGCAATTCGCAAAAGACAAGCAGAGTCAATCGAGCCCAAGTTCACGAAGAGCCTTTTTTGAGCTCTTTTTAAGTTTCTTTGCTGCTTCGTCTTCCATATGCACTCCGTGGCGATGGAGGCTGCGCGTGACGATTTTCAGCACTTCGATGCGAGCGTAATCTTTGTTATCGGCTGCGACAAGGTGCCATGGACAATTATTCGTGCCGGTTTCATCAAGAAGATCATCCACAGCGCTCACATATCGGTTCCAATCTTTGCGTGCGCGGATGTCACTGTCAGTTAACTTCCATTGTTTATAAGGATCGGTGAGACGATCGCGAAAGCGGTGAAGCTGCTCTTTCTTTGAGATCGCAAGAAAGATTTTGACGACATCAATTCCATCATTCGTGAGCATGGCTTCAAATTCGCGAATCTCTTTGTAGCCGCGTTTCCAGTCCTTTTTGGGTGTCAGATCCTCAACGCGCTCGACGAGAACCCGTCCGTACCAGGTCCGGTCAAAGATGGACATCTCTCCTGGCACCGGGAGCTTGGCCCAGAACCGATACAGCCAGTGGCGGCCTTGTTCTTCGGCTAGTGGAGGGCCAATGGGGTAAACCTTGTAACCTCTGGGATCCAGATTTTCGGTGAGCCTGCGAATGCTTCCACCTTTACCTGAGGCATCAAAACCTTCGAGCGCGATGACCGCGCGCTTTTTGGCAAAGAAAAGCCCCTGTTCAATGCGGAGCATCTGAAGCTGGAGATCCTTAAGGATTTTCTCAGCATTCGAGGGGGCCGAGTGATCCACGCCGTGCTTGAGGAGTTTGGACAGAGAGAGTTTCACTGAAGCGAAAAAGTGCAGTTTCTGGTCCACTCACGATTTTCGTTAAGATCCAGCAGGGTCCGTCCGATCAGTGGTCTGAGATGGACTCTACAAACACGACACATACTGCAGAGCAGGGCACGGTATCCAAGCTGAAAAGCCATAAATTTCAGCTGGGAATCGCATTGGGAGTGATTGCCTTGATAGCAGGCGTCAGCGGTTTGACGATGTCTGGCAAGCACGAGCCTGTTCACGCAAAGGCTCATGAGCATGGCGCCCACGGCAAGTCCCATGGGGAAGCTCATGGCGATTCTGGACAAGCTAATCTCTGGCAGACCTTTGCTCATGCCGTGGTCAGTGTTCAGGAGAAGATCGACGCCTTGAAAAAGGCGGACGAGGAGAATGAGAAGCTTCGTAACGAAAACGCTCATCTTCGTCTCGTGCTCGAGAGCGAGCACTATGAAAAGTACGCTGAGAAAGCCCAGAAGGAAACGCAAGCCTTCCAATGGAAACTCAGCAAGGACACTGGAAGCAGAACGGGACGCACTCTTGCGAGCATTGGCTACAAGATCCCGCAAGACTTGCTCCCCGCACAACTTTATTCGTTAGGGCTTTCTTACTTCAAAATGCGCGAAGATGAGAAGGCTGCTGTCATCTTTACATTTTTAACGGGGCTTGAAGGGGATGACTCTTTCAAGACACCCGCGAATCATCTTTTGACCGGCATTGCCTGGTACCGCATCGAGAATTTCGAGTTGGCTGACTTTTACTTCGATCAAGTGCTTCACTCGGCTGAGACCAAGGGCACGCGCCGCTTTCATGGCCAGGCAAAGCTTTGGAAGGGCATGATCTTCGAAAAAACCGGAAAACATGCCAAGGCTCAGACCTGGCTCCGAGATGTTCTGGATCACGACCCGCACTCGGTTGAAGCCCACTGGGTCAATCATTCTGCAGAAGCAGAAAGAGAACCAGCTTCCGATGAAAAGCCACAAGAGGCGGCACATGAAGCTCATCACCATTAAGCCTTGCCTCAAGAGATTTGGCTTCACCGCACTAGCGATCGTTTCCGCTAGCACTTCTTCATTTGCTAATGAGGCAAAACCAGAAAGCGCTGAAGCGCGCCGCCCATGCGCCGTGGTGGATCAGTATGCAGGCGACTCTCAGATTTTGAATGAGTCCCGCACGCGCGTCAGCGAGGCGGACGTGAAAGCTCCAGTCGAATGTGGTGGCTGGGTCTCGGTTCAAAATGGCTGGCTCGTTCTTCAGCACCGCTTTGGATATCGCATTCACGTGGGTCCAGGCTCTTTTGCCCAGCTTCAAGATGATGCCGACGCACTGGTGGTTTATCGCGGACAAGTTTTTGCCCAATCGGGTGGCGGAATGGGTGAGTTCCGGGTAGTGACCCCGAATGCCCGCATTCGCTTGAGCCGTGCTTCGGCAGTGGCGCTCTTTGATCCTGAAGAAGAAAAGACGCAGCTGACCGTGGTGGACGGCAAAGCTCAGTTTGAGAATCGCTTTGATACGACTAAAAAAGCGAACGTTACCGTAAAATCAGGTTACGCAAGCATGCTCGATTTCAAGCTGCTTCGCATTGTGCCTTCGGTTCCGAAAGTTGCAGCAACGTCTTCGCTCAAAGCAAAATTGAAAGAGCTTCATGTTCCAGAAGGGGTCTCTGAACGCGCGCTTGCGATTGCAAGAAACCGCCAGAAAGAGCTTTTCTCCTCGTTCGAAAAAACTCAGAACGAGAACGTGAAGCCTGAGAAAGCTCATGAGAAAAATCACGAGCGCTCGATTGCTTCCGTGGAAGCCAAGCGCGGGCATAACGATCCTGAGAAAAATCAGCAGATCGCAAAAGATTACCTTTTCAGAAAAACCCTGGGTGGCAACGCCGAGGGAATGAAAATCCTGGGCAAAATGCCTGCGCAACGGAAACCTGCGCAGAGAGCCCGTGTAGAAGTTTTGGATCCTGAGGCGCAGCTTATGGTTAGGCAAAAAAGCGCTGAGGATGCAGAAAAGAGAAGACTCATCGAAGAGCTCTCGAAGATCAAATCAGACTGATCCCTGGATCAGGATGGTGAGTACCTGATCGCAAGGTCAGGCCAAGGAAGGAAGGCGAGCAATGGAAGCTCGTAAGAACGGATTCAGACGGATTTTGAATTGGCTTGTCACGGCGCTCTTTGCAGCGCTGGTTCCCATGCTCCTCCCCTGGAGTGCTGCAGCAGGCGTGTTTGAAACATCAGCCGGCTTCTCTTTCAGCAAAACGACTTACGGCGACAACAGTTATTCCTGGTCGCGCAGATACAGCGCGTCTGTCGCGTTTTATTTCACCGAAATTTCTAGTCTTGAGTTGGCTTTCCAAGACGCCTACAGTCGGAATAAGATTCTAGGCCTTGAGGACACCTCTTTTCATGACAAAATCTACAGCTTCAACTGGGTTCAGCACCTCACCGGAAGAGACTTCCCGATTCAACCTTACTTCAAGGTCGGCATCGGACAGCTCAACCGCGATGCTGCAGGAACCTACGCAACGGGAGGCAATCCTCCTCAGCGCGAAGACTCCGTCACGGCGATTCTGGGCGGAGGTCTTAAGATTTATCTCACCAAAGGCTTTGGCATTCGTGGAGAGGCGACCAGTTATCTCACCGGTGGAAAGCTCGGCTCCTGGAAGGATAACATCTCTGCTACGGGCGGAATCTCGGTTTACTTCTAAGCTTCTAGTGGCGCCACTTCTTTTTGCGCTGCTCCTTTCTCAAGGCTGCAGCACGGCTTCGTACCTCTATCAGGCCAGTGCCGGCCAGTTCGCTTTGTTCAATCACGCACGTCCGATTCCTGAAGTGCTCAAGGACGAGAGAATCCGGCCTCGGGTGAAAACCCTTTTGGCGCGCGTCGATGCGATGAAGAAATTTGGCGAGGCCAATGGCCTCAAGGCCACTCCCAATTACCGTGAATATGTTCAGCTCCATCGCTCGGCAGCAGTGTATGTCGTCAGCGCATCCGAATCGCTCCGCTTTGAGCCCAAGACCTGGAGCTTTCCGATTGTGGGAAGCTTTCCGTACTTAGGCTGGTTTGATCTGGATCGGGCCAAGGAATTTGCGGCGAATCTCAGAAAGAATGAAGGCTGGGATGTGGATGTTCGCGGGGCAAGCGCCTACTCAACACTGGGATGGTTTCGCGATGCTGTTTTATCCACGATGATTCCAGAAGGAGAAGAGGCGGAGGGCGAGCTTGCCAACGTCATCCTTCACGAGTCCGTTCATGCGACCTTGTATGTGAAAGGCCAGTCGTACTTTGATGAAAGCATTGCAAGCTTTATCGCGGATCATCTGACGCCTGAGTATCTCAAGCAGGAGAAGGGCGCACAATCAGCCGAGCTTCTCAGCTATTTGAAATCAGAAGACGACGGCCGCGAGCGGCAGAAGGTTCTGCATAATGCGTATCTGGATCTCGATCGCCTTTACTCGTCGAACTTAAGCAACGAAGAGAAGCTTTCCAAAAAGAGTGAGATTTATACTGCTCTGAAGAACAAGCTTGGAATCAAGCGCGACATCAACAACGCCACCTTGATTCAGTACAAGACTTACAACACGGGACAGACGCAGTTTGAGGAGCTTTTCAGTTCGTGCGGAAAAGATTGGAAGAAGTTCCTGGGCGCGCTTCAGTCGTTGAAGCCTGAATCATTTAAAAAACCGCAGCAAGAAGATCTTGCTGCGGTTCTTAAGCCTTTGGTCGATCGTGGCTGCAACACTCTCCCTTAGAGGGACGTGCCGTTGACTTGGATGTCCATCGTGCCCGTCACGCCGTGGTTTTGATACACGGTCTTGAGTGGGCAGTACATGCTGCAGCTGTAGTATCCGTAAGGGTATGCGTTGAACATCCATGGGTACGTGAGACAGCTTTGGCAGTAGAAGTCGTATCCCGTTGCGACCACTTTGACGGTGACTGATTGATGTCCTGCAGTCAGACGGCTCGAGAAGTCCAGCGTCTTGCTCGTTGGAGCGCCTGGGCAGATCGAGTTTCCGCCGCTGACGGAAAGAGTTCCCGTCGAAAGCGTTTGACCCAAGGCAGTCACGTTGTACGAAACGCATTCATACGTGGCCGAGAAGTTCGAGCCAGGAATGACGTTCGTTGCCGCGCCAGCGTTGACTCTGACTTTGAGCAGGTTATCGGTCGTGACCGTGTAGCTGTAAGATGGGGTCGATCCGCTCGAACCCGTCAGGGTGAAGCTTGTCGTGATGGCAGGGTAGGTGGAAGTGTCTCCGCCACCCGTGCTGCCCGTGGGAGCTGTCGTTCCACCCGTTGGGGGGGTTCCACCCGTGTAAGTGGATTGAGCCTGGGTCGTGCCCGACGCCGTCTCTTTATAAGTCGATGCCCCGCAGGAAGTGAGCAGGATTGCGGAAAGCGCAACCGTTGCGGAAAGTCTGTATTTTTGGATGAGGCTAGGGTTTCTCATAATCTTCTCTCGCTCTCTTGCAGACCTAGGTCATTGCAACCCTAAGGCCAGGGTGCGTCATAATCTCCCTGGAAGTGATAGGAGCTTGATTTTATGGGCTATTTTCAAGGCCAAGAGAGGGGGCCCTGCGGGGCAAGGGGTGAGCAGTGACTTAAGTTTATCTAACAGGTGTATAAACGTTAAACAGACCTGTTAAGGCGAACACTCAGGAAGGGCAGCGCGAAGAAGGCGAGGCTTTCTTCCAGAGTCGATGAAAATGCTGACGGACTTGTTCAGCATGTTCGGAATGCTGGTCCAGCGCAACCCTGGGGGATTGACTTCAAGGCGGACAGAAACGCCTTCCAGCGCTTGCCCTTTATCAAGATTGAGAACGAGATTGCGATCGAGCGCTGAGGAATATCCGATCACGGGAAGCTTGAAAGCCGTTGCGCTGAGGGTGCTTCCTTTAACGATGCATTTAGGGACTGGAATCGCAAAGATCAAGACATCGAAATTTGCGTCCAGTTCCTGGCTCAAAATACGCCCTTCAGGCGACGAGGCAGAGAATGCGTTTGTGGTCCATTGCAGATCCGAGGAGAGCTGGGGCCATGAAAAGCGCGCATCGGTTGCCTGAACGCCTTGATTGATCAGCGTATCGGACTGAAGCTTGATGGATTGCTCGTTTGGTTTGTTGGGATCTTCCTGGCAAGCCGTTGGAAGAGCAAAGTCCCCGTCATTCTCGGGAAAGTGAACACACGAGAAGTTGGTTGCCCAGGAGATCGGTCCGATGCCAGGTTCCGGTAGTCGGTAATCACCGATTCGTCGCAGAAGCCTGGAAGCGGGGACAGGGGCTTGAATGATTCCATGAATCCGGCCCTGTTCATCGAGGATCGGAGCGCCTTCACTGGTAGCCCCTGTCGCGCAATCGGTGATCGTCATGACGGAGCTTTCTGGATGAACGGAGCCAGGAAGTGCCTCGCAGCCTTGAACGGCTCGACAGGTCCGCGAAGTCATACGGGCGATCTGTCCGGAGGAACTTGCGAAGGATTCCGTTCCGATGACTTGATAGGAGCCTCCGGCGCCCAACCCAGAGTGATCCACCTGCAGGGCGGGTCGACTCACAGGAGCCACTAAGCGGATAAAGGCATAGTCCGTCTGCGCAAGCGTTCGATCATATAAGGAGGCCGCGGAAACGATCTCCCGGCATTCGGCCTGAGTCTCAGGGAATGCCCCAACAGCTGGAAACTGGGCGTGAATGATGTTTCCGCATTTTGCGCCCGAGCTTCGAAGCTCTTCAGGAATGCAGCGACTGGTGGTGACCAGAAGATCGCTTCCTACGAGAGTCCCCAGGCATTGGGTCAGGTCCCCTTTGGAACGAATGGTGAGCAAACTCACGGAAGGAGAGCAGTTTGTATCATTCCCGCAAACGCTTTTCAGATAAGGTCCGGTCGTTTTGGAGAGTTCTTTAGGTGCATCAGACGCGGTCCGGTCCGAGCCACCGCTCTGGGCGCAGGCGCTTAATAAAGCAAGAAGCGCGAGCAGCGCCCTGCAGTTCGGACTATGGGACCTTAAGAACATGACGGGCGTTATAGCCTGGGGTACCCTTGGCGTCAAATTTGGGCAAACTGGGGGTCTTAAGTGTTTACTTTACTTCAGATTTGGCAATGCCCGAGGCCTCTGATACCCTTTTAACGCTATGGGTGAACTGGGCGCTGCTCCCAATCTAAATGATCTCAAGACGTATGCCGAAATCGGACGAGCCCTTTGGGCGGATCCATCCCGCTCGGGTGAAATGGCGATCGAAACTTTAAGTGCCATTGCGCTTTTGAATCTGACTCATGAGCGAGCCCTGGAAAAGGCCTCCCAAGCTCTTTTGGATCGCGCGGTCCGGCAGGGGATGGCCTCCAATACTGTGAGCGCCCTTGAGTTTGGTCAGTTCGGAGCATTCTTCAAACTTCAGCCTGAGGAACGATTTGTTCTCGTCGGCCTGCACTTGGGGCGCTGGACTTATGAGCGCACGGCGCGCGTGCTTCAAACCAAGCCTGAAGTCGTCGAAGCTCTGGCCTGGCGTGCTCGAAGCCAGATCGGGATCTCTCAAGGACTGACTCCGATCGGGGCCAAGATCGCGAGCCCCAATTGCCCGGAATACGATCTCGACCGCCCCTGGACCCAACGCTTTTTGGACGAAGAGATGGGAACAGGGCGTGAAGCGATCTTTCTGAGAAATCATCTCATGGCGTGTGACTCCTGCCGAAGAAGCCTGGCTCGTTGCCGCGACATTTATTTCAGGGTCGAAAGTCTGCTGCCACGCGTGGCCGATGATGACGGAATCCTGCAGGTCCTGGCCCAGGTCAGTAAAGAAGGAAAAAAACTTCATTCTCCCGGCGACTACACCTTTGGCGATAGCCTTGCGGCTTTCTTTGGCCAGCGAAGCATTCAGATTCTACTGTTCCTGGTGTTTGCGCTGGTGATCTATCGCCTAAGACACGCATAGGCGTAAAACACGCTTAATTAGTGCGCTCAGGAGGCATCAACATCAGGCCCGCGCCGCCTCCTCCGACTTGAACGGTGAAGTTCCAGCCGGTGTGGACTTTTCCGTCTTCCTTCACGAGTCCTGAGGGGGGATTGGGGAATTTTCCGATCCTGGCCCAGGAGGTGTTGACGGCTTCGTCAAACTCACGGATCCGCGAGCTCGACATCAGGCGTACTTCCACGAGATTGCCCTCGCGATCCAGGACGACATCAACAGCAGTTGTGTAATCGCCGGGATTGACCCTCGTGCTGCCGGCAAGTTCTCTGAGCCTGCTTGCCCAGATCGGGCCGATGGCGTCATAAAGGCGCGCGTAAAAGGAGTAGTAAACGGACTCCTCGGCATTGAGCAGGTTCTCGCTTCCGACGGGAAGATTCTTGTCTTCAATGTACTGCTCCCCGCCCGGGGGGCTCATAGCACTCTGGGAGCTTGAAGCAGATTGCTCGCGGTGCGCTTGCTGCTTGGGCTTCTCACTCAGGCGGAATGGGACGCCCAGGTTTCCCAGCTTGGGGATACTCTGGGCCTTTGGCTGCGTTTGAGCTTTGGGCTGCGCTTGGGGCTGTGCCGGGTTTTTCGCTCTATCGTGAGTTTGTGTATTGGCGCCGGGCTTGGGCTGAATCACGTGCTCTTTGGCGCGTTGCT
>JBJMMA010000031.1:0-17516 GCA_045805065.1 Bdellovibrionia bacterium | reverse complement strand
CACTCTCGCAAAAGACAAGACCTGTGCGCCCTACCTGGACTCGATCCTGACCGTTCAGAACGCGGTCTCAAGGGCCAATGCGCTTTTGAAGGATGATCAGTTTCTCAAGTACCGCGCCGATCAGGAGCAGCTTCAGGATCTTGCGCTGGCATTGCAGAACCTGCCCGTGGATTCCCAGAGTTCGACATCGAATTCGGATTTGGCCTCGCAGCTTCGGTCTCAACTCATTCTGACTCAGCTTGATCTCTACCAATCGCGCGCTATGGAGCGTGCTTCACAAACAGTCACTGAAAAAGATCGATACGCTCGTGCAACTGCGGATCTTGCTCAATATCTTCAATCGGTAACTGTCTCTCAGCAAGCAGGCGGTCTGACTGCATGCTTAAGGGCGCATCCAGAGGCTGCAGTCGGTATCGCGGGAAATCTTCTGGCATTGGGTGGAAGTTTTTCATCTCCGGTTTACGGCGCGGGGCTGACCGTGGTCGCTCAAATGCTCGAAATCGGTGTGAACTACGCGAGTCAGTCCTCGACGGAAGATGCGATCTGGCAGCTTCATCAAACCGCGATGCCGACTGCTCTCACTTGTGGGCTTGAATCGATGACTGAACTCTACTGTGATGCAGTGGATTCTTCCGAGTTGATCGAGCTGAAGAAGAACAGTATTCAAAACGGGGGTGCTGATCATTCGGCTCCGATCTGGCGTGGGATTGATCTTCTCAGCATGCGCATGCCGGTTTTGAATGGATGGCTCTCCAAGGTCAGAAACGGCATCACTCCAACGGATCCTGGCCTTGCGGCAAAGCAAAATGCGATTCTCGATAAAATGGCCTCGGTCGATAAAACTCGTAACAGTGTGTACGCGAGTTTGAGCGATGACAAAGAGGCTTACAATGATTCGCCTCAATCCCAGCAGAACAATCAGATGGTCAAAACCATCCTGGATCAGGTGATGTTGGTCATGAACATGAGCTTGTCCTGCTCGAATTGTTCATCGACACCTACTCCGTTCACTGAACTCACGATGGATCCTAAAATTTACTCATGTTGGTTCGTCATGGGTATGGTCAGCGGCGATAAGTGTTTGGAAAGCTCAAGCAACGAGGGACTCGAGCCTTATATTCGCAGGCTTCTGGAGCAGAACAAGATTACTTTCACCAAGCTTTTCGAAAATTGGGGTCAGATCTACGCAACTGTCAAATCTCGGGTCGAGGCAGAGTTCAATCGAACGATTACCGCGAATCCTTCTTCTCTGATTGCAGACGCCTACGAGAGCTCGCCGACCAATGTTTCGCCTCATGACGTGCTTCAAATGCTGGTTGAGTATCTCAGAGACTTGAAAGCCAAGGGAAGCCTCAATAATCCAGCTTACAAGCCGCATCTTGATGAGACGATTCATCTGATTGAAGAAGTGATGACTGCGCTCGATCCTTCAAGTCCTGTCCCCGGTGATGATTCCGCCAGCAAGGATCCTTCTATAAGAAGGATTGGTGAAGTTTTTCACAAGCTCGAGCTCAACCGCGGTCTTGGGATTTTTTCTGATCGCATCTCTCGGATCGTAGAATGGGATCTGAGTGCAAAGATCAAAAAGGGCGAGTTTCCGAAAGATCAAACGGAGATTCTCAAATTGGCCGGATCTGAGCTCAAGGATCGCCTGGTTCAATCGGGACAAGGCGAGAGCGATGGCGCGCTCAATGCCGATATTGGTCGTGCCATGAGTATCGCCCAGGGCAATATCACCGTGTTCAGAAACTTCTTCAGCAAGGATCTGAGTCGAGCAGCTCTCATGCTCCAGAAAGCTGCGATCGAGGCAGGTGAGCCTCCGCGTGGTTCAGGTCGAGCCAATGGTCAGGTGCTCGGGCATCTTTGTACTTTGATTCTGGCCACTGGCAATGAATGGCCTACGGGCTTTGATCCATCGATCTGTGAGAAAGCCTATCTGGATCCTCTTTATGACGGTCCGAACTCTCCTGCATTTTCAATCGAGGTTGGAAAGCTTGCGAAAGACCTGAAAGGGAAGCCATTCAAGACTCGCTTCTGCGCGTATCATAAATATATGCGCGCGGAGAGATTGGCTGAGTTACCTCCCATAGGTGGGCACGCGGGTAAGGGGATGAGTCTCAATAGTCTCGATGTTTTCTCGGATTGGACTAACTTCAATCTGATGGAGATGGTGGTTCAGCAATGAAATAACGCACCGCTTCTTCGCGCGAAGAAGCGGTGCGGCAGGGTCTGAAAGTAGGAATCAGCTCCGGCTTTCGGCATCTTGGAAGCGCCTAAGCTATTGAAAGTACTTAATTATAGTTCAGTCGAGATGGCATACCTTTAGCCCACTCAGAACGGGTAATTTCGGGTAACGCTTTGTTACCCTAAGTATTGCCGCATGCGTTATGCGCTGCTATAAGCGGCCCATGCAAACCGAACAGGCGATCACGTATCGCACATTACTGCAGAGGGAGTATGCCCTCAGAAAGCGCCGCAATCCGAGTTACTCGTTGCGGGCCTTCGCGCGTGATCTTGGGCTTCCAGCCCCAAAGCTTTCGCAAGCGCTTAAGGGCACCCGAGGATTTTCCGCAGAGCGAGCCAACGCCATCGCAGAGAAGCTTCAACTCTCAACAAGTGAACGCGAGTTCTTCGTGTCACTTGTCGAGCGTGAGCATGCGCGAAGCAAGCTCGCCAAGCGAAAGGCCGATGAGCTGGTCCAGGCATTCATGGAAGAGCAGGGTTTTGGGGAGCTTGATCTTGAGCGCTTCAAGATCATCTCGGATTGGTACCACTTTGCGATCCTGGAGCTGACGGAAGTGAAAGGCTTTCGCTCCGAGCCTTCGTGGATTGCAAAGCGCTTAGGAATCTCTCCGGCCGAAGTGACGCTTGCGATCCAAAGGCTTCTCGATTTTGGTCTTTTGACTGAGAAAGATCAAAGCTTGGTTCAAACCCAAGTCGATCTCGCAACGCCTAGTGGAATCCCATCTCGCGAGCTCCGCGAGCACCATTCGCAGATTTTACAAAAAGCGGATTATGCGCTTGAGTCTGTACCTATTCACGAGCGCGATTTTTCAGCTGTGACGCTTGCGATCTCGCAAGAAGATCTCCCTGAAGCGCGTGCGATGCTCAAAGAGTTTCGCAGACGATTTACCCAGCGGATGCAAGCCAATCCTAATAAAGATCGGGTCTACTGCATCGCTCTCCAGCTTTTTCCACTGGATCAAAATTTATCCGACCAAAATTCAAACCAAGAAACGAATTGACCAAGAAAGTATTTAAGGAGCCAAGAGTATGAAAGGTTCAAAACTCATCCGATTAGTTGTTCTCACTGCGATTGCAGGAGTCTCTATCCAATCTCCCGCGTTTGCAGGAAAAGAAGCAGGAAACGGGGGAGGCGGAGTCGTTTGCTTCAATTCAAACGACGTCGCAAGTCATGTCAGAAAGTCCCTTCTGAAAAATCTGAAGTATCCTGCCCTGGCGCAGGATCCATTGGCAGATGTCGCAATCAACACGATTACGGATGTGACTCCGCTCGATCTCTATGAGAAGTCGGTGAGTTTCAACACGGCTCAGAGCACCCTTGGCGATATCGTTCGGGAAAAGACAGATCAATTTGCAGAAACCGGGGTCTGGGTTGCCGGTTATGTGAAGGGCATCCTGGATCAAAATCCACTTCCAGGGAAAAACTGGAGCATCAAGCCCATGTCGCCTCTGGCAATTGACGATACAATGAATGCGATCACATTTCCTCCTCGCTGCGTTCTCATGCAGATCGCTCGTCAAGATCACCTGGCAGGAGAAATCCAGTTCAGAATCGACGAGCGCCTCTTTCAAAAGATGTCAGTGAAAGAGCAAGCCGCACTCGTTCTTCATGAACTCGTGTATGCAGTTTTAGCGGATACGAACTCTCTCAATACCAGGGAGGTGGTAAGACTCATCGCTCAGCTTGGCGGAGCAAATGACGAATCCGTGCGTTCCCGTCTCAAGGAAATCTCCAGCTCATTAGATGCACGGCCTGATGTTGATCGCGTATCGTCGGGATCAGAGTTGTCATATGCCAAGAAAATGAAGATCAGGATCTATGACGCCTTCGTAACCGTTGCTGACGAAGAGTTCAAAGACTTGAAGGGCTTTGACCAAGACCCAACAGAACTGAAGGAATATGGTTTTAACATTAGACTATTCGAGGAGCGATTCAGCCTGAATGGAAATGAGTTCAGGATCATCACTCCTGATCCTCGTTGCTCCGACCCGCTCTTCGGACTTGCAGAGATTCAAACGGAATCCGCGAACCGAGCCGATGGCAAGCTGGTTCGTGGGCTGTCTTTGATGAGTTCCTCTACGGTGCAAAAGAAAGGCAGCGGTTGGATGGATTTAATCGATACTAACTATTGCGATGGAAAATCCATTCTTTCTTTTACGGACAAAAATGGCCAAAATTTCCGCTTTAAAATCGGAAAGGGATACAACGGGCGTGTCAGCGAGATCAAATTTGATCCAGCAACCGCACGGCCTCTCCAGGGAGTACTGAGCCAAGCCGCCTCGGTGGGGCATGGGATCGTGCTTCAAAAGGACCAACTTCTGGAGCTGACTCCAGATGGCATGATCAAGAAGGCTTATTTGGATCCTTCGACTGATCCTAAGGTTTATGCAAATTTACCAATCTGCTTTGAGTGCTATGTTGAATTTAATTCCAAGGGCGGGATTAGCGGTCTTAGCGTAGCAAAAGAGTACAAGCTGAATGACTTTGTGATTCAACCTAAATCTTGGATTACTCTCAGTGAGAAGGGTGTCATCTTAAGTGCAGCAAGCGCCTCAGGTGTTTACAACGGGATTGAGTTCGCAAAGTCCAGCGTGTCTTTCTACGAGAGTGGTGCGGTTAAAGGGTTTGAACGAGCCTCAGGTGTTTATAACGGAATAGTGCTCGCGCAAAATTCCAACATCTCTTTCTATGAAAATGGCCAGATCATGGGCATTGCGCCATATCAAAGCGAGAGCTTTCAAGGCGTGAGAAACGTTCCTGGCACTCGCGTTACTTTTCACGCGAACGGTAAAGTCGAATACATTCAACCTGATCAGGATGTCACGATCGGCGGTTGGACTTTTGCTGCAAAGTCGTGGGTTCACTTTTATGAAAGCGGCCAAGTGCAGGAGGGAACGCTGAATTCGGAGCCGAGATCCTACCAAGGGATTCTGATCAAACCGGGCAGCGGTATCGCCTTTTTCCCGAATGGCAGCATTAATATATTAGTCGCAAACGGTGGCGTGTACCGTGGCATTCAAATCAAGGCAGACACTCCTGTTAACTTCTATCAGGAAGGATATCCGATTTCTCTTACTGCTGTCGGCGGATCTTATCAGGGATTTCAGCTCGCTCAATCAGTCGAGCAGGTCGAAGGCTGGGGTGGTTGGAAGAGCAACTGGGATACGACTGTGGGCGGTTTCGGTGGTAACGTGACGTTCTACTCGAATGGCAGGCTTCGTGCCGCGCTGTTAGCTGCAGGAAACAAAGTGGGTGGACTGAAGACTCGTTCGACGCCAGCCTACTTTTACTCAAATGGCCAGGTCTATGGCGCAAGCTATATGCCGGGTCAGGTCCTCAGCTTTGGCCCATACCAAGTAGTCACCTCCATCTCAACAGGAGGCCAGCTCGAATCCAAGCTCGTGGCCTTCTATCCAAACGGCACCCCCATCTATGGATGGCTCGCTCAACCAGCAAGCTTTGGCGGTTTCCAATGGAAGAACGACTTCTACCTGTACTCGAACGGAAGCCTTCTTTGGTCAACGCTCGCAAAGACTCAAGTCGTGAATGGACACGTCTATTATGAAGGCAACAGCTTCAGCCTCACGCCAAAGGGCGAGTTCGGAAACTTCGAAAGGTCCGTAAACCCTTGGAAGGCTGAAACTGAAGCGTTCGTCAAAAAGCTGGAGGATGAAGATCAGCTGAAATCCAAACCTCCGTACGAGCCAATCTTCAGCTTTGAGTACCGGCTTTTTTAATATCGGCAATGACTTCGGAGACGTGTTTCGCAGGATCCACGTCTCCGTAGAAATGCAGAACCTTTCCGTCTGGACCGATCAAAATGCTTTGGCGCTTGTGAAAGCCAACAACCGGCATCGTTCCTACGCCATAAGCTTTAGCGACTTCGCCATCCGAGTCGACTAACAAGTCAAACGGAAGCTTGTGCTTGGCGATGAACTTCTGGTGGCTCTTTTCGTCTTGTCTTGAAACACCGAAAACGACCGCATTCAGTTTCTTGATCTCAGAATACTCATCACGAAAGTTGCAAGCTTCCTTGGTGCAGCCTGGGGTGTCGTCTTTTGGATAGAAGTAAATCAGGACAAACTTTCCACGTTGCTCAGAAAGGCGCACGATTTGGCCGTTCTGGTTCTTCAGAGCAAACTCAGGGGCCTTCTCGCCTGGAGCGATTCCACCTTGAGCGCCTGCAAGAGCGGGAGCGAGAGCAGCAAGAAAAGGAGCGAGGAATTTTTTGTTCATGACGTCTTCAACCTTTCGAATTGGATGTTTCCTTCACGCTCATAGTACCTGCGCAAAGGAAGGTGTTCGGGTAATACGAGTTCTGGGTCTTCTTTCAAAAGTTCGGCAGCATCATCGCGTGCCTTAAGCAGCCATTCGCGGTCACGCACCAAATGCGCCATCCTAAATGGGAGACCGCCGGATTGGCGAGTGCCTAAGAACTCACCAGGGCCGCGGATCTCAAGATCGGCTTCAGCGATCTTAAAGCCGTCATTGGTCTTTTCGAGCACATCGAGGCGCATCGTAGTGATTTCGCCCGTCTTGGCATGAGTGAAAAGAAAGCAATACGATTGCTTAGCGCCACGACCCACGCGTCCACGAAGTTGATGAAGCTGCGAGAGACCAAAGCGCTCGGCGTGCTCAATCACCATGATCGTGGCATTGGGAACGTCGACGCCCACTTCCACAACTGTGGTCGACACCAGAATATGGATCTCTTTTCGCTGAAACTGATCCATCACCTTGGCTTTTTCATCAGGCCGCATCTGACCGTGGAGCAGTCCCACTTTATATTCTGGGAAAATCTCGTGCTGAAGATTTTCAGCTTCTGCGACAGCGGATTTCAGCTGCGTAAAGCCCTCGGCTTCGCTGTCATTGACCAGCGGATAAATAAAATAAGCTTGATGCCCGGCTTTCAGTTCATCGCGAATCTGCTGATAAGCTTTTGCCTGCTCAGCCTTATCTTTAACGAGCTTAGTAATGATCGGAGTGCGTCCAGGCGGAAGCTCTGTGATGCTGGTCACTGCCAGATCGCCATAAGCCGTAAGCGCCAAAGTTCTTGGAATCGGTGTCGCAGTCAAAATCAGATTGTGAGGCAATATCATCTGACCCGTTTTAGGGTCTTTGCGAGTTCCTTTTTGGCGAAGCGTTCTACGTTGCTCAACGCCAAAGCGATGTTGCTCGTCAATCAAGGTGTAGCAAAGGTTTTTAAAGACGACAGGATCTTCCAGAAGCGCATGAGTGCCGATCAAAAGAATTGGTTCACCACCAGCCAAGCGCGACAGTAGCGCGTTTCTCTCGGACGTCGTGGTTTTCCCCGTTAAGAGCGCGACATTGAGTTTTCCGCCAAAAAGCTTCACAGCGTTTTTGTAATGTTGCTCAGCCAGAATTTCAGTCGGTGCCATCAGGGCAGCCTGGCCACCTTCGGCGAGCACGCAACCTGCCGTGATGAAAGCGACAGCCGTTTTTCCGGAGCCCACATCGCCTTGGATCAGGCGATTCATCGGATGAGGCTGCGAGATATCGCCCAAGATATCCTGTACGGCTTTCCCTTGTCCTTGAGTCAGTTGAAAGGGGAGAAGCTTTGCAAGCGCGCGTGAACCTTCAAGACCGCCTTCTGGTCCGAATGGAACGGCAAAGTGCTTTTCCATCTTCAGACGCTGGCGCAATACCAGGTATTCAAACTTGAAAAACTCTTCGTAGATCAGGCGCCAGTGAGCAGGGGTATTGAACTCTAAAAGCTCAATGGCGTTGTCTTGCGGAAAATGGATCTCCCGGATCGCTTGCGCAAGCTTTGGGAGGCGATGCTTGTTGAGATAAGGTTCGGGCAGGTCTTCGCTCAAAGCAAAGGAGTACTTCTCAAGAGCTTCCCAAAGCACTTTACGAAGAATGCGGCTCGAGACACCTTCGATCTCGGTATAGATCGGAACCACGCGACCAAAGTCAGCGCTCTCGCCGTTTTCAGAAGCCAATGAGCTCACGCCCCAGGTAATCTCAGGGTGAACAATTTCGGGCTTACCCATGTAGACTTTGACGGCACCAGTGACGATGATTTGCGTGCCCGCTTGAAAGCGCGCTTCCATTCCGCGTGGGGCATGGAACCATTTCAGATGAAGAGTGGCAGTATCGTCGGTGCAACGGACTTCTAAGATGCTTCTGCCGTTGCGGATGGGGATTTTCCGGCTTGTGAGAACTCTGACTGCGACGGTGGCGGTTTCACCGTCGGTCAATTCTGCTACGGTTAATAATTTGGAGCGGTCTTCGTATGCACGCGGGAAGAAATGCAGAAGATCTTTTACCGTGGATACTCCACGGCTCTCGAAGATCATTCCTAGTCTTGGGCCTACGCCTTTTACGAATTGGATGGGCGTGAGGGCAGGGGGCACTTGTGCAGCGGTCTTGCCGCTGGCGCGGCCTTTGGACTCGGCACTCTTGCTCACTCGACTATTTATACTCGATTTTGACAATGTCGTAGCGGATTTCGCCTTTGGGAGCATGGACCACCACTTCGTCCCCTTCGGACTTTCCGATCATGGCGCGTGCGATCGGAGAAGTAATTCCGACCTTGCCGTTCTTGATGTCCGCTTCGTCCACGCCAACGATTTGGTAGGTGGTGCGTTTGCCAGACTCTTGTTCTTCAATCACAACAGTTGCGCCGAAAACGACTTTGTCGCTCACGATGGTGGTTGGATCGATGACTTGAGCGCGAGCGAGCTTGCCGTTGATGTCTTGAATACGGCCTTCGATAAAGCCCTGACGCTCTTTCGCTGCAGAATAATCTGCATTTTCCGAAAGATCACCATGGCCCCGAGCGACTTCAATCGCCTTGACGACAGTAGGGCGTTCAACGGTCATCAAATGCTTGAGCTCCTCGTCTAAGAGACGCTTGCCATTGACGGTCATTGGAAATTTTTCGGAGACTTTGTCCTCAGCCATATGCCCATCAGGATTAGCATAACAGAGTAATAAAGCAACTATTACGGCCCGCTAGTCTGATCAGGCAGGTCGGACGTTCACTTCTTGTCGAAATTAAAGAGCGCGTCAGCCGCGGCTTTGAGTGCATCGCGTGAAGTCGCGTTTCCGCCGCCCCCAGAGCGTGGGTTGAAGTAATCGCAAAAGTTGGCTTTTTCCTTATCCACGACTCGGTCCGCCTGCGACTCACGACACTCATTATTATAGGAGCGATCGTGAAAGTCGCAGTTTTTGCAGACGCGAGTATCCTTGCCGCATTTGCGACAGGTATCCTGCCTGCCATAATCGAGTGGAGTCAGGGCGCTGCCACAATTCCAGCAAGTGCCGCCTTTGTCTAAGTTCATAAATCCCTCGAAGTGGGAAGCCCGCTTAAAGCGGCAAGAGTTCCAGCGGACCCTTCTTCTGTTCGCGAATGGCTTCAAGCATTGCGCGCGCTGAGGAGAGAACCGTGCTGTAAGGAACCTTGCGCTCGAGTGCCGCGCGACGAATCGTGAAACTGTCCTTGATGGCTTGCTCATCGGACGTCGTGTTGATCACCAGTGCAAAGCGACCTTCCTGAATGGCTTCCACGCAGTGAGGGCTGCCTTCGGTGAACTTATTGATCGGCTGAACTCCAAGATCATAGCTATTGAGGAACTTGGCCGTCCCACCCGTTGCCCAGATCTTGAATCCAAGATCGCGAAGTCCACGAGCGATCGTGAGAGCTTCGGCCTTGTCTTCGTTGCGGATCGAGAGGAACACATTTCCTTCCATCGGAAGCTTCATGCCTGCAGCGATCAACGCTTTGGCGTAAGCTCCCGCAAACGTGCTTCCACGTCCCATGACCTCACCGGTGGACTTCATTTCTGGTCCCAGAAGAACGTCCACGGACGGGAACTTATGGAATGGGAAGACGGGAGCCTTCAAATTGAAAGCGGTGAGTCCCAAGTCGAAGTCCTGGCGGATCCCCAAATCATGGAGCGATTTTCCAAGCATGACCTGGACTGCGAGCTTTGCGAGAGGCTTTCCAACCGCTTTGCTGACGAATGGGATCGTCCGCGATGCGCGTGGATTGACTTCAAGCAGGTAAATGCGATCGCCTTGAACAGCAAACTGCGCGTTCATAAGACCCACGACCTTCAGGCGCTTTGCAAGCTCGCGCGTGTAAGTGCGGATACGATCAGTGATCGCCACAGACAGAGTGGCAACAGGCAAGCTGCAAGCGCTATCGCCTGAGTGAATGCCAGCTTCTTCAATGTGCTCCATCAGGCCACCGATGAAAGTCTCGCGGCCATCGCTGATGGCGTCGATATCGACTTCGGTTGCGCGATCAAGAAAGCGGTCAATGAGAACGGGATGATCGTCGCTGACATGGATCGCTTCTTCAATCCACTGGCGGAGCATGGTTTCGCTATAAACGATGCGCATGCCTTTTCCACCGAGAACATAAGAAGGACGAACCAGGACCGGATAGCCTAATGTGTTTGCGCGCTCGACAGCTTCTGCTGGCGTACGTGCAATCGTCGCTTCAGGTTGTTCCAGGCCCAAAGGCTTGAGCTCGCGAACGATTTTCTCGAACTTTTCGCGGTCTTCGGCAGCGTCGATGCTCTCAACGGATGTGCCCAGGACTTTCAAGCCCCCGCGCTCAATCGCCTTTGCGATCTTGAGCGGAGTCTGACCGCCAAACTGAACGATGACGCCAATGGGCTTCTCGATGCGAGCGATGTTCAGAACGTGCTCTGGAGTCAAAGGCTCAAAATAGAGCTTATCGGAAATATCAAAGTCCGTGCTGACCGTCTCAGGGTTGGAATTGACCATGATGGTCTCAACTCCTGCGGCTCGGAGCGACATCGCTGCATGCACGCAGCAGTAGTCAAACTCAATGCCCTGGCCGATGCGGTTCGGGCCACCGCCCAGGATCATGACCTTAGGCTTGCTTGATGGACGAGACTCATCTTTTCCGTGATAGCTGCTGTAGTGATACGGCGTCTTGGCTTCAAACTCAGCGGCGCAAGTATCGACGGAGTGAATCGCTGCATGAACGCCCACGGCCTCACGGTCCAGGCGAACTTTCTCTTCAGTGATTCCAAGAACGCCTGCGATCGCGCGATCCGTCCAGCCGCGGCGCTTGATGCGCTGAAGATCTTCAGCTGGCAGAGGCCATGGCTTGGAACGAAGCGTTTGCTCTTCAGCCAGGTGAATGGCGATTCGTTGCAAGAACCAAAGTTCAATATGCGAACGGCGCGAGATTTCTTCAACGGATGCGCCCTTGCGGATCGCGTCGCCGATTGCCCAGATACGCTTTGGATGAGCGTTCTCAATCAGATCCCAACGAACGTCGTCAGCATAAGCTTTCGGTGGAGTTGGAAGTCCTTTTTGACGATCGAGAGGCATGAACCAAGGGGCATCGGTCTCAAGGCCCGCAAGCGCTTTGCCCAAGGATTCTTCAAAAGTACGGCCAATGGCCATGACTTCGCCGACGGACTTCATCTGCGTTGTGAGAATTGGCTCCGTTGGACGGAACTTCTCAAAGTCAAAGCGAGGAATCTTGGTGACGACGTAATCAATCGATGGCTCAAAGCTGCAAGGCGTGGTGCCGGTGATGTCGTTGGTGAGCTCATCGAGCGTGTAGCCCACGGCAAGCTTTGCGGCGACACGAGCAATCGGGAAACCCGTTGCTTTGGATGCCAGAGCTGAAGAGCGGGAGACGCGCGGGTTCATCTCAATGACAATCACGCGACCATTTTTTGGATGAATGGCGAACTGAATGTTGGATCCACCCGTCTCAACGCCAATGGCGCGGATGATGCGTTTGGATTGATCGCGCAGGTTTTGATACTCGCGGTCCGTCAGCGTCTGAGCAGGGGCAACGGTGATCGAGTCACCGGTATGCACGCCCATCGGATCGAAGTTCTCAATCGAGCAGACGATGATGACGTTGTCTTTTTTGTCGCGAACGACTTCGAGCTCAAACTCTTTCCAGCCGATGAGGCTCTCTTCGACAAGAACGTCATGAGTTGGCGACAAGAAAAGCGCGCGCTCAACTTTTTGCAAAAACTCTTCTTCCGTATGAGCCGTACCGCCGCCTTCACCGCCCAGGGTGAAAGACGGACGCAGGATCAATGGCAAGCCGATCTCACGGATCATGAGGCGTGCTTCATCGAGATTGCGGACAACGCGGCTCTTCGCGCTATCGACGCCAATCTCATTCATCGTTTTTTTGAAGGTCTCGCGATCTTCTGCTTTATGGATCGCATCCGGGCGAGCGCCCAGGATTTCGACGTTATACTTTTTCAAAACACCCGAGCGATGAAGTTCCATCGTCAAGTTCAAGGCCGTCTGACCGCCCATGGTTGGGAGGAGGGCTTGTGGCTTTTCGGCCGCAATCACGCGTTCAACGAACTCAGGAGTCAGAGGCTCAACGTAAACTTTGTCCGAGAGCTCCGGGTCAGTCATGATCGTCGCAGGGTTTGAGTTGATCAGGACGACTTCGTAGCCTTCTTCTTTCAAGGCCTTCAGGGCTTGGGTTCCCGAATAGTCAAACTCACAAGCCTGGCCAATGACGATTGGGCCGCTTCCGATGAGAAGAATTTTGCGAATATCTTGTCTTCTTGGCATCTTTTTCAGTCTCTCTGGTTAGAACCCTATTCCGGTCGAAAATTGTAACTCAATGGGTTTATCAGGTTTAGCTAAATTATGAAGTCGAACTGCCTCGTCCAGATGTCTTTCGTTTGCTCGAGCGCTTGTAAAGCCATAGACGAAGCTGCCGGCCGTGATCGCGCCACCGCCCAAAAGCAAAGCTTGCTTGCCGTGGCCTTTTCCTAAAAATGCGGCGCTGATCATCAGTGCGAGCCCAAGTGAACCCGCATAAGCGGTGTTCCGTAATGTCGCACGGTTGGTTTGGTAAGTATTCAGCTCACCATTGGCTGCCGGCACATCGTTCAGCAAGGGGCGAAGTCCTTCGCCATCTGGCCGCACGTTCGAATCACAACCGTAAACTTTGCCATCATAGACAAACATTCTCTGACAACGGAAGGACTCAGGGGCCGATTTTTTGAAAAGGGAGGGTGGAGCGCTCGGTTCAGGTGCCCGTTCTGCTGCGAAAGCATTCCCGGAAAGGGCGGGAAATCCGCCCATCTGGCAGGTCAGGATGAGTAAAAAAAGTCCTGAGAGGACACGGGTTTTCATGTGAACTCTTTTTCGCATAAATGGCTCACCGAATCCATTTGAAATCACCCCGTTTCGTATATTGAAGTGGATGCGCGCACTGCGGTATATCTGATCCCTATGGAGCTCCGGGATTTTCTTGATCGCCTTACTCGCCAGTATCACCGGACCGAATTTCTCTGGTCGGATCCCCTGGAGTTTGTTCATCGGTACAAGGACCCCTGGGACCAGGAAGCGGTGGCGCTTTTCGCATCCGTCCTGGCTTATGGGAATGTCCGGCAGATCCGAAAGTCCGTAGACGATCTCTTGGGAAGGATGAGTCGTTTGTCCGGCTCTCCGGCGAACTTTGTCCGGCAGGCCGAAGAAAAAGTGGATACCTGCAGCCCTGCCTTGGAGGGCTTTGCTCATCGGTTCAACGTGGGAACCGACTTGCTTCTTCTCTCAGCTCTCTTAGGACGCAGCTGGAAAAAGTACGGCTCCCTGGGAAGTCATTTTCTGACCCACCTCGAACCGGACGCGCCCGACATTTCTGATGCTCTGAATGGGCTCATCGGGGATTGGAAGAAGGCAGTCCAGGAAGATCCCAGGCTTTCGGCTCTCTTTAAAAAGAGCCCATCGTTCTCCTATCTTTTGACCGCTCCTCAGGACGGAAGCTGCTGTAAGCGCTGGTGTATGTTTCTGCGTTGGATGGGTCGAAAAGACGAATTAGATCCCGGGCTTTGGGGCAAGGGGAGCCCGCTTCAGAAAACATTCCCAAGCTCGCGCTATTTGAAACCCTCGCAGCTCGTTCTGCCACTCGATACTCATACCGGGCGGATCAGCCAGTACCTGGGACTGACCAAGCGAAAGAGTTTGAACTGGCTTGCAGCCCAGGAAGTCACGGCCTCTCTCAAAGAATGTGATTCCCAGGATCCATCCCGTTATGACTTTGCGCTCGCGCGCCTCGGGATCCTCGATCTTTGCCGTCACCGTTACGTTGAGGAGATCTGCGGTCGCTGTGATTTGGTGAACTTTTGCCAGTTTGCCAGAAAGGGCAGAGCTCGCGCTCGCGCAGCTTCCCATTCCCGCAAATCCGTGCGAAAAGTTTGATATGCCCTCAACCCATCGGCAATCCTTACTGACCCTTGCTCTCTGCGTTTATGCCGTTTCGACTCTGATTTCGATGGCGGTCATGAGCATCGGGACAGCCCTTCTGGTCGTCGCTCTGCTCTGGGCTTTTGGCGGACCAAAAGCTCTCTGGGCTCAGATCCGAGAGGATGTGAAAACTTCTGTCTGGGCGCGACGCTACCTTTGGGTTTCAATTGCACTGGCCCTGTCCTGCTTCGGAAGCCTGGTTTGGGCAAAGCTTGCGCCCCTTTCTTACGGCGGAAAATCCGCGGACGTTCATGTCCTCAAGGATTCCCTCAAGCTCTGGTATCTTTTCTGGCCGCTTCCTCTGGCAGCGGGTCTGAAGGCTTTGAGTCCCGAGCGCAGAATGAAAATTCTCACGTCGTGGATTGCGACCTGCGCGGTCTTGGGAGTCATCGCAGTGATTCAGCACTTTACCGGTTGGCCAAGACCTCAGGGAATTCCATCTCCTACGCCGCCGCTTCGCTATCACGCGACCCTTTTTCTGGGACATCATCTTTCGGTTGCAAGCATTCTCATCTTCCCATTTTTTGCGAGCCTCGATTTTTTCAAGCGCAAGAAGCAATGGCTCTGGGGGCTTGCCGCCGCTTTGGGCGCTACGGCACTTTTTCTGACTTATTCACGGACTCTTTGGGCAGCGCTCCCACTCGCGATTTTTACTTGGCTTGTGATCAACCTTCCAAAGCGCGCCAAGGTAGCTGTGGTCGTTCTTTTTGTTCTGGGAATTGCGGGTGCCAGTCAACTTCCTCAGATCAAAGCGCGTTTCAGTGCCTGGGACTTTCAGTATTCGGTGACCACGCGAGCTGACCTTTGGAAAGCCAATCTGGAATTCTTAAAGGAGCGCCCTCTTCTTGGAGTGGGCTGGAAGCATAATCAAGAGCTCTCGGGCTACTACTTGATGGAAAAGCTCAATACCAAGGACGTGTTCAGCGGCCATGCCCACAACAATCTTCTTGATATGCTGGGTGGAACCGGAATTGCTGGAGCCCTGAGCTGGCTTGCCTGGTCCCTTCTTGTCATTGCTATGGCCTGGGCCGCGATGAGACGTCGCCTCTCGGCGCCTGATGTTTTTGCCTCAGGTCTTCTTTGCGCCTGGATCGCTTTTCAACTCAACGGCGTCACGCAAGTGAACTTCTGGGAAGCCAAAGTAACTCACCAGGCGATGTGGATGGTGGCGTGGTCACTTCTTTGGTTGGAGCGTCGTGAAGAAGCCTGAAGTTTATATCGATGCGCGAATGGTCGAAGTGGTCCCTCACGGGATCGCTCGCTATGTCACGCGTTTGGCCTCAGGACTCAAGCGCCTGGAAGCCGAAAAGGGCGAGCTCCCGTACGAACCTGTTTTCCTGGTCTGCCAGGATTTTCCGCAAGAGAGTTTTGAAGGTTGGTCGATTCGAAGAGTGGGTGCGGCATTTCTTGCGCGCAAAGAGCTGGTTGAGCTTCCCCGCGTTTTAAAGGGCGCAAGCCTCTATCATAGCCCAAGCTTCTCCAGTCTCTTCTCTTTTGGGCCCTTCAAAGTGCCGTGCCCCTGGGTGGTGACGATTCATGATCTTAATCATCTGAGCTTTGGAAGCAGGCCTCAGAAAATCTACTACAACTGGCTTCTCAAGCCATTTGCTAAGAAAGCCGCGCAAGTGGTGACGGTCTCTGATTTCTCTCGCAGAGAGATCGCTCAATGGATGGGAATTGCGGCTGATGAAATTGAGATCGCGTACAATGCGCTCGATGCTCAATCCATTGATCCGCCCTCAGACGAACAATGCCGCGAGATTCTTTCACGTTATCAGCTTCTGAGTGGAAAATATCTACTCTGCCTGTCGAACGCGAAACCTCACAAAAACATTCCATTCCTGGTTGAGGCCTATCGTGAAGCTCAAAAAATTTTCAAGCTCGACTGGCCATTGGTTTTGAGCATGGGTGAGTTCTCGGGTGTGCCCGGCGTTCGAGCCGTTGGGGGGCTGTCGGATACCGACGTGCGCGCGCTTCGCGCTCATGCAGGCGCAGTTGTGTTCCCTTCTCTTTACGAAGGATTTGGCTTACCGCCGGTCGAAGCGGTTGTGACTCGTACGCCGCTGATTGTGTCTGCTATTCCTCCTCATCAAGAAGGATTGGCTGAATTAGCTCCGGAGGAGGCGGCGTGGATTTATCCGAAAGATCGTCGCTCGCTTGTGGAGGCATTGGTCAAAGCCTGGCAAGGCCGCATCGCCAAGCCGTCGGAGCAGGCTCGTCAAAAAACATTGGATCGATTTAGTGAAAAGGAACTGGCAGCGCGTATGGACCGGATCTACCGTCGTGTGCTAGATAAAAAAGCATGAACTCAAACTCTGGAAAGCACATTCTTGTCACCGGCGGCTCGGGCTTTATTGGCTCGCATCTTTGTGAGCGTTTATTAGCAGAAGGCTACTCTGTGACGGCAGTCGATAACTTTGTGACCGGCAGAAAAAAGAATGTCACCGAAGCGCTGAAAAACGATCGCTTTCGTTTGATCGAGTGGGACGTTTGCAAGCCTCTTGACGAAGCGAAAATCGAGTTCATCGGCAAGCATGGCCTTCATGCTCTTTTCCATTTTGCTTGCCCTGCAAGCCCGATCGACTTTGAAAAAATCCCAATGGAAATCCTTGCTGTCGACTCGCTCGGCACCATGCTCATGGTGGATCTTGCCGTCAAGTACGGCGCGCGCTTTATGCTCGCTTCGACGTCTGAGGTTTATGGCGATCCCCTCGTTCACCCACAGAAGGAAGATTACTGGGGCAACGTCAATCCGATCGGACCTCGCGCATGTTACGATGAGACCAAGCGTTTCTCTGAAGCTTATGTGACGAGTGCGGTTCGCGCTCGTAACCTGAATGTGGGCATTGTCCGTATTTTCAACACGTACGGCCCACGCATGCGTCCGGATGATGGTCGCGTGGTTCCAGAGCTTTGCATTCAGGCGCTTCAAGGAAAGCCTCTCACGCTTCACGGTGACGGAAAGCAGACTCGCATCTTCTGTTTTGTCAATTATATCGTTTTAGGGTTGTTTATGGTTTTAGTT
>JBJMMA010000030.1:0-23151 GCA_045805065.1 Bdellovibrionia bacterium | reverse complement strand
GACATGGATATTCCGGTCCGACATATAGCGCGCGTCGTCCGGAGCCTTTTCAGCGCGAGGCTGGTTCTTGTTCAGGAGAAGGGATTTATCCTGCTCCCGCCAACGCTTCCGGATCTCCTCAAGCTTTTTGGGATCCACTTGCGTGACATCCACCCGGGGAGGGGTTTTAGGGGTTCCCCAATCCACATGGGTCAGAAAGAACAAAAAGTGGATCAGGAGGGTCAGTAAAACGAGGACGATCCAAAAGCCCCAACGGCGCTCCGGCTTGAGATCAGGTGAGAAGGGATAAAGTGAAGCGCTTTGGGTCATTGCTTATATGGGTTTATATGGGGTTTATGTAGGCGATTTTTACCCAATCAAGTTCGAGATTCAAGCAGCCGAAACGTGTGAAGCAAGAGGTGATCCGTCTATATGACCCTAGCGACCAAAGCCGCCGTCAGCCTAATTTCACTCGAAGCTCCAAAACAGGGTGAAGCAATGAGTCAATTTCAGCATCAACAAGGGAAGCCTACATTAAGTGAGGCGCCTCAGTCACGCGGTCTTTTGGCAGCGCTGGTCTATGATGCGCTGGGCGACCTGCTTTCTCAGGTTCAAGACGGATTTCAACCGGTGCATCTTCACCGCGCGGCTTCGGCCGAAGAGGTGATGGCATTGGCGGATTCGTCTGATACGGCGCTTCTATTTGGCGAGGTCATGCATCCGGATGATGCGTTTCAACTTCTGCTTTCGCTCAAGCAGCTCAATTCCAGGATCGTCTCCGGCCAGGTTCGCGTGGTCGTTCATTGCACGCTTCCATCCAAAAATTTCATCGAAAAGCTCAAAGCCTATGGCTGCACCGAAGTCATCACAAGCCTCGAGCAGTCCGACTCCATTGTGCAAAAGGCTCGCATGATCGCAGAGCTTCTTTTGTTCCGCCGGGCCGCACAGCGTCTGCCGGGAGGCAAGCTCACTTCCGTGGGTCTTGTTTTCATGCTCTCGGAGTGGATCGCCCAGCATGGAATCGATTACTCCAATATGGCGCATCTTTTCTGCGCCTGTCTGAGCACGGCTTGCGGAGGCGCGCGCTTTGAGTTTTTGGCTCAAAGAGATTCAGATGAGAAGGTGTGGGACTGTATCGCAACGAACGATAACACCGCATCTCAGTGGATGGATGTCGTCGCAGCAGGGGATCAGGCGAGCGAAATCCGCATCGAGTGGCTTGGAAACCGCAAAGGCGCGATCGTGTGCTCGGCCCAGACTGAGCTCACACAAGAGCAAAACCGCATGCTTCAAGCTGCTGCGGACTTGGCCGGCGATTTTGTTCTGTTGGCCCAGCCTAACAACGTCTTGAAAAGATCCGGATTGAAGTACTGAGGAAAGGTCTGCTCGCGGTCGAAGTTCTCCAGCGCTTCGAAAGCGCCTCTCAGGCCGCGGCATTTTTCATCCCAACGTCCCGAAGCCAATTCATCGATCAGATCTGCCGCAGCCAGAAGCTGGGAGATGTCGTCGACTTTATAACCTTCCAGCTTCAATGGATAGCCGCCGCCACCAAAGCGCTCATGATGCTGCATGATCCAAAGCCTGGTGCGCTCGCTGACTTCGGGGCAGAACTTTTCGATCAGCTCGATGGATGCCTGTGGGTGAGATTCCCAGAGATCCTTGTCTGCTTTTGAAACGTACTGTGAGCTGGAGGAGGCCAGGGGAATTCCCAGTTTCAATTTTCCAATGTCATGAAGAAAGCCTGCTACCGCAAGATCAGACAAAAAGAGGGGATCGGTATTCTCAAAAGCCATGGCAAACAAAACGGCAATCGTGGCAACGCGGCCTGAGTGAGTAGTCAGATCATACGCGAGCGCAATCTGCGACAGCTCGGACCAGATGGCGGATAATCCGACAGGAGTTGCCTCAACAGGAGTTGCCATCGATGTGCTCTGGCGATTGATCCAGCGGCAGATGACCTGAAGCGCTGCTTTGACTGTGGCTTCAGACATGGCCATATCTCCAGCCGAAAAACAGGCATCCAGCAGGCAATGAGCGATTTGCGAAAGCGATGAGCGCGAGCGTGCGAGGCTTTCCAGAAAAGCACTCTCATCACTGGAGCGGATCCAGAGAATTCTTACGCCTCGACCTAGCATCTGAGCGCGGCGAGCTTGCGGGAGCTCCGTTCCTGCGGCGTGAACGCGGATGAGTTTTCGCGCGTTTTTTTCGCCCATCGGGTAGTAAAGATCGACTGCCGGAGCGCCTTCCGGAATTTCAAGCAGGCAGGTTGCGGTAAAGCCTGAGGCCATGCTCATATTCGATCATTACCTTAAGCTGCAGGTCGCAGCTTTTTTCTATCCTCCGCATAATAGCGTAGGGCATCAGCCAGTTTTTTGATCCATTCGCCTTCTTTAGCCATGAGTACCTGGATCTGCTTTTCAAGTTGCGCGATCTCTGGCGCTCTGTTCGGGCTATAAGGACTTTCGCTCAGACTTCGAACTTTCTCCTGAAGCTCCTGCGCTTTGGAGTGCGCACTGTAAAAGCGCTCAAGGAAAGCATCCAGAAGACCATCTGCGTCCACGGGAGGAGGTTGAGGTGCTCCCACGCCACCCATTCGAAGCTCTTCAATTCGAGTGTCTCTCTCGCGAAGGGCGCGTCTGAGTTCTTTGACTTGAAGTGCAAGATCGTTGATCGCTTGTTCGCGTGCGGCGCTCTGTGCTTCGTCCGGGCGCGGGGGGAGCGAAAGATTCAGGGGCTTCAGATGCGGCTTATCCGGCCCGAGTTTTTCGTAAGGGGCTTCATGGATGAGCCGCGCGGAAAGGGGCTCAATCCAAAGCGTATGAATATTTCCAGGCGAGCGATCCGCAGGAGCTGCGCGATAGAGCGCTGCAACGACTTCGACATCGGGTGAGTCTGCGACTCGATGAACCCGAAGATAATCGCTGTACCGGCGAAGAAGCTGGGCTGCTGAACTGGGACGCTCATGACTTGGCCAGAAGCTTCCCAGGGCGTCTTTCGGCGACCACGTCGGCATGGAGTAAACCAGGCGGAACGCCAGGCAGTTGGAGTGAGCTCCCACCTGAAACCAGGCTTTAGCCTGCCCAGCCGTGAGTGCTTGAGCGAACTCGCTCTTTCCCGGGCCTTCTTCGTAGACCAGGCTCCAGAGGGCACTCAAAATGATCCGAACGGAGCCGGCGCGCGACACCCAATCCGTTTTTCCGATTTCAGGAATGTTCATCAGAGCATCGATGCGATTGCCGAGCCCTTGCTGATCCATCCAGTTTTCGCAATAGATGGTGTTCTTGGTCTTATTATCGAGGAGTGCAAAAAGTCCGCTTCGTTCCGTATCGACCATTAAATTGCGAACGATATGGCCGACGTCCTGAGGCGAGGGACCTGCGAAATCCAGAAGAATGGTTCTCAGATGATCGGGCGTGCCGAGATCATCCACACTGACTCCGCCAAAATGATAGCCCGCAATAGTCGGGCCCGTTGTGCGAGTCAGACCATAGAAGGCCTCGGCCTTGCTCCAGGAAAGATAGCGATACCAAGGCACCAGAAAAAGGCTTCCCTGGTGTTCTTCCATTCGCTCCAAAAATTGATCTTCGTCGAGGCTTCCATCCAGAAGACGAACGTCGGCATAGACGCGGAACATGTTCAGAATGCGCGTCAGCTCCGTCGCTCTTTGTCGCGACAGCCGGTTATCATTGAGTACTACGATCTTGCCTAATTTATTCATTAATAATCTCGGGCCGGCTACGCCTGCCCTGGTCATCTTCTTTATTTGCTGAATGTCTTCTTAAGCCTATCTCTTCTGCTTATCGGCTTGCCCATGCCACGGCCTTAGGGTTAGAGCTTAGAATCAGTGAGAGATTATTGACCCGCTTGTTAAGGAAATGTCGCAATGCAGCAAAATAAAGATCAAAACAGTTCTTCGGTCGACTATATTACGACTGCCATTGTTTACCCAAATGCGCGAATTCACGTAGGTTGGGCCTGGGAATGCCTGGGCGCTGACTGGCTGGTTCGTGGCCTCCAATTGATGGGTCGGCAGACTTTCTTTGCAACGGGAATGGATGAGCATTCCATTAAAGTGCAGCGCGCCGCCGAAGGCCAGGGGCTGACCCCTAAGGCTTATTGCGACAAGATGGCCGAAGACATCACCCGCGTTCTTAAGCAGATGGGAATGGAGTACGACCGCTTCATCCGTACGTCCGATCCGGATCATGAGTGGGTGGTTCAGCAGCTCGTGCAGAAGGCTTTCGACAAGGGCGATATCTATACGGCGAAGTATGAAGGCTGGTACTGCGAAGGCTGCGAAGCTTATTACACCGAAAAAGATCTCGTCGAGGGCGTGTGCCCTGCGCACAAGACCAAGCCTAAATGGATTTCAGAAGAAAACTACTTCTTTAAGCTTTCGAAGTATCAGGACGCTTTGTTGAAGCTTTTTCAAGATCGTCCGGACTTTTTGCAGCCCGACTATCGTCGTGGCGAAGTCGTTAATTTTATCCAAGCAGGGTTGAAAGACTTCTCGATCTCTCGCTCGAATTTTACCTGGGGCGTTCAACTTCCGTTTGATCCCAAGCATGTGGTCTATGTCTGGTTCGATGCCTTGTTGAACTATCTGACGGCTGCAGGCATGGAGTTTAAGCTCAAGAATCCTGACAGCGCCGAAGCCAAGCTCTTTGATGCGCGCTGGCCTGCCAAGCTTCACATCATCGGAAAAGACATCTCGCGCTTCCACTGCGTGTACTGGCCTGCGATGTTGATGGCCCTCGATCTGCCACTGCCACAACAAGTCTTTGCTCACGGTTACATCTCGATCAAAGGCGATCGTATGTCCAAGAGCTCGGGTAATATCGTTGCTCCGGACGATGTCATGGCAGTCACGGGCGCGGATCCATTCCGTTATTATCTCCTGGCCGAGAATCAGTTCTCGCAAGACGGAAACTTTGCCTGGGAAGCTTTGATTCTAAAGAACAACGCCGATCTCTCAAACGATTGGGGAAATCTCGTCAATCGCTCGATCAGCATGACCCGCAAGTACTTCCCAGAGAAGCCACTCTCGATGCCATCAAAAGTGACGCATTCTGCGGAAGTTCGCGCGTCTTTTGAGAAGCTGGGCGATGAGCTTCGTTCTGCGCTCGATCGCAAGGATCCAGCGGCATACGCTGCGGCTTGCACGGCACGCTCTCGCGTTTTGAATCTCTACATCGATCGCACCAAGCCTTGGGCCTTGGCAAAAGCCAACACGCCTGAGTCTCTGGCTGAGCTTGAAGAAGTGCTCTATACGCTTCTTGAAGGGATCCGCTGGGTGGCAACGTCACTCCTGCCGGTCCTTCCATTTGGAATGCCAGATGTCTTCCGTCAGCTCGGAGTCGCGGCTCCTGCACAAAAGGGCGCATTTGTGGCCCTCAAGTGGGGTGAGCCTTCTTACAAGCCTGTGGAGCCAAAGCCATTGTATCCACGTCTTGAGTTGCCTGCTTCTGAAGCAGCTGCTGCGCCTCAGAAGTAAGACCGGTTTTGGACTCTTTGATGCGCGTCGTGAAGGTCGAGGTTTCTGAGACCCCGATCATTCAGCGGATTCTTCAGATTCATGATGAGATGCCCAGAGCCTGGGATCCGTCTCATTTTGTTTCAAAGGAATATCTGGAAGGGGTTCTTGCGCGCATTCAGTCCAGTCAGGATCCTCATGGATTTTGGATTCTCACTCGTTCTGACATACTTGATGCTGACGCGATTGATGGACTGATCTGGGCCAAGTTGATGACGAGTCCAACGGATGGATCACGCTTTTGCTCGGTGAACTCTTTCTGGATGAAGCCTGAGCTTAGAAAAGAGGGCCTGGCAGTTCAGCTTTCTGAAGCATGTCTTCGCTGGGCCAGAGAAAATCAGGCTGCGCGCATCGAGTGCAGTACTCATTTCACCAATGCTCGCATGAGGGAGATTCTTGAGAAGTTCAGCTTCAAACCCGGCATGGTTCAGTACTCCCTGTCCATCTGACTAGGACTTGTACAGTGACCTCCTCGTGGATGCTGAAAATATTGGCTTATTTTGTCGGTTTTGGCGCACTCGTGCTGGCGCATGGCTTGCTCTTTATTCAAGCATGCGTTGTTCATCACTTTTGTTTAAATATTCATTCGTTGCCTTAACCGCCTTCGTATCCGGGCTGCCATTGGCATCGTCTGCGGCTGAAAAGTCCAGCGTCGCTGAGAAGCCTGGTGATATCTACTGCTATGGTGAGTACACCGCGAGTGTTCGAGGCTATACCTTCAAGGCCACCTGCACTCAGGGCAAAGTTTACGAGAAGAAAACGACCACGATGATGCCTTCGCCTGAAGAGCTTTTTGGACTTCAACACGAGGTCGTAGCGAAAATGAAGGGCGATGGTTATCAACTGCTGGAGTCCTTCCGCGGTGGCCAAATCGTAGTCCTCAAGAAGGCTTCTGCGTCTGACAAGGCGTCTGACAAAGAGGTTTGCCTGATCAGCGCTGAGAGAACCGGGGTTTTTTCCAAGGACAAATACTACTACAGCGTCGTTCTGCCGGGTGCAGTCGTTGACTGCTCAGCGGATTCGAATGTGGACCTTCAAGAAGTCAGCGAAATGACCGCAAACGAACAGATTGAAAAAAATGGCTTCAAAAAGGTCGCTCAGATCGGAAATGTCAGCGTTTACGAGAAATAATCGCGGTGCCAGGCTGGTGGCACCACTTTGGTGCCAAATAGGTTGCCATGCATTACTCTGTCGCCTATAAGCGACAGTAATGAATTCCACGCAGGGTCCACATTCATCGGGGCTTGAGAGCCGCGATTTTCGGCGTTACTTGCAGCAGGAGCTGATCCGTCGCTGCGAGAAGAACCCCGGCTATTCGCTTCGCTCCTTTGCGAGGTCGCTGGGCATTCATCATACGACGCTCTCCAGGCTCATTGCCGGAAAGCGTGGGCTCAATTCCAAGTCCATCCAGCGCCTCTGCGGGGCGCTCAAGCTTTCGCAGGCTGAGGCGAGCTTGTATTTAGATGGAAAGGCAACGGAAGCTCCTCCGCTTGACTCCGCTCATTACCAAAATCTCGCGCTCGATACGTTTATCAGCATCTCCGAGTGGTACCATGACGCCATTCTGGAGTTGACTCATATTCAAGGCTTTAAAGGCGATCCCAAGTGGATTGCCACGAAGCTTGGCATTAAAGCTTCCCAGGTCAAAACAGCGGTGGAGCGACTTCAGCGCCTCGAGCTCCTGTCGATCACTCCGCGTAATCAATGGATCGATCTCTCGCGCGACAATACGACCAACGTGAGCAATGACATTACTTCGGCGGCGCTTCGAAAGCTTCAAAAACAAATTCTGGAGCTTTCCATGGAAGCGCTTGAAGAAATTCCGCGCGCGCATCGTGATCACTCTTCAACTACGCTTGCGATCGAAGCGGCAGATCTTCCTGAGATCAAAGAAAGAATCAAAAAGTTTCGCTTTGAGCTGACTTCCTTTGTTCAGAGAAAAAGCGTCAAAGCCAATTCCGTTTATCAGCTTGCAGTATCGTTTTTCCCACTCACTCCAATCGAAATCCCGAAAGGTGATCTATGATTCAGTTTGTATTAAAAAGAATGGCCCTGGTTGCAGTCGCGCTCTCATTGAGCGCTACCGCGTTTGCTGGAAAGGATCGGGGAGGCGGCAATGTGTTTGAAGCTGAGTTCAAACAGCTTGGCTACCAGACTCGCGATGAGATCAAGGCCAAGGGCTTGAGAGCTGATCAAATCGGGTTTGAGCTGATTCGTTTAGACGTAGCTCTCAATGAGGTACGAATCCTTGGTACCGATAAGCCGGTCACCATTGAGGATCAGCCGCGCATGGCGATCAATAGTCCTGTGCAAAAGCTGATCATTTTCAGCAACTCGTCCTGGATGATTTTGAACCCTCAGCAAAAGCAGCTGCTGGTTCTTCATGAGTACCTTCGATTTGTAGGCGTGGATGATTCGGAGTACACGTTTTCTTTGCGTATCGTTCAGCTTCTCAAGGCGCCTTCCGGATCGACTCCAATTCCACCTGCTCCATCGGCTCGCGTGCGAGTCTTGAAAGTTGTTAGCGTTAAGCAAAATCCGTATGATTGGATCGGGGACAGTATCGATGAGAGGAGTGGGGCATCGTATCAAGTGATATTGTATTGCAAAACTACGCACAGCAATGCGTCGCTTTGGTTGTCCTTTAATCCGAGCGTTGCTGCTTCTTTAAGCTTGCCAGAAAAGATTCGGAGAGTGCTCCCTAAAAGAGATGCATGCGATGCCATGAATAATCTCTTGCGAGATATTAATAACGGAAATCCGGTTAAGCTCATCATCGATCCTATCCGGGCGCTCACCGAGCCAAACGATTATCTCACGATCGAGTACTGAGTCGTGGCGCACAGAGCGATGACACTGTGGCTCTGAAAACCGAGTCAAAACGTTACCTGTCCCCACAGGGGCCGTGCAGAGCTCGGTTTTACGAGGGTTTTGCACGGCATATTCTTTGCTCAACGCCTGGTTTTGCTCAAAAGAATCCATTAGGGGGATCACTATGAAACTGAATCACGCAGTCGTGTCTTTGTTTTTGGTCTTGGGTCTTTCGGCCTGCAAAACCGTCGAAACGCCAGACGGGAAAATTCCAGCAGAGTATCTCGAGACCGCAAAAACTCTGGCAGGAACTTACAAAGGTGAGTTCAATCGAGTATCGGGCGAAATTTCGCTGGCCTTTGATGGCGCAACACCGGTCGTGACTTACACCGATGCTTCTGGTCATGACCTGCTTGGCCCAGGTTGCGGATCCGAAATTGGAACGCTCACCCAGATCGACGTTTCTATGGATGAGAAGCTTGGCGAAGCAGTTTTCGCTTTCTCTCCTGGCAAATGCCAGATTGAAGGCCGCTCTGTGTATCTTGGGATTAAGCAAAAATCGGATGGCATCTTAGTTTACGTTAAAATCATCAAAGGCCATCGCATGGAGCACACGCCAGGTGATACGAGCTGCAATATGGACGGTCACGGCCAAATGCATTGCGTTCACTTCCCAGGCTCTTGGGTGAAAGTGGATGACTACATTAGCGGCAAGTTTGAAAAGAAAAACTAAATCATAGATTTTGAAGGCCTCTCCGGTTAAATACGCCAAAACTCAGTTTTAATCGGAGAGCCTTATGAAATTCACTCAGTTTATTTTGTCATTGTTTTTGGTTTTGGCATTGTCTGCCTGCAAGACAGTCAAAACTCCCGAAGGCAAGGTACCGGCTGAGTACTTGGATGCCGCTAAGACCCTGGCCGGAACCTATCAAGGTGACTTTAACGGCGTGCCGAGCGAAATCTTGCTTCAGTTTGATGGAGCTACTCCGGTTCTGACCTATACCAATGTGGCAGGTCATGACTTGCTGGGCGTGGGCTGCGGATCAGAAATCGGTAAATTGGCAGGAGTCACTCTCGATCCTCTGGCGTATGTAACTGACGCTTACTTCGAGCTTTCTCCTGGAAACTGCCCAGTTGAAGGTCAGATTGTGACCCTGGAGTTTCAACAAAAAGGCGATGAACTTACTGTTTCGGTCGTGAAGGGCCATCGCATCGTTCATATTCCCGCCCAGGAAAGCTGTCATAGCGATGCTTGGGGCAGCTACACTTGCGATGAGATTCTCGAGAGCGACGAGACGGTTTATGATGTCCTTCAAGGAACGTTTAAAAAACTGAAGTAACAAGAAAGTCCATTCGCGCCGCTTTTTCGCTCAGTTCGCTCTTCGCGCTTTGAGGTGAGAGCGAATGGCGGATAAACTGATGACATGGCGGTGAACGAAGCTCCGACAAAGTCTTCACTTCAGTCTTTTTGGACGATCCAATCCAACTCAAAACTTCTCAGGGGCTACCTTGCAGGATTGGGTGCATTGGGAATGGCCGTGATCTACCTGACGCGAAGTCGCGTGCAGGATTCGCCCAACACCCTGGCAGCTTATTGGCTCGGGATACTTTTGCTCTCTGTGGCGGTTGGAACTTATCTTTTTTTTGAAGATACGATCATCCGGGTGGATTCTTCGATCCGCAGTCTTGTGATCCTGAAAAAAGGGCGCCTGACAAAAAGTTCCTCTGTCGTGCCATATGATGAGATCTCAGCGGTTCAGGTCGCAACCATTGGAAGTGCGCACCGAGGAGTCGTGACCCACCACCTGGTGATCCAGCTCAAGAACGGCAAAAGAGTGACTCCGGGGCGATTCTCCACTGATCAGGCTGAAATCATCGAAGTGGCTCAGCGCCTGGCGCGTGAGACCGGTTCCGAGTGCATCATCGGCCGCAGGCTCGTGCCTTTGACGACTCCTCGCTATGTTCTTTCAGCCGTAGGGGCTGTTTTGGTTTACGTGCTTTGGTATCGCTTCAAGGTAGGGCCCTGGTGCCCGGCGATGTGGTACGGCTCGGCCCCTCCTGTGATCATCGCGCTCAGCTTTTTTGGTCTTTTAGGAATTTCGCGACGACTGTAAACTCGAGCCTATGATCGATC
This sequence comes from Bdellovibrionia bacterium, assembly GCA_045805065.1. Classification (GTDB taxonomy): domain Bacteria; phylum Bdellovibrionota; class UBA1018; order UBA1018; family UBA1018; genus CAZCBS01. The sequence continues at coordinate 12,694 of JBJMMA010000030.1, read as the reverse complement.
ATACTGGCCTTGAAGTGAGCAATCCGGAGAAGAGTCGCGCGTTTTACGAGAAGGCGCTTGCCCCGCTGGGCTACAAGCTGATGATGGAAGTGCCCAAGCAATTCACCGAAGGCCTGGTCGTCATGGGCTTTGGTGTGCCGCCGAAACCCGATTTTTGGGTAATCGAGGGTGCGCCCAACGAGCCAAGGGTTCATGTCGCCTTTCGAGCCGAGAATCGCAAACAGGTCGATGAGTTCTACAAAGCAGCGCTCGCGGCTGGCGGAAAAGATAACGGAGCTCCCGGCCCGCGCCCGCACTACCACGAAAACTACTACGGCGCCTTCGTCCTTGACCCCGACGGACACAACATCGAAGCAGTTTGCCATTCTTAAAAGGTGGTAAAAGGTGGTCGCCTCCTTTTTGTAGCGCATCTGCGTCATAAAGACGCCCGCTCCAAAGGGTAATTACGGAAGGTGATCGCCTACTGTGGATAGTATTGCCGTGGTCATTGCGGAAACTGAACAAATCAAAATGGATTAGGTTTTCAAATAAAACCCGAGTCGTTCCCAGGCAGGATGCCGATTGGGAATGTGACAGGAAGTCACAACGAGGGCTTTTATCTGAAAACCTAATCCATTTTGATTTGCTTAAGTTTCGGCAATTATGACGCACCTGCGCTACCAAAAGGAGGCGACCACCTTTTGGTGCCTTCCATTCTGTTTTATGCGAAGCTAGAAGTAAGGATTTAAATGAGCGTTCACGCGAGAGAGGCCACCAAAGAATCGAAGGGGACACGTTCACTGAGAAGCCGGATTTTGGCTTTTGTGGGTGCGCTTGTCATTTTGTCGGTCCTGGGCTCGACCATCAGCTTGGTGAGAATCACTGAGGTCAATCAGATCCTCGATGTCACGAACCGCGTTTCGGTTCCGCTGGGGCGCCTCTTTGTTCAGATCCAGGTCGATGCTGATCTTTATCATCGCGAGTTTGAGAGAAGTCTCGGTGCAACGCACTGGAAGGATCCTCACTGGCGTGCGCGAACTGTTCCCAAGTGGGTGACGGATGTTTTGGAGAGTGAGATCACTCGCGCGGTCGAACTGATCAATGCGCACTCTGCAACGAGCGGAGGAGCAGCACTGTCTCGCGAGTCGCGCGATCGTTGGAAGCAATGGGTGGCCAACGTCACCGATGAGCTCACACAACTCAAAGCTGAATCTCAGAGACTTGAAACCGCGCTTGCTCAAAAAGATGAACCCTCCGCCACGCGTGCTTACGCGCAGTGGATGCAGCAGATGGATGAGTGGAAGCGCCAGCTTCAGTGGGGGGCCAATGAGTATGATCGCGCTTTCCGCCAGAATTTCTCGCTCGCCGAAAGTCGTGTCATTGAGCTTCGCACGGGTCTTGAGTTGATCCTGCTTGCGGTCGTGTCGCTCTCGCTTCTTCTTTTATGGCTGGGCGAGCGCGCCCTGCGCCCTCTCAATGAGCTCACGCGTCTGGCTCGCGAGATCACTCGCCGTGGACTCAAGAAGGGTGATAAGAATCTTTTTCCGGAAATTCCGCTTCAGCGAAACGACGAAGTCAGCGCCCTGGCTCGCGAGTTTCACAATATGGCCACTGCGCTTTTGGAGCGTGAGAAAATGGTCGATGCACAGAAGCACAGGCTTCTGGAGCAGAACAGTCTTTTGAGAAGCCTGGGCGAGTTGAACGAAAACGTTCTCAACAGCATCGAAGGCGTGCTGATTGTGACCGACCTCGAAGGTCGCATCACGCAATGCAACCCAGTCACCGAGCGCTGGCTTCAGGCGCCTGCGGAGATGATCCGTGGAAAGCATTATGCCGAGTGGGGCAAGATTCGGGCGGTCCTTGAACTTTATCCTGAGGCTGACGCCTGGCTTGAAACCTTGAAGTTCAATCTGGGAAGCAGTCGCTGCTCTTTGAGACCTTCTCAAATGACCCAGGCCCATGATGTAAGCAGCGCGAGTGACGCGCTCAAGGCTCTGGAAGGAAGAATTTATGGCGGCCACCTCATGCCACTCAAATCCGAAGAAGAGCGCGCAGGCGGCGCAATCTGGGTATTGGACGATCTGACGGATGAAATGGATCTTCAGGAGCGCTTGAGACGCGCTGAAAACATGGCAGCCGTGGGCAGAATGTCTGCGCAAGTGGCGCATGAGGTTCGCAACCCGCTTCACTCAATCGGCCTTGAGGCGGAGATGGCTGCGGAGATGGCAAGCAAGCTGGGCAATATTTCGCTCAAGCAATCGCTTCAATCGATTCTGGGCTCGGTGGATCGCCTGGAAAAAATCACTGACAACTATCTCAAGCTCTCGAAGCTATCGACGGGCGAAAAGAAGCGCGTGAATCTGGGCGAGATCGTCGAGACGGTTCTCGCGACCTATTCTCCGGTCTGCGAAGCTCAACGCGTGGAAGTCGATTGGAAGCGCGAGGCTCGCGCGGATCTTCACATCCAGGGGGATGCGGATCTATTGGAGCAGGCGCTTGGCAATCTTTTCAAGAACTCGCTTCAGGCTTTGGAAAGTGTTTCAGGTCAGAAGCGAATTGAGATTCTGATGGGCAATACGGAAGGCGGACGCGTCTGGTTGAGAATTCAGGACAATGGTCCAGGAATTCCTGCCGAAGTGCGCGCCAAACTCTTTGTGCCGTTTGTGACGACAAAGGCTCAGGGAACTGGCCTTGGACTCTCATTTGTGAAACGCGTTATCGAAGAGCATGCGGGCTCACTGGAGTGCATGGAAACTCAAGCTGGAGCTTGCTTTGAGATCGCAATGCCAAGTACATACGCTTCCATTGAGGCAAGCTCATCTGAAGTAAGCTCAGCGCAAGAGGTAGGTCTTCCATGTTGACGTCAAAAAGCAGAATTCTTTTGGTTGATGATGATGCCCAGGCGCTGGAATCCACTCGCAAGATTCTTGAGCTTTCAGATTATGACGTGACGACCGCTTGTGACGGCCAGGCAGCGCTGGATCAGGTGAGGGGAAGCGCGGATAAGCCTCGTGTGGGCTTTGACTTGATTCTCACGGACGTCCGCATGCCTCGTTTGGGTGGCCTTGAGTTTTTGCGCGCTCTCTCGCTTTGCGGAGATGGTACGCCGGTGATTCTCATGACGGCCTTTGGCCGCATTGAAGAAGCCGTGTGGGCGATGAAGTTTGGCGCGGTGGATTTTCTGACCAAGCCATTCAAAAGGCAGGCGCTTTTGTCCGCAGTTGAAATGGCGCTCAAGCGTTCGCGAAATCGCGCGCCTGCACGCTCAGCGCAAACCCAGGCGGCGCAGGCTCAGGGCGATAAATTTGGATCCCTTGTCGGCAATTCAGGCGCGATGAACGCGCTTCAGGCCATGATCCGCCAGGTGGCTCCGACCGCGGCAACCGTGCTGATCACCGGCGAGAGCGGTACCGGAAAAGAATTGATTGCTCGTTGCATTCATGATCAAAGCTCGCGCGCCAAGGGACGCTTCATTGCCATCAACTGCGCAGCCGTGCCTGAGCAGCTGATTGAGTCCGAGCTCTTTGGATTTGAGAAGGGTGCCTTCACCGGAGCAACGACCGCAAAGGAAGGTCTCTTTGAGGCCGCTCATGAAGGAACTCTTTTTCTCGATGAAATCGGCGACATGCCGATCGCCCTTCAGGCCAAGCTATTGAGAACGCTTCAAGAGGGCGAAGTCAGGCGCGTGGGCGCGACGACTTCCAAGAAGATCAATGTGCGTGTGATCGCGGCAACGCATCGTGACCTGAAAGAAAATGTCCGAACGGGAAGTTTCCGCCAGGATTTGCTCTATCGCCTGGAGGTGATCGCAGTTCAGATTCCACCGCTGCGTGATCGAATGGAAGATGTTCCGGATCTTGCTTATCATTTCTTGAAGCTGGCTTCTGGACGCCACGGCAAGCCGGTTGATGGAATCGAAGATGAGGCCATGGAAGCGCTTCTGGCGCATACCTGGCCTGGAAACGTACGTGAGCTTGGAAACGTGGTTGAGCGCGGTGTCGTCTTTGCTCAAGGATCGCTTCTCCTGGCGCGCGATCTTCCGCCGCATCTTCTGGATCTTGCCAAGCGGGCTGAAAAGGCCTCAAATACTTTTGGGACTGAGAGCACGACAGCGTCAGGACAGGCTCAGGCTGCCATCACGGTTCCGTTGGGAACGCCTCTCAAGGACGTTGAGGATCTTCTGATCCGCAAGACTTTGGAAGCAACCTCAGGCGATAAGAACATGACCGCGAAGCTTCTGGGAATCAACTCGCGAACGATCTATCGAAAGCTCGAAAAGAAAGACGCTCCCGAAGTCGAATAACTGATTTGGTCAGCGGATCTCGCCTACAGGCTTTCGGTTTTGCTTGCAGCAATGGGGCCCTTGAGCGCCGTGCTTTTAAGAGAGTGAAAGCGCCAGTAGGAGGGGGGAAGGGACGTGTCCGGATCTCCGAAAAACACTCTCTTTAGCTGATTCAGGCTTGTTTTCTCCTGCAGCAAGGCGTGATGAACTTGCTTGGCTAGAGCAAAGCCGACGTAGCGTGCCGCAAAGAAAAGCGCAGGTGCGAGGCCTGGGTTTTTCAAATAGAAGATGAGCGCTTCAGGAGGCTCACCACTTCCTTCCTCAATGGCAGAGGAGAGGATTTGATAGGCTAGTTCCCGCGCGGCCTTCTCATGGGGATAAGAAGCTTTGGCTCCTTTTTTCAGTTCCAGGATTCTCTGCTCGTGATCGGCAATGAGATCACATTTTCTTCGGGGATTGAGCACGAGGCTTCCAAAGAAACCAAACGCATGGTCGAGGATCCACTGATAGAAAGAGGCCGCCTTTTGCTCCAGTTGCTTGGGCGCTGAAGGATTCTGGGAGCTCGAGCTTGCCAAGGCGGTTCGAAAAAGGTGAATCGATGCGATTTCGGCGGCCCCGTTCTCATTGGGAGCAGCTAGATAAGCCAGAGGTGCGCTTGGGATGTAAACCCTGTGATGGTGAAGAACGTGATATCGGATGAGCCTTTTTTCGATCGGGCTCAGATGGGAATCCTTTAAATTTTCGGAAAAGTCAGCGTTTCGAATCGTGTAGACATCGAGCTCATCAAAAGAGGGCTTGGGGATTCCAAAAAACTCCGAAACGATTGCCGCGTACTGAGTCATGAGCGAAAGAGGATCAATCGGTTCCTCGTCTTCGGAGTCATCTTCGCAATCATCTTCATAATCGCTTTCGTAGGGATTGGCGAATTTGCCGCCAGAAAGCGAAGCAGGGCTCGCATGTGCTCCTTCGGCCCAATTGATGACGGATTGCCATTTGGCCCAGGGCGGGCTCGAGAGAACGCAATAGCTTCTTTGCCTGAGCCTGATGACTTGAGCTTCAAGCTCGCGACCCTGGCTTGCCATCTTCCAATAGAGGTCATCCTGGTTTTGATGAAGAATCAGAGTGCGAAGGGATCGGTTCAGAGTCGATGTTGAAACATCTTTGATCGTCTGAGGAAGATGCTTCTTTCCGATATGAAGCTCTCCAAAAAGCACGATCATTCGCGGGCGCTTCACATGAGCTTCGCGCGCGGCGTGAAAGGTATCCGTGATGATGCCCGCCGCCCAGCGGTCGCGCTCGTAAAGCTCGTTCTCATCTGCCTCATGGGTTTGCCTGAGTATGGACGGGCGATTGAGCGCGACGAGCTTCACGCGATTGCGGATTGCCCAATGAATGATCGGAGCGTAATGGCGCCAAGGAAATCCCCATTCTTCTTCGTAGCCGATTTCCTTCAGGAAATGAGCCTCGGAGACTTGTCCTAATTGAAAGCGATCCAGAGCATCCTGTTTGTGACTGGGAAACATCTCCAGGCCCAGATACCAGCTTTCACCCTTCTGGACGGACTCTCGAAGAATTCGAAGCGCGGTCCGCTGGGCCTGCGCAAAAGTGTGATAATCCCCGATCAGAGTGACGTCGGCTTTTCTGATCTCCTGAATGAGCTCACCTTTGTCAGCGAGCTGGGGGCGTCTGGGGATTCGCTTGAAGTCCTCGCGGTACTCGCGCTCATAGCGGCGGATGGATTCGGGCATTTCTCCCATCAGACGCATGGCTTGCTGTTGGAGCGAGCGATGGATCTTTTTCTGAAGCGCAAGAAGTCGATCGTGAGCCGAGCGGTTAGAGGACATGAGCAAAATACCAGCGCTGCCCACAGCGATGGGTGTTTTTATGCTGACTCACTTGAAGGCGGTGATGAAGCCCATAGGCAAAGCCACGAACCCAATGGTGATGGATCGTACAAAGCTCGTCAGCAATACGGTTCACTTCACTGAAGACGGATTGATGAGGGCAGTGGTGAAGCTCGATATGAGCTTCGGGCCGAGTTGCCCTGAGAACCAGAAATGAGCGCCCTTCATTGGATGAGCCAAAAGGGGCAGCCCCAAAGGGGGAATCGCCAAAGGCCAGGAGGATGCGACCCATGTTCTGACGGTTCTCTTGAGCCAGCTGTGACCAACGCTTTTCAGCGTAGGCGCGTCCCAGTTTCCAGGAGGTTTGTTCCAGGATGCTGTCCAGGACCGAGCGCTCGCTGGCTGCGGTTCGTTCCAAAAGCTGACCCAAGGTGTAAGCTTGCGCCGCCCAGATGGTTCGCTCGAGACGCGAGAGGACGTCCTCGGCCGAGGTGTCATCCAAAAGTGCCTCAAGGCCTCTTTCGGATGGATTCTCAAGCATCCAGAGATTGCCGGCGACTTCCGGGCCCAGGCCGCGACCCAGAGAATGGGCTGGTCGCTCGACTTGAAGCTCGCGAAGCCAGGTCTCCGTCAGGCGGTGAAGCTCAACGAGGTAATCAAAACGGCGGTGATGCGAGTGGGTGGCCAGGCGTTCATGCCAGGGCGTTGACCCAATAGGTTCCAAATCCATCTATTGAAAGTTTAACGGAATCTGGCCCGGGCTGTAAAGCAAACGCGGGATCCAAGTCCAGACTTTCTGGTCTGAACCGGGATCCCGCGCTTGGAAAGGCATTCTAAAAGACGGATTAGAAGCGAGTCACGATCTGGAAGTTGTAGCGATCGTCGCCAAAGTCCGAAGCCGTGCAGAAAGATCCCATCCAGGCCTTGGCATTCGGCTCACGGTCAAGGATCGACTGGCGGACTGCCATGCACTCGTCAAAGCTGAAGAAAGTGTCATGGTAGGTGTTAGTGAAGGCGGTGAGCAAGGAAGTGTCCACTGCGGTATCGAGGTAGTAGTGGATTCTTGCGCCGTCTGCAGGAGCATAGTCAGCGTGGCAGGTTGCCACGATGTTCTTAGCGCCCAGCTTGGCGCTCATGGAAGTGATCTCATTCACCTGAGATTGGCATTGTTCCAAAGTGTCGGTGCGAAGCCAATGCTTGGAATCGACCACCACGTTGCCTGGAGCGTAGTAGGCGATCATGTCGCTACCGCTCTTGGCAACGATGCCTCCGACTTTGGAGATGAGGTTTAGGATCGTGGCCTTCCATTCGGCATTTGCTTCCAGGCGGACGCTGGCCAGGTTGTGCATCACGTGCATCGTGCGAGTAGGTTGGCCTGTGGCTTCGATTTTGAGTACGAAGCCAGAGTAAGAGTCAGCGTTCGGAGCGCAAGAGCCGGCGAGGATGCTGAGTCCCGTTGCCTGCGTGAAGATCGCGGATTGAGTTGCGAGGTCGTTCAAGCAGTCACGATAGTTCGGATAAGCGTGAAGCTCGTTGAACTCAAAGCTTGGGAATTGAATCGAAGTCAGCGCCACAGGGTAATCAGCGGTATCGTAAGTGACCTTCAGGCAGTCGACTCCGAATTACTCGCCGAGATCCTTGAAGTTAGCGCGAGCCACGCAGATGCCCTGAACATTCTTGGCCGTTGGAGCTGCAGCCTGGATTTTCTGAGCCAGGTCTTGTGCAGCAGCAGTGCAGCTTGCGCCCGTTGCAGGAACGCGAGCGCTGTAAGAGTAAGTGCGCACAGACGGAGCTGCCAAAGCAGACGCTGAGCTGACAAGAGCAAGAGCTCCAATAACGGTCGTGAAGAGCTGATTCGATTTCATAGGGAAATGATTCCTTTCGATTCAGGTCTAGCACTTTTAGATGGAGAAACAATGAATTTGAAAACTGCATCGCGTCACAAAGAATTGCAAGACGCGCTTAGAGAGAGTCAGGAGAGGGGTGGGGCACTCGGTCCAAGATGAAGTGCCCCGGTAGGATTTGAATGAGGGGGAGAGTTAAAGGTGCTTTTCACAAACATCGCCTGAGTCATCATTTGAAGATCGCTCAGGCGATGGTTCTAAAAAACTCACATCCCGGGTTGCCGATAGGGATCGGAATCGGGAATGTGTTGGACACCATATTTTTTCAACCAACGTCACACGCAGAGAGTTAATGCAGCGCGAGTGCCAATGAATGAAACAGTTCATTCTTTCAGCCGCGAAAGAGAACCGCGATTATGCCTTTTGGGAAGCCTTCAGAATCGCTCAAAATTTTGGGAAAATTTCGAGTGCCGTATCAAACTTGCGCTCAACAACTGTCGAATTTTTAGACAGTGTCCGAAACCGAGTGTGTCAAAAATTCGAACATGCGGCTAGCAACTCAAGCAAATCGCGAATGCGGCGCGTTTGTTCTCCATGCGAGCGCAGAACGTCCGATGCCGTGGTCTCAGCCAATTCCATGCGGCGAGGAAGCTTGAGGTACTGCAAGAGCTCGCTCCAAGTCGGGCTGCTCAAGCCTTCCAATTGTTCCCAGATCATTTCAAGAAGGTTCGGCATGTCCGAATGGATCTTAATCGAGATTCCGGCTTCGGTGGAGAGCAGGATTCCAGGCGATGGAACCTTGGTTGGCGCGATCTGGGAGATCGGAAGATGAAGAGGCAGTGAGCCTGAGAGCGTCACGCGCGGATGAAGCGTGATCGCAGTGATCTCGGGCTTTGGCAGAATCTTCAAAAGCTGTGACCAGCGGATCTTTCCTTCCTGACCTACCAGGCTCAGGAGCGGACCGGAAGAAGTGCGCAAAGACTCAATCGTTCTTGCCGTGCGGACAAAAAGCTCGGCGAGAATCTGTGCGCGATCCATGCTTGGGTCGTCGTGCGAATGCAGGCGATCCAAAGCCTCGCGAACCAGGCCCGGATGAGCGGAAATCTGTGAAGCCAGACGCTCCCATTCTCCTGGAAGCGGAAGTGGCAGCGGCGCGCCTTGCATGCCCAGGCCTTCTCCCATGCGGTCCTGGATGCCCACACCCAGGGCACGAAGGAGCATCTTAGGAACAGGAATCCAGCGCACACTCTGCTCGTTCAGGACCCAGCGGTCCCCGCGGCGCTCGCAATGGTACTCGAGCCACTGCTGAACGGTGGCCGACTCAAGATAATGCTTCAGAGGCGCGATACTGTTTTCATCCGTTACGAGAATCAGGAAGCCTGAGCCTTGAGCTTCTTTTCCTGGACGGGGAAGAGGCTGCGTGACGAGCTTTCGTCCTTCCGGACCTTGAGTGGCCTGAATCCAAAAACCGTGAAGCGCGTTGTGAACACTCCACGATCCGTTGCGATTGGGATCGCCTTCGGGCGTCTGGCGGATCGTCGTGGCGCTTGCAAGCGGAAGCGAGATCTCGCGCAGGCGTTCGACAAAACGAACCGTGTTCTGGCAGGTCGGATCCGGCCAACGATCTGCCCATTCCTTTTGAGTGGATGGACTGTGCTGAGCGTGAACTTGCCATTGGCCGCGCGCGCCCGTTGGACGGATCGCGCCTTGAAGCGCGTCTTCGAGAAGAATCGGAAGCTCGACATGGCTTCGGATCTGGCCCTGCACCGAGAGGCGCACTGGACGATTATTGAGTCGCTCCTCAACGCGCGGCTCGCGGATGAAGAGGTAAAGAAATTTCGGGAAGAGGGGTTTTGCGGCACCTGTCGCTGGAGAATGAGGCAGCGCGTGCGTGATCTCAGAGAGATTCCATTCGCAAATGAGCTTTCCGCGCTCGAGAAGGAAGTTCAGCATGCCCTCGCCATCGCGAGACTCAAGCGGTTCTTCACGAGACCACCAGAGAAGGCCTCCAGGTCTGAGCTTGGAGAGTGCAACGCAGGCTTGAAGATCGCCCAGAGTGGTTCCAGGCGCACGAAGCTTCTTGAAGTAAGAGACGCCTTCGACTTGCTCACGAAAGCGCTGAGCCTCAGCGCTTCGTCCCTGGGCGCGAACGGCACGCTCTTCAAGAACGAATGCGACATCGCAGGCTTCCATTTCAGCGATCCGAGACAGAAGGGATGGCTTAGGCGAGCCCAGGCTCAAGGTGAGCTGATCGCGCGTGTGGACTTCCAGGCCATTTCCAATGGCCCAGAGAGGAGGCGCTGCCTGGCCCCACCAAAGTTGCATGAGCTCCGTCATCATGAGCTGAAAACAGGAGGCTTCGAGTCCGATCCAGTGGACCGAACCAGGACCCGTGCGAACCATGGCGCCATCGCGCAAGGTCGGAGAGAAAACAGCCCAGTGGCGCTTCAAAGGTCCGCTGCTTGCGGATGGATCAAAGCCAAAGAGCGGCATCTTTTCCCAGATCGCCTTGAAGAGTCTTGAATCGTAGCCTTGTGGCTCGACGTACTCAGGGCAGGCTTTCTTGGCAGAAGAAAGAAGGGTGCCGATAAAGAGCGGGTCTTCGTTGGAGAGTTTCCACGACTCAAGCGCAGACCAGATCTCGCGCTGAACTTGCGGGCTTGGCTTGTACCAGGAGTAAATATTTTGACGCGCAACCTGCCAGCTCTCACGGTCTAATGGAATATGAGGCTTGAGTGCCGCATGCATGGCCCAGTTGAGGTCCTTGAGATCGGCTTCGGTCCAGGCGCGAATGGCCCGATCCGACCAACCCTTGAGCAAAATCGCCTGACCTAAGGTGATGAGCGCCACTTCTTCCAGATAGGCCTGGAGAGCGTGAGCTTGTGCAGGGCTGCGAGGGCCTTCAATCCAGCGCCTCAGTCCACCTGCGGCATCCGTGTTTCCTGCGATGGCAGTTGGGCCGGGTGTGTGGCCGGAGAGACGGTCCAAATACTGAGCCACAGCTTCGCGGCGGCTCATGTTCAAAGTCAGGAGACGCACTAGATTGTTCTCAAGATCTTGTAAGATTTGAGCTTTGAGCGACAAAAAGAGGGGAAGAAACGCGCCAAGTTGGCTGGGCTGCGTTGGAATCCTTACCTGGCATTGGGAAGCTGCCTCAGACGGTGCAGGTCCTGTGAAAGTTGGAACTGGGGGAGGTGGCGGAATGATTGGCTTTTCGGGCGTCGGCAGGGACGTCGTCGTGCTAGTTGTCAGGCCAGCCGAAAGAGGATTACCCAAATTGCTTGTATTGCGCGGAAGCCCTGAGGGCATCAGCAATGAGCGCAGATTTTTCGACAGGTGGGTTTGATCCATGACCACTCTTAAAAAGTAACGAACACTACTACTTTCACTACTCGAACCGCCCCCACACGGAGCAATCGATGGATAGGAGACCGCTGTGATACCAAAAGTTTGCTTTCTTTGGCGACTAAATTTAGCTGAAAACCGCGTCATGAGTGATTTCGCGGGGCTAACGCGGCGCACGCTTTTTGAGCGCCCATAAAGGGACATCATCTTTTTTTCGCATTTCAAATCCTTAACTTCGGAGCCCTTCCGGCCGAGAAGAGTTTGAAGCGCATAAGGGAGGTGCAGCATGAGCTCAAATCAGCAGAATCAAAACGACATCGATCAGATCCTTAGTGAGGTGGAAGAACTGCGCAAAGAGCTCAGCTCCGAGGCCGAAGCGGTAGATACGCAGGCCGTAGCCAAAGAGATGGCTCAGGTGCTTTCGTCCGTCGATACGCCAGCAGCTCCAAGTGCCGCTCCCACTCTTGCGCAAGCTACCGAAGTAGCGAAAGAGCTCGCAGCCCTTGCTGAGGACGTTTCAGCAAGTGTTTCACCCAATATTTCATCTGGTATTTCAGAAGAAGCGAGTGCCGATGATCTCATGAAAGAATTTCATGCTTCGCTCGAAGCAGGTGAGGTCTCCGACCTCGGTGAGTCGATGGAAAGCACTTTGGCTGAGCTGAAGGATGATCCAACGGTGAAAACTTTGCTCGATCAGACCTTTGATGATCAGGCCCGTCGCCAAAGCGAAGCGGCCGAAGTTCCAGCTTCAGCTCCTATTTTCGTAAAGGAAACTCCAGTGATGAGCAACACCTCACAAACACCACAGGCCCCACAAACAAACGATGAGTCCTCGCCAAGTCTCACCATGAGCCTCACGGGCAGCATGACTCTCAAGTTGAAGTATGAGTTTGCAGGTCAGGAAGTGACCGTGGGTTTCTCGGACGATTTCTTGAAGATCGAGCTCGCTGACGGAACCGAATTTAAAATTCCAGTGGGCCGCCAAAAGACGTTGCGTCGCGTAGCCTGATTCCGGTAATCAATCTACCGTGAGCCTCAGGCTAACTGGCGGAGAGTTCCGCGGTCGCATCATTCAGACCCCAAAGCATCAGCATACGCGCCCCACGCAGGCGCGCTTGCGTCAGGCTTTATTTAATTCCATTCAAACTCTGATTCCGGACGCTCGGATCTTGGATCTTTTTGCTGGCTCCGGGGCGCTCGGCTTTGAAGCGCTTTCCCGGGGGGCAAGCCAAGCTGTTTTCGTTGAGGACGCCAAATCGACGGTCCGGCTGATCGAGCGCAATGCTCAGGATTTGAAAGTCCTGGACCGCTCGGTGATCTGGGCGGATGCCGTGGACCGTGAGTATCGCGGCGGTCAGAGCGCCTTCTGGAAGCGAGTCATTGCTCATGTAGCCTCTCAG
>JBJMMA010000029.1:0-12294 GCA_045805065.1 Bdellovibrionia bacterium | reverse complement strand
GCACGGCGCCGAAACGAGCCGAGGCGGGCCGGCCTTTCTGCGCCTCGATCCCCCGCTGCACCTCGATCGGATAGCCGAGCTTGAGCACGCCCGTCCCCGGCACGGGATCCTGCTCGGCGAGAGGGGCGAACGTGGTTTCAGGCTGCTGCTCGGGCGTTAAATCAAGCCCAGGAATGTCCGCCGCGTTGAACTCAAACTTTTTGGATTTTTCAGAATCGTCGGTCATTGAGTCCTCTAAAGGAGACCCACTTATGGGGTCTCCCTTAGAGTATAACCGAACTTAAGCGCCGTGGCACTTTTTGTACTTTTTGCCGCTTCCACAAGGACATGGATCGTTTCTTCCAGCCTTATCGACGTCTGAGCCTCCCACGGAGGAGGATGGCATTGGCTCGGCCATTGGGCCGTTCGCAGCCATAAGTCCGCCACCCACTGGGCCACGGCTCATGCTCATCTGTCTTGGAGCACGCATCTGAGCCATCAGATCAGGCGCGACTCCTTGAGCAGGTGCTGGGTGCGCGGCTGCTTCAGCCTCAGAAGGAGGGCCACTCAGAGGAACCAGAGTGCCGTCTTCCGCAATATTGTACTGCATGGATTGCTCTGGGAAGGCCTCAGCCATTTCATCCCCAAGCTCATGCTCAAGCGCCTCTTCAAGGTCTTCGTCATGAGCGTGCTGCATTTCGTCGGCTTGCGCGAGCTGCACGGCAAAGATCTTACGAACGACATCGCTCGTGATCTGGCCCATCATCATTTGGAAGAAGTTAAAGCCCTGCTTCTTGTACTCGATCAGTGGATCCTTCTGGCCGTAGGCATTGAGGTTAATGCCTTCCCGCAGATGGTCCATCGCCAGAAGATGATCTTTCCACAGATGATCAATCGTCGTGAGAAGGATCATGCGCTCAACCTGGCCCATCATTTCAGGTCCAAGATCTTGCGCCTTCTTCTCATAGGCTTTTTGAGCCATATCGGTGATCAGATTAGCCAGGCCCACGTTGTTGAATGGGCTGATATCTGCTTCACGGATATTGGAATCAATCTGGAAAGTCTGGCGAACGGCATTGTTCAACTCGTCGATGTCGAGATGAGACTGGCCATTGTCCTTACGAAGCTTTCCACGAGGGAAGAACTCTTCGCCGATATTTGCGGCAAGCTCCTTCACCATCGAAAAGATCATGTCTTTCAGCGCTTCCTGGGACAGAACTTCACGTCTCCAGGCGTAAACGACCTTACGCTGCTGGTTCATGACGTCATCGTACTCAAGAAGGTGTTTACGAACGTCGTAGTGATGGCCTTCGACCTTCTTTTGAGCGTTAGCGATCGCGTTCGTGATCCACTTATGCTCAATCGGCATGTCGTCTTCCATGAAACGTCCGATATTGACGCTTCCGAAGATACGCATGAGATCGTCATCCAAAGACAGGTAGAAACGGCTTTCGCCTGGGTCACCCTGACGGCCTGCACGGCCGCGGAGCTGATTGTCGATACGGCGAGATTCGTGGCGCTCAGTGCCCAAGATGAAAAGACCGCCTGCGGCCTTCACTTCTTCGCGCTCTTTTGTGCAGAGCTCTTTCCACTTTTTGGAGTTCTCATCGAGCTTGCGTTGATGGTCGGCCAGGAGAGCTTCGTACTCTTCAGCAGACATCTCTGCGGTCTGAGTTGGAGCTGGTCCGACTTCGTGTTTCGCCATGAAGTCAGCGTTGCCGCCGAGAAGAATATCGGTACCGCGACCTGCCATGTTCGTGGCGATCGTGACAGAGCCTTTGCGTCCGGCTTGCGCGACGATTTCTGCTTCGCGCTCGTGCTGTTTGGCGTTCAGGACATTGTGCTTGATTCCAAGGCCCTTGAGAAGGTGGGAGAGACGCTCGGACTTTTCAACCGAGACGGTACCCACAAGAACTGGCTGACCTTTTTCATGGAGGCGCTTGATCTCTTCTGCGATTGCCTTGAACTTGCCTTGCTCAGCTTTATAGATCACGTCGGCCTGGTCCATACGAACCATCGGGCGATTCGTTGGAATGACCGTGACTTGCAGCTTATAAATTTCGCCGAACTCAGTGGCTTCCGTGTCAGCAGTACCGGTCATTCCGGAAAGCTTGTTGTACATACGGAAATAGTTCTGGAAGGTGATCGTTGCGAGAGTTTGGTTCTCGTTTTCGATATTGACGCCTTCTTTTGCCTCAATGGCTTGATGCAAGCCATCGGACCAGCGACGGCCTGGCATGAGGCGTCCCGTGAACTCGTCAACGATCATGACTTCACCGTCACGAACGACGTAATCCACGTCACGCTTAAAGAGGACGTGCGCGCGAAGTCCTTGGTTCACATGGTGCAAAAGCTCGATGTGAATCGGATCGTAAAGGTTCTCGATCCCGAGGATGCGCTCCATTTTCGCGACGCCTGCCTCGGTGAGAGATGCGGTTTTGCTCTTTTCTTCGACGGTGTAGTCACCCGTCTCGCCGCGGTCGTCGCCTTCTTTCTTCTCTTCACCCTTCACGAGTTGCGCTTGAAGAATTGCCGAGTTGATCTTGTAGTAGAGGTCAGTCGTCTCATCCGTTGGACCGCTGATGATGAGCGGGGTACGAGCTTCGTCGATGAGAATGGAGTCGACTTCGTCAACGATGCAGTAATTGAGTTCACGTTGGACGTAGTCTTCGAGACGGAACTTCATATTATCGCGAAGATAATCGAAGCCGAACTCGTTGTTCGTTCCGTAAGTGATGTCGCAAGCATAGTTTTGCTTACGTTGAGCATCCGACAGACCATGGACAATGATGCCGGTCGTCAGACCCAGGAAACGATGAACGTGGCCCATCTCCTGAGCGTCACGGCGAGCCAGGTAATCGTTCACCGTAATAACGTGAACGCCTTTTCCGGTCAGCGCGTTGAGATAACTTGGAAGGGTAGCAACCAGCGTCTTACCTTCACCGGTCCGCATTTCAGCGATGCGACCGCGGTGGAGAGTAATGCCGCCGATGAGCTGAACGTCATAGTGACGGAGCCCGATCGAGCGCCAGGCTGCTTCGCGAACGACTGCAAAAGCTTCTGGGAGAATTTGATCAAGCGTTTCGCCTTTTGTGAGGCGCTCTTTGAACTCAGCGGTTTTTCCGCG
This sequence comes from Bdellovibrionia bacterium, assembly GCA_045805065.1. GTDB lineage: Bacteria > Bdellovibrionota > UBA1018 > UBA1018 > UBA1018 > CAZCBS01. The sequence goes on along the minus strand of JBJMMA010000029.1, from coordinate 9,188 downwards.
GAGTTGATCATCGCTTAAAGCCTTAATGGTAGGCTCAAGCTGATTGATCTTCGCAACGATCGGGTAAATGGACTTCAGTTCCCGTTCGTTCTGAGTGCCAAAAATCTTCTTACCAACATTCGCAAGTGCAGTTTGAATAGCCATAGTTTCGCAGAAGGACTCTATCGAGGTGAGGCCTTGGTGTCACCTAGAAAGATGTCAAAAGTGAATAGAAAGAGTTGGAATTGCGAGCATCTGCGCTACATTTTATTGGAGAGAGACGGCGAGAGAGCAGATGCGTCACCGCCCGCTAGTTCGAGTAAGGCTTCGTTTGCATCAATGACCGACTTGAACCAAAGAGTTTGCTCTTTGTTCTCTGAAATTAAATGTGGCTCGCTCCCAAACATCGGATCTATCTGAGCGGCAAAGTGCCAGCACAGAAGTGGCTTTGAGCCGCTTAACTTTCCGCAAAGTCGGTCCTGAGTGCGGTAAAGAAAACGATTGCCGTTGCGCTTGACCCAAAGTGTACCCTGCCCTGAAATGAGTGGCTCTCGACCCAGCCAGGACCTGGGCTGAGAAATTCCAGCAATGGAAGTGAGTAGCGGTGCGACATCCATTTGATGGACAGGGTGTGTCACGACTTTTGGAGTTTGCAGGTCCTTTGAAATGACGCTCAAGATAATTCTTGGCCAGAGTAAATTGGTCTGAAGTTGGCTGAGCTCTGCATGCGGCGGGGCGATTCCCGTTCCATGATCACCCATCACTACAATCACGGTGTCTTTTGCGAGCGGGCTTTTGAAGAAGCGATCAAAGAACTTTCCTAAGGCATGATCCAGCCCGCGCGCCGAGGAGAGGTAACCGGCGTAATCGGAGTTTCCCTCGCTCCATATCTGCATTTCTGTGGACAGCGGATAATCGGGAAGCGTTTGCCACGGTGCGTGAGTTCCCGTTGTGAGGAGATGCGCGAAGAAGGGCTTTCCATCCTGGTGAATGCTTTCCAGTTTCTCAATGGCTTCCGATAAAAAGGTATCGTCGCTTACGCCCCACTCGCGCGAGGCCTTGGCTTCTTCTGACGTGCGCGGAACAAAAAACTCACGATCCAGGAAGTGATCCGTTCCGTGATTGGTTTCAAAAACGTACTTGCCGCCAAAGTAGCGGTGATAAGGATTCATCCAATAAGTGTCATAGCCGTTCTCCTTGAAGAGAGAAGGAAGACAGGTGACCTTGGCATAAGGCTGACGACTGTAAGTCGGGGCTGTGTCAAAGCGATCCATTCGGGAGCAGAGCGTGGAGAACTGGCCCTGAACCGTGTAGTTGGCCATGGAGTAGGCCTGGCGAAAAAGAATGCCATGGTGAGCCAGGACTTTACGAAACTCGGGATAAACTTCGTTCGAAGTCTTGGGGGATAAAAGTTCATACGCTCTGCCGCTTTCCAGAAACAGGATGACGAAATTGAGTTTCTGGTTTTCGGAAAAGCCTAAAAGCTTGCGAAGTTTCTTTGAAACGTCGACGCGCCGTTGCTGTTCTGAGTTGATTTGAGAGTACTGGGCCAGAAGTCTTGGGGCTTCTGGCAGAATTTTTTCGTACCTTTCGATGGGAACTCTCTTGTTCCAACGATGGTTCTCAATGTCATCCACCCATCGCCAGGCAATGTTGTTGGCGAAAATCGATTCGGAGATCTGAGGGTTTTCAAACCATTTGGCAACGAAGTTCCAATGAGGCGACTGTCGGATGATGAGTGCTGCAGTAATGAGAAGTGCGCCGGTGGCTGCGTGTTTGAGTCTTTGAGCTTCCCATTTTCTGAAACCCATGGCTGCGGCTCCCAGTAAAAAGAGAGTAAAGCTTGCAAGGATGTAAGGGCGCTCCAGGAGGCGCAGAGCCACGTTGCGAATGGACCAGGCGTTCTCGCTGTAGGACGTGGCAATCCAAAGATAAAGCTCGCTTTGGAAGAAAGAAAAATAACAGATATTGGCAGCTAAAAGCGTCCAGATCGCTGCTGAAAAAAGGATCGAAGATATTTTGCCGATGCGAGGCCCAGTCACTGAGGCCGCTCTTTGAAAGCCGCAAATGCACAAAACAAGCGCGAGGTCGGCGGTTAAGCCGGCTATTAAACCTGCGCTTTGAGCATGGGGCCAGTCAAGATGCGTAATTCTCAATTGCTCAAGGCGAAGCATGGCGATTGAAAGCATGAATGCAATCGCTGCCATGGCTGAAGATCTTATTCCTTTGAGCCGCGATGTCTAGTCCCTAGACAAAGCTCGCTGCTTAAAGAATCAGTTCTCTAATATGTAAGAGATCGGATTGACCGGAAATCCATTCACACGGACTTCGTAATGGACGTGAGGACCAGTGGAGCGGCCACTGTTCCCCATTTGAGCGATGACTTCGCCACGGCGCACATGCTGGCCTTTGTTGACCAGAAGCTTTTTGGCGTGTCCGTACCAGGTTTCAAGACCATAGCCATGGTCAATGACGACCGTCTGGCCGTAACCTGCCTTAACGGCAGCAAACACGACGACACCGTCGGCAGGCACGCGGATGGAAGTTCCTAAGCGATTGGCGATGTCGACGCCTTCATGCATTTTGACTTTGCCACCGATGGGGGACTTACGCACGCCAAAGCCTGAGCTGAAATAGCCCTCGGCTGGCTTTCGGGTTGGAAGCGCAGAGAGGAACGCTTTCTGGTCACCCAAGAGCTCGTAGAGATCCTGAAGCTCAGTTTCGACAAAGAGCGATTCGTGATTGAGAAACGTGAAGTGCTGATCCAGCTCCTCATAGTCGCGATGCAAAAGAACGTCTTCCGGATCTTCCGGATCCAACGGCAAGTCGTTCATAGCAGTTGGGGCAGCTGGAGCCGTGGGAACAGCAGGGGCTGCTGTTGACGGAACGGTAGCTGCTGTTGGCGCGCTCGTCGTTGCTGTGCCTTGAGTTGCGGAAGTTTTGATGACTTTCGCCTCTTTTACATCCTGAGTATCGTCTGAAATTAGATTTGGTGAAATCAGTTTTGGTTTAGCATCGGCCAGACCTGACTCGCTCGGGAGACCAGCTGAAGAATCCGGGGGCTGCTGTTGATTGAGGCTTTGAAGTAGACCACCGCGATCTTCGATATTGGTGATGACTTTGAGGCGCGTTGCAAATGTCTTTACGCGCTCCATCGTACTCTCAATGGTTGCGACCTTGTTCTTGAAAACCTGAACCTGCTGGCGAAGGCGGCGGTTCTCCATTTTGAGCTGCTTATTTTCAGAGATTTCGCCCATGACGCGCCAGTAATCATAAAACATCACCAGGCTCAGAAGGATCACGAACGCCATTCCCACGGCAGCCGAGCGAACAATCCAGGCCGGAATGATCAGGCGGCGAACCTGCGAGGTTTTCTCCGGGACGATCATGATCGTATAAAACTTGTTCAAATTCATAAAACCTCGATCACAACAGAAGTGATGTTGTCATCACCTCCATTTGCATTGGCAGCCGCAATTAGTTGACGAACAGTTTGCTCTACCTGCGCGCCAAGGTGAGGGGGGTTATTCGACTCGAACTTCGAAAGTTCGGTGCGGACGATCTGGAGAATTTCTTTCTCATTGATCAGGCCCGAGAGCCCGTCCGAGCAAATCAGGAAAACGTCGCCGGGTTTGGTCAGCACGTGGTAAGTTTCAACGTTCACATCCTGCTCAAAGCCTACGGAACGCGTGATCACGTTCTTCATGCGATCGGTTTTGATTTCGTCGCGCGTGATGAGGCCCGCGCGGAGTTTTTCCTGAACAAGTGAATGATCGCGTGTGACTTGCCAGCAGGCGAGTTCGCTTGGAGATCCGTTTCGGAAAAGATAACAGCGGCTATCGCCGACATGACCAATATAAAGATGGTCGTTTTTGAATAGAAGGGCTGTGGTAGTGGTGCCCATGCCGTGAAGGCTTGGAGTTTCGAGCGCTCGCTTGTAAATAGCGGCGTTGGCGTTTCGAATGGCGTGTGAAACCAAAAGGCGTGGATCCCAGGAAGAGTTCACCTGTCCTTCACGAACAATCCTTGGGACGACTTGCGTAGCAATCGAGCTTGCGATTTCGCCGCCCTGATGACCACCCATGCCATCGGCGACCATGAAAAGACCTAAGTCGGCTGCTATGGCGAGGTTGTCCTGATTCTGCGAGCGGCGACGACCGATATCCGTTGCAAATCCAACGCGAAAGCGATCGCTCACAACGGGCGACGAAGGCAAGGTGACCTGCGATTCAGAGTTTGCCACAGGCGAATCCATAGGTAGGACTCCATTCTCAATGATAAGGCCGCATGTTTCCAAGCAAAAAAGTTCGGGAGAAAAATTCTGAGAGAAAAACCCCGGTCAGGCAGAGATTTGGCAAGCTGTTTGATTCAATAGCGGCAAGAAAATGACAGAGTAAAGCGGTTCGATTATAGACTGCCAGTTGAAAGAGTTTGAAACGAGCTGCTTTAAAAAAAACTAATCGCAGCGCCAACTTTACAGCGCGGTGCCGATCCAGGTAAAATGGTGGAAGGATTCGGGGAGTTAAAAATTCACAGATTCGAGGATATCTCATGGCGTCGAACACCACTCGTGGAACCGATATGGGCTCAGATAAAGATAGCAAAAATGATTGGAACAAGATTTTAGGGGATTGGAACTCGGTTCAGGAGTTTCGTAACCTTCATTGGGAAGGAACGTTCCTTGAGTACCTGGATATCGTAAAGAAGAATCCAGCAGTCTGCCGGAACGCGTTCCAACGCGTTTACGACATGATTCTCTCGTATGGAACCAATTCCTACGTTGAGTACAAAAAGAACATCGTTCAATACAAGTTTTTCGAAGACCCGATTGATCACGGAAAAGACGCCGTCTTCGGCCTCGATGTTCCGTTGATGAAATTGGTGCATTTCTTCAAGTCCGCTGCTTTCGGTTATGGAACTGAAAAGCGCGTTCTTCTCCTGCACGGACCGGTCGGCTCCTCGAAATCCACGATCGCACGCGTGCTCAAGAAGGGCGTTGAGAGATATTCGCGCACGGACGAAGGCGCCATGTACACGTATCGTTGGATCGATGACACGAACTCAGGAATCCTGGGCTCCCAAAAAGAAGTCAGAAGCCCAATGCATGACGATCCTCTGAAGCTCATCCCGGATGATATGCGTCCAAAGATTTTGGAAGAGCTCAATCGCGGAAACAAGACGGAATATAAGATCAACATTAAAGGTGATCTCAATCCGTTCTGCCGTTTCGTGATGAAAGAGTTCCTCAAGAAGTACAAAGGCGACTGGATGCAAGTGGTCAAAAACCACATCCGCGTTGAGCGCCTTGTTCTTTCCGAAAAAGATCGTATTGGTATCGGTACGTTCCAACCGAAGGACGAAAAGAACCAGGATTCCACCGAACTTACGGGTGATATCAACTACCGTAAGATCGCGGAATACGGATCGGACTCCGATCCGCGCGCTTTCAACTTCGACGGCGAATTCAACGTCGCAAACCGCGGCGTGGTTGAGTTCATCGAAGTCCTGAAGCTCGATGTGGCGTTCCTCTACGACTTGCTCGGTGCTTCTCAAGAGCACAAGATCAAGCCTAAGAAGTTCGCTCAAACCGATATCGACGAAGTCATTATCGGCCACACCAATGAGCCTGAGTTCAAGAAGCTTCAGAACAACGAGTTCATGGAAGCTCTGCGCGACCGTACGGTGAAGATCGACATTCCGTACATCACGAAGCTCAAGCAAGAGACGAAGATCTACGAAAAGGACTTCAACACCACTAAGGTCAAGGGCAAGCACATCGCTCCACACACCATTGAAGTAGCGGCAATGTGGGCGATCATGACCCGTCTTGAGCAGCCAAAGAAAGCCAACCTCTCGCTGATGCAGAAGTTGAAGCTTTATGACGGCAAGACTCTCACCGGTTATACCGAAGACAACGTGAAGGAGCTTCGTAAGGAAGCTGTCCGCGAAGGTCTCGAAGGCATCAGCCCTCGTTACGTTCAGGATAAGATCTCCAACGCTTTGGTCAACGACAAGGCGGGCGAAGTGGGTTGCGTCAATCCGTTCATGGTCATGAACGAGCTTGAAGGCGGCCTGAAGAATCACGCTCTCGTCGGCTCCGATGAAAAGCGCCGTGAGTATCGCGAGATGCTCGCTGTAGTGAAGCAGGAGTACGAGGACATCGTGAAGAACGAAGTCCAGCGTGCGATCTCGGCTGACGAAGACGCGATCTCCAAGCTCTGCGCAAACTACATCGATAACATCAAGGCTTATACTCAACGCGAGCGCGTGAAGAACAAGTATACCGGCATGGACGAGGAGCCAGATGAGCGGCTCATGCGTTCGATCGAAGAGAAGATCGATATTCCTGAGTCTCGCAAGGACGATTTCCGTCGCGAGATCATGAACTACATCGGTGCTCTTGCGATCGACGGCCGCACTTTCGATTACAAGACGAACGAGCGCCTGCACAAGGCTCTCGAGCTCAAGCTCTTCGAAGACCAGAAGGACACGATCAAGCTCACCTCGTTGGTTTCCAACGTGGTGGACCGCACGACGCAGGAGAAGATCGACGTGGTCAAGACCCGTCTGATCAACAACTACGGCTACTGCGAAATCTGCTCGACCGACGTTCTGAACTTCGTCGCAAGCATCTTTGCTCGCGGCGACGTGAAGAAGCGTCAGTAAGCCAGGCTTTAACTCGGGGGCTGGATCTCACGGTCCAGCCCAGAGTGTTCCAACGGAATTTGAGGTTTGAACAACGCGAATAAAGGGTACAAATGAGTATCTACAATATTAAACGAGATCATTCCCGCTTCCGTTCGATCGTGAAGGGAAAGATCAAGCAAGACCTCAAAAAGTACGTGACCCACGGCGAGATGATCGGCCGTAAGGGAAAAGACACGGTTACGATCCCGATTCCACAAATCGAAATTCCGCGCTTTCGTTTCGGTGACCGCGAACAAGGCGGCACGGGCCAGGGTGATGGTAAGGCAGGCGATCCAGTCGGCCAGGGTGAACCACAACCAGGCCAAGGTGAAGCAGGTAATCAGGGCGGCGAGCATCTGCTGGAAGTGGATCTGACGCTTCAAGAGCTTGCTGAGATCCTGGGTGAGCAGCTTGCGCTTCCAAAGATTGAGCCTCGCGGCCATAAGACGGTCAAATCCAAGACTGATCGTTATACCGCGATCGCAAACCAAGGTCCTAATTCGCTGAGACACTTCAAGCGCACCTTTAAGGAAGCGCTCAAACGTCAAATCGCGACAGGCACTTACGATCCAACCAACCCGATCATCGTCCCGCATCCACAAGATTTCCGTTACCGGTCTTGGAAGACCGATGAGCGCCATGAGAACTCAGCCGTCATTATCTACATGATGGACGTCTCGGGCTCCATGGGTGATGAGCAAAAGGAAATCGTCCGTACGGAGGCGTTCTGGATCGATACCTGGCTCAGATCCCAGTACAAGGGAATTGAAACCCGCTACATCATCCACGATGCAACGGCACGCGAAGTCGATGAAGATACTTTCTTCAGAACACGTGAGTCGGGCGGTACGCTCATCAGCTCCGCTTACAAGCTTTGCGAAAAGATCATTCAAACCGATTATGGTCCATCCGAGTGGAACATCTATCCGTTCCATTTTTCAGACGGCGATAACTGGTCAGGTGAAGATACGCGCCTTTGCTTGGATATCTTAGAGAAGACGCTTCTTCCTCTCAGTAACGTGTTTTGCTACGGCCAGGTCGAGAGCCGCTACGGCTCAGGCCAGTTCTATAAGGATCTCAAGGAGCATTTCGGTAAGGAACATGAGTCCGTGATTCTTTCCAAGATCGAAAACAAGGAAGGCATCCTGGGCTCCATCAAAGACTTCCTCGGAAAGGGTAAGTGATCGATGAGTGACTACGGCAGCAGTTCACTGACTCCTGAGTTACAGAAGCTTCATGAAGAGATTCGCGGATACGCCGAGTCTTATGGTCTCGATGCGTTTGAGATCATCTTTGAGATGGTCGACTCTGACCAGATCAACTCCCTGGCCGCGCTGGGGGGCTTTCCTGTTCGTTACCCGCACTGGCGCTTTGGGATGGAATACGATCAGCTCGACAAGGGCTATTCGTGGGGTCTTCAAAAGATCTACGAAATGGTGATCAACACCGATCCCTCGTACGCGTATCTGATGAAAGCCAACAGCATGGTCGACCAGAAGACCGTGATGGCGCACGTGTATGGTCACGTCGATTTCTTCAAGAACAACTACTGGTTCTCAAAGACCAATCGCAAGATGCTGGATGCGATGGCCAATCATGCGGTCAAGATCCGTAACTATATGGATCGCTATGGCCAGGATACGGTCGAGGATTTCATCGATCATTGCCTGGCGATTGAAAACCTGATCGATCCTTTTCTTCCCTTTGCACCTGTGAAAAACACGGGCCTTGCGGGAACAAGTCTTCTTGAGGAAGAAAAAGAGCCGCAAGCCCAGGAGCCAGGCAGGATTCGCGTGGATCGTCCTTATATGGACAAGTTCATGAACCCGCCTGAGTTCCTCGAAGAGCAAAGAAAGAAGCTTGAGCAGCAGAACAAGCAAAGCCGAAAGAACCCTGCTTCTCCTGAGAAGGACGTTCTTTTGTTCTTGCTTCAGAACGCGCCGCTTGAGCAATGGCAGCACGACGTGCTCTCCATTGTCCGGGATGAGGCTTATTATTTTGCGCCTCAGGGTCAGACCAAAATCATGAACGAAGGCTGGGCCTCTTACTGGCACACCAAGATCCTCACTCAAAGGGCATTGAAAGACTCTGAGCTGATTGATTTCTGCGATCACAACGCAGGCGTTCTCGCGATGCAGCCAGGCCAGATCAATCCGTATAAAATCGGTGTTGAGCTCTTCCGTGAGATCGAAGAGCGTTGGGACAAGGGCCGCTTTGGTAAAGAATACGACGAATGCGATGACATGGTCGTCAAAGCGAAATGGGATAAGAAGCTGGGCCTGGGCCGTCAGAAGATCTTTGAAGTTCGTAAGGTCTGCAACGACGTCACCTTCATCGATGAGTACATGACTGAGGAATTCTGCGAGCGACTGAAGCTTTATACCTATCAGTTCAATCGTAGAACGAATCAATACGAAATCGCTGATCGCGATTACCGGAAGATCAAAGAAAAGCTTTTGTTCCAGCTCACGAACCGGGGCCAGCCGTTCATCTATGTGACGGATGGTAACTTCCAGAACAAG
>JBJMMA010000028.1:0-10164 GCA_045805065.1 Bdellovibrionia bacterium | reverse complement strand
CTGGCCCGATGGAAGTCTTCACTGGCTTCTGGGAAAAGGCCGCCCTTATTACGATGAAAAGGGAAAGCCGGTCCGGATGCGCGGAACAGTGCTTGAGATAACGGAGAGAAAGCAGTTTGAAGATTCTCTCAAGCGATCCAACGAATCCATACGCAATGAGCGCGCCTGGTATGAGATGGTTTTGAACTCGGTCCCTACTCCTGTCATTCTTTTGGATTCAGAAAGTCGTTCGATCTTCTTCAAGAACGATGCGACAAAGAATCTTCAGGTCACGATCCCTACCGTCCTACCAGAATCCGGAACTCATGCGTTTCGCGCTTATGACACCAACGGCGAGATCATTCCGCCAGAGCAAATGCCACGGCATCGCGTTCTTCGAGGCGAGGTTCTTCGTGATTTTGAGCTTTGCTGGGAAACTTCTACGAGTACGTCACATTTCATCATCGACGGAACCCTTCTGCCCGCGGCCTTCGGGCACCGCGCTTTTGGCATCCTGTCTTTCCGGGACATCAGCCCGATAAAACGCCTGGAGAAAGAAAGAATCCAAAGCGAGCACGAATTGCGACAGTTCATGAATACGCTTTCTCATGATTTGAAAAACCCTCTCAGCGCATCGCGCATGACTGCTCAAATGATCGCAAGACACCCGGATCACCTGGACCGTATCCCAAGTCTTGCGTCAAGAATTATAGATAGCCTGAGCCGAGCAGACAAGATGATCGACGACCTTCTGGATGCCAGTCGCATTCGCGCGGGCAAGGGTTTGCCCATCGAGATCGAAGAGTGCGATCTCACACAGATCGCAAACAGCGTTTGTGAGGAAATGATTTCCGTTCATGGCGATCGTTTTCGTCGAGAGCTTCCCGATTCCTTGATCGGCTTCTGGAGCTGTAAAAACATCTACCGTCTGATCGAAAATCTTCTCAGCAACGGCATCAAATACGGTTTTCACGACACTCCCGTGACTTTGAAAATATCAGCCCATGAATCAATGATCGAAATATCCGTTCACAACTTGGGTGAGCCCATCTCGCCTGATGATCAAAAGCAACTCTTTGATCCGTTTGTCAGAAGCAAGGCCGTTGAATCCAGTCACAGGAAAGGATGGGGACTGGGTCTAACCTTAGTCCGAGGGGTGGCTGAAGCACATCGGGGTCGCGTAGACGTCCAGAGCGACAAAAAACGTGGCACTACTTTTCGCGTGACACTCCCAAGAGACGCTCGAACAAAAACTTAAACTGGCTCAATCAGCCGATGGTATGCTTGAGTCTTCCGCGCTTGATCAAGTAATCCAGATCATAGTCTCGCAAATCGAAGTCCTCATGCACTCCGCGTGAAGGAATGAACTCACCAATCTGAAGCTCGATTTGAATCGTGAGATGCGGCACTTCGGCCAGAAGCTCCCTCAGTGTTCCAACAGCTGGATGAGTGCTTGTTGCGAAGGTTCTTTGATGAGCGACCGCATTCATCCTGCCTGAATGGCCAACACTGATCCAGCCCAGCTGATAAGCCAGGTGCGCGTTCTTTTCAGCCTGTTCCGCTTCCTCAGGTTCTTCCTCTTTTGAAAATGAGCGGGCATCTGGTCTGCGAAAGTGAGCATTGATACTCGCCCAATGTTGTTTGGTCTCCAGAAAACGCCCCTGGGGACTGATCCATCCACGCGGTACATTTGTTTCTGCCTGGATTGCGCCATGATGAGGAAAAAGATGTCGGATCCGCTGCTTCTTCATGATGTTCTGAGCTTATCACAGCGCTTCTTATAAACGCTAGCGCCGCACCAACCGGCTATCAGGGAACAACCATTGCACCCAGGCCTCCGATGACCACGATCACAGTGACGCATGGTAAGATTTCAGAAAAGCTCAGCACGCTACTGTTATTCGGTGCGTCTTTTACTGCTCTCCTCTTCGGATGCAACTCAGAAGACTTGAAATCGCACCAGTTTCAAACCGCTCCCGGGAACGCTCTGACTCAGTTGAGTTTTGATCCATACGCAAACCCAGACGGGCAGCATGAGACCGCGATGGAAACCAACATCGCATCCCATGGCAATACCTTAGTCGCAGGATATCATATCGCGCGCCTTGAAACCGGAGGCGTCACCAATATCGGCTGGGCAGTTTCCAATGACGCAGGAGCTACTTGGCAGCGCGGCGCACTCCCTAACACGACAACCTACGCAGGCGGATCAATTGGCGAAGTCACGGATCCGGTCGTCGCTTACGATGCCAAGCATTCGAACTGGATTCTTTCTTACTCGGGAGGTGGTGGCGGGCAGAATGCGATTTATGTCAGCCTCTCCAGTGATGATGGAAAAACTTTTGGTAATCCCATCACGGTAGCATCAGGGCCTGAACCCGATAAGAACTGGACTGCCTGCGATAACTTTCCGCAATCCCCCCATTATGGCACCTGTTACACACAGTATAATGATAATATCTCAGGCGTGATCTACATGACCCGCTCCACCGATGGCGGAAAAACCTGGGAAGCATCAAAAACAACCGCCGACCAGCTCCAAGGCATCGCGGGACAGCCCATTGTGATGCCCACTGGCCGAGTGATTGTGCCGATTTCAAACACGGATTTCTCTCAGTTTTATGTGTTTTACTCTGACGATGGCGGCACGACCTGGAGCGGCTCGCAGAGAATTGCAACGCCACAAACCGCACCGGCGCGCGCAAGCCTGAGACAGGATCCTAATCCATCCGTGACGATTGACGCCTCCGGCAAGCTCTATCTCACCTGGTTTGACTGCCGGTTTGAGACTCAATGCACTGCCAATGGACTGGTGCTCTCGACCTCGACCGATGGGATCACATGGAGCGCGCCAACTCGCATCAACACGTTTCCGGTGAGCGCGTCGCTCAATCATATTTTTCCTGGAATCGCAGCAGACCCATCCTATAATTCAAATGGCAATGGAAAGTTGGGACTCGTCTTTTACACCGTATCCGCTGGCGCGTGCCTGACTGATGAGAACGCTTGTCAGATCGATACTTATTACACTTCATCCATAGACAGTGGAAACACCTGGACGGCGCCGACTCATCTTGCAGGTCCGATGCAGCCTCAGTGGATTTCAACGACCGCTCGCGGCCGCTTGATCGGTGACTATACGGGTATGACGTTCCTGAATGGAGTTGCTTTTCCGACGTTCTCCGTCGCGCTTCAACCGACAACGCTTCCGTATCGACAGGGGGTTTACACTTTTCCGATACTTCCGTGATTTAAAACTCGATCGAGTGAGACATATTAAAAATCATGCAATTCATGAAGCTAGCCTGACTTGCACGAGGAGTTCTCACTACTTGTTCTTCAACCCGTTTTAATCGCTCCAGAAGAAAGGGGTCTGACTGAATTTTCTGCCGCTCCTCGCGAATGGCCTGGTCGATCTTTCCCCGGATGGATTCAATCCACTTTTTCCGGGATGGATTTTGATTTTTCAGAACTGGTTCAAAAACGTGCTCAAAGCAGTTCTTTGAGTCCGCTTGAGAAGCCGGAATCTCATGCCCCGCGGTCCAGTCAAGGAGCACCCATCGATCACTGAAAGCATCGTATGCCATTTGAGAAAGCCCAAAATCTCCAATGTGCTTGAAATACGCAGTGGTTGATGCAAACTCAATCAATCGACTCACCATTTTTTTTCGAACGGATCGACTGACTTGATCAGGCTCGCGAAAAAACGCATCAGCCTTGATCAATCCCGGTTTGATCTGATCGACCAAAAGATACTCTCCTCTTTTTGACCCTTGAATGGAGACCACAGGAACCCCTGCCTCAGCCAGTGCCTTGGATCCGTCAATTGAGCGATTGATCATCTCAACAAAAAGAGGATTGGATTTTCGTGGCAAGCGTAAAGCGGCACCGGCAGGTGCCTTCACGGAGAATATTCGACTCACGGAGCCTTGCCCATCGTGCAGATTTGCAGTCAATCGATAGGACTTTCCGTCGGTGAATCTGACCACGTCCCCCTTTTTCAACGAGCTGACAATCGCATCGTAATCAGCCACCGGATGAGCCAGGCCATCCGTTCCTATTGAGAAAAGTTCGTATTCATTTGCGACCGCAGTAGAAGCTCCGCTCAGAAGACTCAGCGAGATGAAAAATGAGAGCGCCCATCCGATCGCCTGGGAGCGAAAATGGAGCATATCTCCTGATGGTAGTCCCTTATTCTTTCCTTAGCAACTCAATGCAGGTCAGCTCAGGAGTTGTACCTACGCGAATCGGAGGGCCCCACGTACCAGTGCCCGGACTCACGTAAACATGAAGTGAGCCATCCTGATAGAGACCCGTTACATATTCGTGAAAGAACTTCACAACGATGGTCCATGGAAAAAATTGACCTCCATGCGTGTGTCCGGAGAGCTGAAGGTCAAAGCCTGCTTTCTTCGCGTCACTTGCGATTTCAGGACGATGCGATAGGAGGAGCTTGAAGTCTGCATTCTGACTTCCTTGTGAGGCCTTCTCCACAGAAGGAGCATGACCTGCAGCAGGATCGGTCACACCTCCCACCCAGAGCTTCGCGCCACGCGCCTCGACAGCCTCACCCTGGTTAAGAAGAATTTTGATCCCAAGTCGGGATAGCTCTTTTAACCAAAGATGAATGTCCCAGTAGTACTCATGGTTTCCGGGAGCAAAGTAGACTTTACCCTGAGGCACGAGACGGGTGAATGGCTGCACGGCTTCGCGAAAATTAGCGATATTGCCATCCACGATATCTCCGGTCAAAACCGTGAGATCAGGCTTAAGCTTGCTGACAAGTCCAACTACTTTCTCCACATAATCGCGCCCAATCGTTGGCCCCACATGCAGATCACTGATCTGTGCGATCTTGAAGCCTTCGAGTTCACGCGGCAGGCCCTCGACAGGAACTCTCACTTCGCGAATACGAAGGCCTTTGCTTGCTACAAGAATTCCCCAAAGAGTGCAGAGTCCCGCTGCCGCAAACATCCAGACTCCCGATGTCTGATGAGCCAACCTTGACGCCGATTCAGGCGCAGCCCAAGACACAGCTTCAATCAGCTTGATCCCTAGCAAACTCAAATCGCGAATCACTGTAATCACAAGCATCCAGCTGAGAAAACCCATGCTGAGATAACTCGCTTGCTGCAAAAGAAGTTGGCCTCGCGAATGAAGGTCAGCCTCAGATCGCCACTGGATCGCGGGAAGCGTCCAGAAAAGAGCTCCTAATCCGAAAAGCACCAGCCACTGCCAGACAGATGTCGATGCGCGGAGCGCGACATAAGTGAGAACTCCCAAGATGATCGCGGTAAATGCCAAGAGAAAGGGAGAGAAGAAGCGCTTAAGCGATGCCCTAACGGATGTCATGTGGCCTCAGAGATAACCGATGATTGATCCTTGCGGCAAGTATCTCTTGGGAGCTCAGGCGTATTCACCTAAAATAGGTACCGAGCGCCGCTCGCTTTATTAAATTACATAACTTTACTTTACCAAATTCGCGCTGAGCTTTTATAAGCTTAACTCATTGAACCTGAATCATATCCATACACCCCGATGCTTGACGCTTTCTGTCGGACATCATATCCTAAAAGTAAGGGGCAAAATATGAGCAAGGTTTCCAAAGGAATCCTATCGGGGGAAAACAAAAGCGCGGGCTTCACTTCCCTCATCGTTCTTGCGGGACTGAGCGTTGCAGCCGGCTCCATGCTTTATTCCTCGACTACGCGCTCACGCAATATGAACAACATGCTTCAGAACGATCGCGTTCGGAACAGTCGTGACGCAATCGCCAACTCACTGAGAGCCTCCGTGTCCATCCCTTCAGTTTTGCTAAAATCCGCAGAGACGGACCCTTCTTCCCAGCTGCTAGGCTGCATCGACGCAAGCAACACCACGCCATGCAACACAGTCGATGCTTCAGGAAACAATAAACATGACCTCAAGATTTTTGATACGCGCGGAAATCAAATTTCGGGCACAGCAGCCAATCCCGTCAGTTATGACGCCCTCACCGGAAGCCTTTGCGATGCCTCAAGCTCGGCGACTTGCCAGATTCAAGCAACGACATGGTTCACAATCAGTTGCGGAGGAGCAACTGACTGCAAAGGCAAACCCTCCGCAATCGTGAGCATCGGCTTCCTGGTGGAACAAAAGCCTGGCATTGATTTGCCCAATAAGATTGCATTGAAACCTATCGAGTCTGTGCCGTTGCTTACGGTTCCACTCTCAGCCATTCAAACCGGAGTGTCCCAGCAATCCGCATCTCCTGGCGATCCAAACGATCCTTACAATCCTATCGTTGATCCAACAACTGCCGGAGACATCACGGTCTTTGATCCATCGACTGGCTCAAAGCTCTGCAACTCGATGAAGGCGCTTGGCAATCCCGCGATTGCTTACGACACCATTCCCACCTTGGGCACGTGTGCCGTGCAATACACCAACATCACGCATGACCTGCATGCAGCAGATGAAAATATATCTGATATCTCCAACATCACTGGAAACACATGGGCTACGGCAAGTAATATCTCATCCGTTTCCAACGTGACCGCGCCATGCGCTGGCGTGAGTCTGAACGCCAAAACCATCGGTTGCGTCTCAAATATCACTTCGCCGCACACTTACATCGTCGCGCATACCGTAAGCGATGTATCCAACGTCACGGGCTATCTGTACGCAAACGCTGATTCGGTCTCCCAGTTCTCCAACATCACCAACACAGCTACCAGTGATTACTTCATCGCAGTTCACCGCGGATGGATTACAAGCGGTGCCACAGCACCCACTGCAGTATCCTTTAGCAACATTACCTCTGGAAGGTTCATGCTTTGCGGATTCAACGTGAATGATATCTCAAACGTCACGGCATCCTTCGTTGGACTGCAAAACGCTTCGATTCTCAATAGCGGCTCAAACTTTAACATTGGCCAGCTGACGATCTATGGCGGCACAATCGCTAATCTATCCAACTTCACCGGAAATCTTACACTTTACAATACGACTGTTGGCACCCTGACCAATGTCACTGGAAGTGTTAAAGCCTATGGCGGATCGATATCGCAGATCAATACAATGACGGGAAGCGTAGACCTTTATAACGGCGCCACTCTCGGAAGCTATTCGGGCGTTGCGGGCGGCGTAACCACACACTGATTTTCAGTTAGTGAAAAACCCGCTCTGAATGGACATCGCATTCACGTAACTCAAAGGAGCCGGAGGAGCGATAATGGACTTCAGCTGCGCACCGCCCAGAGGCTTCGGCCCGCTTGCAATCGTAGCCAACCGAACGCGGTACTGGAAGGTAATCGAGATCTTCTTAGGATCCTGACAGTAATTGGACGCGTCAGTGCAGGTTGGAACAAAGCTCGTCACCACCTCAAGGGCGCACCGACTATCGGGAGATGTGACGGGAACCGCGCCATTACGACACAAACTTCCGTCCATGACGGAATAAAAAAGCGGAGTACCGCTCAGGGATTCATCAGTGATCGGAATAGCAGCAGGTCCCGTCACGGCAGATCCTGCAATATCCGTCAGCACGACAGGATACTCCGTCAGATGCGTACAACCTGGGTTAGCTCCTGCCGTTCCCGGTGGCTGAACGCATGCACGTAAGGAAGTATTTGCACTGTAAGCCAATGTCTTCTGAAGAGTCTGAGGAGTGGATGAGAGCTGCTGCACCTGTCTTACAAGTTCGTCGCGATACAAAACGCCATGCATGTTGCTCGTGTTGTTGTGAGTCAGCGTCGTGGTTGTCGTTATGCCCAAAAGAAGGATGGCGGCGAGACCGAATGCCACCATGATCTCGATCATCGAAAAGCCACTTTCATTGGCGTAAACGTTTTTAGTTTTATCGATATTTTGTTTAACGTTCGAAAATTCGCGCTTTATGTTCACAATCACTCGATCCATCCTTGAATACTACGTTAAACAAAGAAAATACGTCGAATCCGTGAAATCTGATGGTGCTGGTTTCAGTAATTATACTGGTAAATATTTTCAATTGGCGAAGAAAAAAATGAGGCCCTATGGAAAACAACGAAAACCTGATCCCATCCAAGCCCGCTTACAAAAGACGTAAGCTTTTGATTAACGTGAAAGTCCAGATCGTCTTTCTCGTTTACGGCGTAAGCCTAGCGCTTTTTACTCTATGGGCAGAATCGATCTATCGGGAAGCTGTCAGTGGCTCAATGGGTCAGTCGGGGAATTATCCGGCCGCTCTCGGGATCTGCGTCGGCTTTTCAATTTTTGTCCTGGCAGGCGTTTTCGTTTCAAACCTGATCGTCGGACCGATTTACCGAATCATTTCCCATATGGACAGCGTGAGCGACGGGAAAGAGTTCCGTGAACTCACCTTTCGGCGGTTTGACTTCTTTCAGGAAATCTTGCCGTCGTATCATCGCTTCGCGAAAACACTTCAGGCCCGAAAAGACTAAGCCTACTTATCGCAAGGTGCAGACTGGAGCTTTTTCGCCGCGCAGACAGAGCTTGTGCTGAAGGAACTGCATGAAACGACGGAGCTGCTGAGCTGCGTGCGGTCTTTGATTCACGCCAAGCTTTGCCTCGCCTACAGCGACAACGCCGCAGTCTGAGCGTCTGGCGACGACGATATCGAGCTCGCCCATATTTGGAACGCCGGCCTCGCCGTATGCCACGCTTCCAGTCAGAAAGTACTCACGGTCCGGATACTCTTGTTTGAGCTGAAGAATTGCCAGAAGCTCCAGCACTTCTCCTTCATTCACAAAGTCGAATCCCATCTGGCGCCCGTAGGCGTAAAGAGTTGCCGTATTACCAGTTAACTTAGGGGTGCCATGAAGGCTCTCTGATTTCAAAGTTCCCCAAAGACTCTCGGCATCTCGGCGGGTGATCGGATACTCGTGAGTGAATCCGGCAGCGCGAGCGCCCTGAATTCCGTAAATCATGAAACGAGAGAGTGTATAGAAATTGCGAATTTCCATTTCCCTGCAGTTCGCAGGAACCGTGGCGTCCAATCGATTGTTATGGAAGTACGAATCGGCGAACGCTGAACTTCCTAAGAACTGAAGGGAAACGAATACGATCAGAAAGCTGACCACCTGATGCATACGATTCAAGCTGACTTTTTTCATACCACTCCCGTGCGATTTGCAGCGTAGAGCTAAAACAAGCGGGCCTGAAACTCAACGTATTTATCAACAATTGAAATAAAAACACTCAGAATACCCGATAAACCTCCCCCGTCTGAGCACCCAGGATCGACTTCAAGAAAGCTTGTGCCACCTTAGCGCCAGGCACGGGAATAAAACCGGGAAAAAAGGGACCATACGTCTTCATGGACTCTTCAAGAACGGTTGGACTGACAACGTTAATTCTCAACCCCTTAGGAAGCTCAATCGCAGCAGCCAGAGCAAATCCTTCGATGGCGCGATTAACCGCTGTGGCCGCCGCTCCCGCGACTATAGGCTCATCCGCCAGAATGCCTGACACGAGAGTAAAGGACCCTTTTTCGCGAATGTAAGGAATCGCCTCCTGAACCAGCTGCACCTGACCCAGAAACTTGCCTTCCAGAGACCGCTTCCACTCCTCGGCGCCCAGTCTCTCGAGCGGCGCAAATGCCACTTCGCCCGCGGCACTGACTACGGCATCAAAGGATCCAATCGTCTGGTAGAGCTTGCGCAGGCTCTCACGATCGCCCATGTCAGCCTGATATCTGCCGGTTTTGCGCCCAACGCCGATGACCTCGTGTCCCGAAGTCTCAAGCGCCTTTTGAACTTGGGTTCCGATCGCTCCAGTTGCACCAAATAAAATGACTTTCATAAAATAGGATTCTCTCTTTCTGACTCCCAATCTACACCGAGCGGCGACTTGCAAAAAGCTACAATACGAGACATATTGTCAACATATGGAAACAATCAGCCGCAGAATTGAGGATCTGCTTGCATTTCATTCCGTAGCCATTGAGGGAGGCTTTACCGCGGCCGCAAACTCGCTTGCGACCTCCAAAGCGCTTCTCAGCAAACAGGTCCAAAGACTTGAGGCCCATCTGGGAGTGGACCTCTTCAAGCGGAGCACCCGCAGTGTTCGACTCACCGATGAAGGCGTGGCCCTTCTCGAATACACGCGCCGGATCTTCGCTCTGTCAGAAGAAGCTGGCAAAAAGCTTCGCGAACTTCAAAGCGGCGAGCAGGGCCTGGTCCGCATTTCGACCACCGTTTCATT
>JBJMMA010000027.1:0-8915 GCA_045805065.1 Bdellovibrionia bacterium | reverse complement strand
TCCATTTTGTGTCAGAGTGCGTCGCGAGATCAACCGCTATCTCATTGAACGGTTCTAGCGCATTCCTAAGCTTCGGCCCATTTCGCGAGCAAAGAATTTGATGCCTGCAAGGATCTCTTTTTCATCGGATTCGGGAGTCATGGAGACCAAAAACGTAGTTGCCATGGCCTGCTGTTCGATGACCTTGGTTGCAACCTCTAAGTCGACATCTTTTCGGATTTTGCCTCGTTTTTGAAAGTCTCGTAAACGACCATACAAGCCATTATCGTCTTCTTTCAGGACTGATTTCGCACAAGTGTCGACTTGAGCGCGAATCTCGGGATCGATTGCGAGTTGGGAAACGATCAATCGAGTAAAGCCTGGATTTGCGAGACTCGCGCGATATTTAAACGAGAGGTAATTCTCAATTTCTTGCTCTACGGTTTCACCAATGGGATAGCTGCGAACTTCTTCCATGAACCGGCGAATCGTATCCAGGATAATCGCAAGGAAGAGTCCCGATTTACTGTTGAAATAGCGGATAATCAGAGACTCATTAACGCCGGACCGCTGCGAAATCATGCGAGTAGTGGTCCCATTGAAACCGCACTCGGAGAAGACCTCAAGTCCTGCTTGCATGAGTTTGTTCATGGAGACTTCGCGACTTCGCTCTTTCTTAGAGCAGTCATTGGAGCCCTTAGTAGAGCCCTTTGTGGAACTCAGGGCGCCCTCTGATCTTTTCTTTAGTTTCAGAGACATGACTTGATTTTAATGAAAGCCTAATAGAAAGTAAATATTTACTTGCAATAATAAGTGCGGTACGTCAGGATAGTAAATAAGCATTTACTTAAGTGAGTGGAACTTATGTTGCGAACTTATGACTACTTTGTGTTTCTTTCAATTTTGATGCTCGCTTTAGGCTCTTACGCCAAGGCAGATCCCGTTCTGACTTTGGATGGATTCATTCAGGAGGTCCGCACGCGCAATCACGCCTATCAAGGCGCTGTTGAGACGCGTGAAGGGTCGGTGGGGCGAGCCAGGGAAGCGGATCTTTTAACCAGCCCCTCGCTCTTTTCGACGGCTCAGTTGATAAGCGATGCGAAGCTGCCTGTGCTTCCAAGTTTTTCATTTGACCGCGTGAACACAGATAACTTCACGCTCGGGGTGAGTGAGCAATTTGACTTTGGTCTCAAAGCAAGACTCTACTACGCCTATGATTACACAAGCTATGTGAACGCCACGATCCCTGGCGTGACGAGTCTTGATCCTGCTTACTTTTCTCCTCGCGATGCGCGTCCTGTACTTGAGCTTTCGCTGCCTGTTTGGGGTGGAGGATTTGGAAGGACAATTCGTGCCCAGAAAGATGCAACAGTTGCCCAATCGCGAGCTGATCAATTCACGGCCGAAAGCCAAGTCCGGGAAATTCTGGTTCAGGCAGAGACTTCTTACTGGGCTCTTGCGATCAATCGCGAGCTTGTGACAATTCAAGAGCGTGCTCTGAATGAGGCTCAGGCGACTTACAATTATAACAATCAAAAAGTGAAGAGAAATCTGGCTGAAAGCTCTGACCTTCTTCAGTCTGAGGCAGCTCTTGAAAGCGCGAGACTTTCTCTTAAAGCCGCGCGCGATAACGAACAACATGCGGTACGCCAGTTTAATACAGTTCGTAACGCCCCGGTGGATGCTGTTCCTGAAGCGCTAGCGCCAATTGATTGGGAATCGTTTGAAAAAAATCTCGTGCCTGGTGTGATGCCGGGAGACCGCGCGGACGTTGAGGCTGCTGCGGCGCAATCTCAAGCGGCTCAAGCCACGGCAAGAGTTGCCGTAGAGAACGATAGGCCTACTCTTGAAATCTACGGCAGCTACGCTATGAATGGACGGAGTTATCAGTCGTTCTCTGATACTCTTTCAAACTCCTTTGATTCAGGCAGGCCGACGAGCATTGTTGGCGTCAGATTCAATATGCCGCTTAATTTCGCCGCTCAAAACGAAGCTCGGCACGGAGCTGAGAGACAGTCTTTGGGCGCAGACCTTCGTTATCAGCAGACCTTGGCGGACCAGAGCCAACAATGGTTTGATCTCATCAATCGCTTGCATGATGCGCAAGATCAGTATCACTATGCGCGGGTGATCGAAAACGTTCAGAAAAAGAAGCTTGAGAACGAAAAACTGCAACTTCGTCGGGGACGCTCGACAACGTTTCAGGTTCTCCAATTTGAGCAGGATTACACCAATTCTCAATTGGTGCGAGCACGTGCCGGCGCTCAGGCGCTCGATTTGCGCTCACAGCTCAAGCGCTACCAATCTTCTTCGATCTCTAAATAAGGAACGAATGTATGGCATTAGCTGAAGTTTCCATTAAGCGGCCTTGGTTTATCACGTGCATAGTGGTTGTCATGTTGGCGGTCGGAGGGATGTCCCTCCTGAGCTTGCCCGTCGACCTTTTCCCCGATGTGACTTTTCCAATCGTGGTCGTTAATACGCAATATCAGGGGGCAGGTCCGAGCGAAGTGGAAACGCTCATCTCCAAGCCTCTTGAAGACGAAATCAGCACCGTCTCGGGAATCAAGCGCGTTACTTCCAAGAACTTGGAAGGTGTGAGTATGGTCATTGCTGAGTTTTATCTCGGCAACGACATCAAATACGCTGAGCAGCAAGTCCGTGACAAGGTCAGCATCGCCAAAGCCAAACTTCCAAAGGAAATCGAAGAGCCCGTCATTCAAAGAATCGATCCTGCGGATCAGCCCGTCATTACGCTGGGTTTGACTGCTGATCTTTCTCAAGGACAGCTTTATGATTTGGCTGACCAGACGGTTAAAACCCGCATTCAACAAGTGAATGATGTGGGTAAAGTGGAAATTGTGGGCGGTCGCAAACGAGAAATCCAAGTTCAATTGGATCGCGCGAAAGCCAACAGTCGTCAGCTTTCTGTGAGTGAGGTTGCTAATCAGATCAGCTCCTCAGGACAGAACGTTCCATCTGGTAAGGTTCAAAATCGTTTCCAGGAAACTGTCTTCCGCAGTTTGGGCGAATTCCAAACGGTTGGGGATATCGGGATCAGCCTGGTAAACCTCTACGGTAACGAAGTGCCTACTCGGGTCAATGATATTGGCCAGGTTCTTGATACTCTCGAAGATGAAAAGACGCGCGCTTACGTCAACGGAAAGCAGACGTTGTTTTTGGATGTCTTCCGTCAAACCGGCTCGAATACCTTGGCAGTCGTCAATGGCGTGAAAGGAAAGCTCGATCAGGTCAATCAAGAGCTTGGGCGAATGGGCAAGGGCGCAAAGCTTACGGTGGTACGTGATGCGAGCGTTCAGATTCAGGACAACGTCGACGACGTGAAGGAAACAATCTTCCTTGGTATCATTCTGACGGTTATCGTTGTGTACTTCTTCTTGGCTAATGGCCGGTCGACGATCATCACAGGACTTGCGCTTCCAAACTCGCTGATTGGCGCGTTTATCCTGATGTACCTGTTCAAGTTCTCGATCAACATCGTCTCGCTTCTTTCTCTGACGCTTGCAATTGGGCTTTTGATCGACGACGCCATCGTCGTTCGCGAAAACATCTTCAGGCACATTGAAGCCGGCGAGGACCCAAAGAAGGCTGCAATTGTAGGAACAAAAGAAGTGCAGCTTGCGGTTATCGCCACCACCTTGGTTGTGATGGCGACGTTCGGACCTGTGGCTTTCATGGCAGGCATGGTGGGTCAATTCATGAGACAGTTCGGCCTGACCGTCTGTTTTGCCATGGCCATCTCTCTTTTTGACGCTCTGACGATTGCACCGATGCTTTCAAATTACTTTGCGGGTGGTGCAACTCATGGCGTGAAGACGACTGGGATTTGGGGATCAACCATGGGCCGCGTGCTCAAAGGATTTGATTCGTTCCAAACCCGGCTTGAAAATGGCTACGAACGTGTTCTGAAAAAGACCCTTCGTTTTCCAAAGACGACCATCATTACGAGCTTTCTGCTTCTTATAGTCGCGATGATGAGCTTGAAGTATGTGCCTAAAGCCTTTATTCCGCCGCAGGATAACGGCGAGTTCGTTGTGAACCTTGACTTGCCACCAGGCACGGACCTGGACGGCATGACTGATATGGCTTTCAAGGTCGACAACGTGATTCGGGCCAATAAAGAGGTCAACTACACGGCACTCACGGTCGGCGGTCGCAACGGTGAACCTGAGAAGGCGAATATCTATATTCGTCTGATTCCGTCGAAGGAACGCAAAGGCGTGAACACTTCTGCGATGAAGGAAAAGATTCGCGACCAGTTGAAGTCTTATCGCCAGGCAAATCCGCAAGTCGGAGATTATGATGCTTCCGGATCCGGCAATAATCGTCAGTTCACGATGCGTTTGCTTGGATCGGATTCCAAGCAGCTCGAAGAACAAAGCACGAAAATCCTGGAAGCGCTTAGGAAAGATAATCGCTTAAAGGATTTGGATACAAGCTATCGTCCTGGAAAGCCTGAGTTCCAAGTGAAGCTCCGTCCCGACAGTGCACGCATCTATGGCGTGAACACTGGAATGATGGGAGCCGAGCTTCGCGCGGAAGTGGAAGGCGTGAAGGCTGCGAAGTTTCGTGAAAACGGTCAAGAATACGATGTTCGTGTTCGCCTGAAAAATGACCAACGAGATTTGAAGCGTGATTTCAAGCTTGTGAAAGTTCCAAACGTCAACGGAAGGCTGGTTCGCTTGACCGATGTTGCGGATGGCAAGATGAGCCAAGGCCCTGCAACGATTGATCGTCAAGATCGCTCGCGCTATATCGAGATCACGGCTGATATCGCAGCGAACGCCGGCTTGGGTGATATCATTACGGATACGATCAAGCGGATGAACTCAGGTGATTTGAAGCTTCCTCCTGGAGTACGTTATGCCTTTGTTGGTAACTCCGAGAACTTCCAAGAAATGGGTACCTCCGTGCTCGTATCGTTCGGATTTGGCATCTTGTTCATTTTCTTGGTGCTGACGAGTCTTTATGAGTCTCCGATCACTCCCATTACGATTCTGCTTTCGCTTCCAATGGCGCTTGCAGGAGCGTTTTTAGGGCTCTTCATCTTCCAAGAATCGCTCAATCTCTTCTCGATTCTGGGGATTGTCATGCTGATTGGGGTGGCTTCAAAGAACGCCATTCTTCTGGTCGACCATGCAAGTCATTCGATTCGTGAAGAAGGGATGGAGCGCATCCCTGCATTGATCAAAGCGGGTCGCACTCGTCTGCGTCCGATCTTGATGACGTCCATGGCGCTGATCGCGGGTACGCTGCCAGTCGCTATGGGACTTAATGAAGCATCGAAGCAGCGCACCAGTATGGGGATTGTCATCATCGGGGGGATGATCAGCTCGACGATCTTGGCCCTGATCGTGATTCCTTCGGTATTCCTCTATGTCGATCGTTTAAGAGTTTGGGCGACTTCCATGTTTCATAAGTTGCAAGCTAAAGACGATCGTGCGTTGATCCGTCCTCAGGAATCTCGCAATGATCAAGCTCACGAAGTGAGTACGCACTAGACTACCGGATGTCATCCATTCCATTAGTCTCAAATCCTGATTGTAATCCGGATTGCCGAGCGTGCCATTACAGGGAGCTTGATTACCCTGAACAACTGGCGCGAAAGCAGCGCTGGGCCGAGACCCAGCTTGGGGGAAGATGGGCGCATGCACTCGCGCTCATCGAACCTGCGCCCGAGCCTGAGCGTTTGGGTTATCGTTTCAAGAGCTGGTTGAGAACTTCGACGGAACAGGGGACTCTATCATTCGGAATGATTCGAAGCCGTCGAGCTGGAACTCGCTGGGAAAAGGAGTTTGTATCCTGGAACACGTGCCCGCTGCACGCGGAGTCGATCCGCGAGATGATCAAGCGCCTTCAGAAGATCTTCATGGAAAAGGCCTTAACCTTTACAGAGACGGCTCTGGCCGGTGTCTGGTTTGGCAGTCCTCACATGGTGATCATAGCGCGTGAGGACGCGGTCTCCCTCATGGAGTCCATTGACTGGAGCCAAGTGCTCATTGCGCCGTTTGATCGGGTCTGGTTTCATGAAAACTCTCAGATCGGAGTAAAAGTTTTCGGGCATCGCCCGCTTGTGCAGCTTGCAGGGCCACCTCTGGAGTCGGCGCTTCATTCAGCTCATCCGGTCCGTGCTTTTCGGCAAGCTGCGCATACGCTTCTTGAACGCGCGCGTGGTCTTGCTCTTGAACATCTTCTGAAGCCCTCGCCCTCTCAGGTGCTGGACCTTTATTGCGGAACTGGCGAACTCTCTTTAGGACTGCCCTCAGATGTCGAATGGATCGGCATTGAGCAGGCAAAAGAAGCGGTGGAATTTGCAAACTCTCTGCGAAAGCCAGGGCGTAAAGTTCACCGTGCGTTTGTGGGCGCTGTGGAGCAGAGACTTGAAGATCCAGCTTTGCTTCAGCTCATTCGCTCGCCTTATTCTCTGTATATCAATCCTCCACGGAGTGGGCTGACTGCAGAAGCACGTGCGCAGGTGATCAAGCTGCTTCAAGCTCATCCGGCGATCACAATTGCCTATCTTTCTTGCAGTGCTTCGAGCCTGGCGCGAGATCTCGGTTTTTTAGAAGAAGCCGGATACCGCGTTGAAGTGCTTCGTCCGTTTGATTTCTTTCCACAGACTGAGCATTTTGAGACCCTCGCGACTTTAGTGCCCGCTCAGTAGCCTAAGCTTCGAAAATATAATTAAACGATTAACCCAATTTTCTATCGAAACAGTTTTCAGGGGTTACACAGAAGCAGTGGAAAGTCCGCTTTGACACAGAGGTGGGCGGTACTCATCCTGCCAATTGGGACACATTGTAAACTTCGTGCATTCACGATTAGATAATATCACAGGGGTAATAAAACGTCTGTTTCAAGGGGGGCTTGAATGTTGAAAAGAAGTTTACCGACACTCACGTGTT
Organism: Bdellovibrionia bacterium; assembly: GCA_045805065.1. GTDB lineage: Bacteria > Bdellovibrionota > UBA1018 > UBA1018 > UBA1018 > CAZCBS01. The sequence goes on along the minus strand of JBJMMA010000027.1, from coordinate 2,010 downwards.
TATCTTTCAGTTTGTTTGCCAGCTTGTTTGCGACGAGCAGCTTTGCTGCGAGCGATTTGTATGTATCGCCATCAGGAAGTGACTCGAACTCTGGCTCGCAGAGCGCTCCATTCAAAACAATCGCCAAGGCCTCTCAAGCGGCATCGCCAGGCACGACGATTCACGTGGCTGGAGGCACGTACAACGTGTCGGCCCCCGCACTTGGAAGTGCTGGGATATTAACGTCGAAAAGCGGAACTGCATCGGCTCACATCCGCTTTGTTTCTGATCCAAAAAATCGCGCCAAGATCGTGATGAGCGGGACTGGGATTGCCTGGAATTCCACAGGAAGTTACGTGGATATTGATGGCTTTGAGGTTACTGGAAGCGGAAGGCTTGGCATCCTGGCTCAAGGCGCGCATCTCTCAATTACTAACAACTACATTCATGATCTCACCGCATCGGGTGGTTGTAACGGAAGCGGTGGCGGAGGCATTGATACGCCAAATACCGTAGGTGATGTTCTCATCGCTAATAACATTGTCAGAAATATCGGCTATTCGTTCATCAATACCTGCAATACGATTCAGGGCATCTACATCGCAAGCCCAGATAACGTCGTGATCAATAATATCGCATCAGGAACAGTGGTTGGTATTCATCAATGGCATGGAGCAACCTCATCGGCCATCATCAACAACACGGTCTTTCATTGCAAGGAAGGGATCCTGATTGGCGAGGGCGACGGCGGTGCGCTGCCTGGCGGTTCTGAGAACAACTATGTTGCCAACAACATCGTTTATGACAACACGACCTACGGCATCATTGAGTATGGCAAGGTGGGCGCTAACAACCGCTACGTCAATAACCTGGTCTACAAAAGCGGGACCAATGTGAAAATGCAGACAGGATCCATCAGCGGCACTATTTCGCAGGATCCGATGTTCGTAAAATACGAGATCGATGGAAGTGGGGACTACCACCTTCAGCCATCTTCGCCAGCCATCGGTAAGGGCACTTTGACTTCTGCGCCTCCATCCGATCTGGATGGCAAATCGCGTGGATCTACGATTGATATCGGAGCTTATGAATACGGAGGCTCTGCGCCAGCACCGTCGCCATCTCCGACTGTGACTCCTAAGCCATCACCGTCTCCAACGGTGACGCCAAAGCCAAGTCCATCTCCAACGGTGACTCCAAAGCCATCGCCATCTCCGACGGTAACACCTAAGCCAAGCCCAAGTCCGTCTCCAGCTCCAAAAGCTCCAAAGATCAGCCTATCTGCAAGCTCGATCTACTTTGGATCTGTTGCTAGGAGATCTGTGAGTAGCGCGAAGGTGCTGGTGGTCAAGAATGTCGGCAATGCGCCTCTGAAGTTCACTGCTGCAATCGCGTATAGCAGCAGCAAATTCAGTGGAAGCAGCAGTTGCAGTGTTTCCAAACCACTGGCTCCGGGTGCAAGTTGCAGCGTGAGACTGCAGTTCAAGCCTACTGCGGTGGGACGTGTGTCTGGATCGATGAAGATCTCAAGTAACGCCTCCCGCTCTCCGAAAGTCGTCACGCTGGTTGGCAGAGGTAAGTAAGTCTCGTTACTTTTCTTAGCTCAATGAACATCGAGGGCACTTGCGCATGAGGCAAGGTGCCCTCGTTATTTTTGAAAACCGGTCTTCAAGCTGCTCCCTTTTTATGCGGATCTTGCACTTCGACTTTTTTGGCCTGAATGTCATCGAAAGTTCCAGCAAAAGAAGCAGGAGCGATTTTCTCCTCAGCCTGTAACCGACTTTCGACCGGATCGCGGCAATTATCGCAGTGATGGCAGAGCTCAAAGTCCGCTTGCTCGCCAAAATAATGAATTAAAGTTTTCCAGCGACAGATCGAGGTCTGTGCATACATGACAACGCGTTTGAGCTTTTCGCGATCTGAGTGGGCTTTTTCGATATAGCTACAGATCAGCTTTTCAAGTTCTTGATCGGTCTCTGGCTTTGTCTCTTGAAGCTCAGTTAGAATCACCTTCGTTTTCCTTTGTGAAAC
>JBJMMA010000026.1:0-21344 GCA_045805065.1 Bdellovibrionia bacterium | reverse complement strand
TGTTTTGTGAAGGGAAGCGCCATAGGTGTGTAATACCAAAGCGCATACTCCCGCAGTGAATGCTGAGTGATCAGTTGATCAATCAGCGTCTTCAGAATGGCATTCGTCTCTTCCTCTGTCAGACCCGGTGGAAAAAAAGGCACTACTCGACGAACCCCGTTTTCTCGAACCATAATCTCGAGTCTGGGCTGCTCGCCTTCAATCCAGGGTTCCTCAATGTAGAAAACACGACACTGCTTAGCAAATCGCGTCAGAAGGTGCTGCGGTCGTTGATAGACAAAATCCCAACGCAAGTGTGACAAAACAATGAGATCCGAGTTCACGATGCATGTCTGATATGCAAAGCTAGGACCCTGTGGCAACAATTGATGCTGAGCTTAAAAGTAAAGCCGCGCGCCAACGTATCCTTGGATAAATCCAAAAGTGCTAGGAATCAACCCAATGCCAGGCGCGATTTCAGCGGTGATTCCAATAGGCGCTCCATGCGGAAGAAACTCAACCCCGAGAGGGATTCGCATCCCCAGTGCGGCGCTATCGTTGTGACCGTGAAAATCGTTGTCTGTTCCAAAGAAAAACGCCGCGCCGATCCCGACATACGGAACAAATTGCGCTCCTTCTTTTCCTTTGAACGCATTCGGAAACTCAAAAAGATAATTCCCCATCAACTCGCCGTAGTGATCAAACGAATAAGCCAGGCCAAAGTGAAGAGCGCGCGTGCTCTCAAGCCAGTATTTGAGATCAACGCCTGTCGGGTCGCCAAACATCGCGCCGATGCCAATGTTTCCTCCTTCGCCTGAAGGCTTGGATGATTCAGTGGAGTGGGAGGCATGAGCCAGTGAGCTCATTGTAAGAACCAAGAGTGCGAGGACGGAAATCTTAGATCGAATCATCAAGACAGGTGCTCCTTGTTTTTTGTAATGTGAGGTCAAAACAGCAAGGACCGTGCCGCAGAGTTTTCGCTGTAATCTGTACTGAAATCAGGTCATTTTGAAGTCGAGATGAAGATATCGGTGTATCAGATTCAGTACAGTTGCTATTCTTGATTTATGATAAGAGCTCAAGCGCTGGGTGTAAAGCGCCACTTGTTTTTCTTGCTCGTTGGCTTGGTCATGACCCAGGCTCGCGCCGCAGTCGTCGATACCAATGAAGTCCGTTGCGATGATGCTCCAGCGTGGCTCAAGCCAGCGCTAGTGAACCGCGTAGTCGAGCGGATTCAATCGAAGCTGGAGTGGGATATTCGAAAAGTTCGACTGGTCTGGCATCTGGATCAGCAGGAGTTTCGGCAAACTCATGGCTACGATGACAGCGTGCTGGCGTTTTCCCGAAAGAGCGATAATTCCGTTCATCTTGGCCCACGTGTGTCTGAAACTAATTTTGAGTCCGTTTTTGGACATGAGCTTGTGCACGTGATTCTTTTTCAGAAGTATAAAGGCGCTGTTCCAAAGTGGCTTGAGGAAGGGCTTGCTAACTCTCTTTCTAACCATCAGCCTTTGGTGAAAAAAGGAAAAGCCGCTTTGGATCAATCTCATTGGAGTGTTGACTACGCCTGGCTTGCAACTCAGCCTTCCATTGATGTGCTGACGCTCAATCATCCATTCATGGGTGTCGCAACCAATGGTGCGCGCTATCACTATCAGGCATCACAAGCGCTCGTTGAAATGATTGCGTCTCATTGTTCGCTTGATCAGCTTTTGCAGCTTTCGGTTGGAAAGAAGCTTGAAAAGTATCTAGGCACTTTTTGTGGAATTGATGATGTCAATTCTGAGTTTCGTAAATGGGTGGCAAAGAAAGCTAAAACTCTATGAAACGTCCTCCAGCAGAAAAGCAGCTTTCGTTTCAGTCCAAATTAGAACGCATCTCGGATGAACTGGAGTATTTTGGGATCCCCGTCCCAGCCAAGATTACCTTGGCCCTGGGAACGAAGGGGCCTGTTCCAGTCATGGCCACGGTCAATAATTCGAAGCCTTTTCTCATCAGTCTGTATCCAGTCGGAGGAGGACGGCATAATATTCGAGTCAAAGCCGAGATCCGTAAGGCGACAAAGATCAAGGAAGGGGATCGCGTCCGGGTTCAGATTACGGTTCGCGATCGGACTGCTGAGGTCTCCATTCCCAAGGACTTGATGAGTGCCCTGAAAGCCGAAGGAGTGCTGAAGGATTTTGAGGCTGTGCCTAATGGACAAAAAAGTTTTATCTTAAGACGCATTGATGAGGCGGCAAAACCCGAGACACGTGAGAAAAGAATTCAAGCCGCAGTCGAAGCCGCGCATAAGAGACGAGAGAAATGACCGATTCCAAGCTCTGGTGGATAGTCCAACTCTTTTCCTGCTTCAGTCTGACGGGCCTGATCTGGGTGATGCAGCTCGTTCATTATCCAAGTTTTGTTTATATTGACCGGGCTCGGTTCGTTGAGTTTCAGCGTTTCCATGAGAAGCGGATCACTTGGATCGTAGGTGTTTTGATGCCTGCCGATCTCATTTCGGCAGGAATGCTCCTTTGGAGCAGCCGCACTCCAGAACTTTGGATCAATCTCGGTTTACTGCTATTAGTCTGGGGTGCGACCGCCGCATTCAGCGTGCCTTGCCATAGTCAGCTCGAATCAGGGTTCACTGAGTCCGTTTGGCGACGACTCGTTGCGACCAATTGGTTCAGAACGGTTTTTTGGAGTGTTCGATCTTTACTGTTGATGAAAGTCTTGTTGAGCCAGTGGGTGGTTTGACCTGAATGGGACAAAAGGTTTGACTGAAAGCATGTTCGAACTCAGAATCTCAAACATGACTTCAAGAATAGATGGAAATATTCGATTTGTTGCTGCATTGGGAATCCTTCTGCTGAGTAGCTGCTCTACCGGCGGACATCTCCGGACTGCGGACTCCTCACGAAGCCCGGCAAAGACAAGTCCCTCAGAAATTAAGATCTATTCAACAAGCAATATTGGCAGACCGTACGAGACCATCGGTGCAGTCGTCGCTAACGCTGACGGTGGAAATGACTCGAGTCAGGCAATCAAAGAGCTTCGCAATCAAGCAAGTCTTATCGGTGCAGATGCTGTGGTTGGCCTGAGGCTTGAGGTCAATGAAGGATTCTGGGAAGCCTCAGTTCGCGCAACAGGACTCGCAGTGCGTTTTGGAGATCAACAGTAATGAAAAGCTCTCACTACAAATCTGCGTGGATCGGAATGTTGGCTGTTCTGAGCGGTTGTTCTTTTGCTCCCGTCTACATTCAAGATGGAGCTAAGAGCTATTCACGAGTTCCTGCTCAAGACGTGAAGGTCTACGCAAGCGATACCCTTAAGATCCGTTACGAAGTTATCGGAAGCATCGCTGTGGATACTCTGGGCGAAGCAAAAGCTGCTTATGACCTATTACGTGAAAAAGCAGCCTCTCATGGTGCTAATGCGGTGATTAGCACGCGTGTGTCCAAGATGAATTCGTTCACGGGCCGTACTGGGATTTCAGGAGTGATGATCAGGACGCTTTAGTCAGTACTTTTTCTCGGCGACAACTAAATGGGCTAGCTGATCGCCATCGAGGAGATCAAGTTCGGGTATTCGTCCCTCATAGTAGTAGATGACCCGCACGCTCACCGGATGCTTCACCTTGATCAGAATTTTGCGCTCTTCCCCAGGCCGAAGCGCATTGTTGTTTTTCCACGCTAGGACCGAGTCACCGTTGACTGACCGGAAGAAAGGATTTCGGCCTATTGAAGTAACCGGTTTATAAAAGCTTTTTCCTCGTTCTTTCACTTCTACTTTTAATTCTCGAAAGACATCTCCGGTTGGAACGTCATGACCCGCGCCTACGTTCTTGATCCAGACAACAGCGGCCTCCGAATTCTTTGACCAACGGATCTGAAGGGCTTTTCTCAGCTTCTTCAATGAGTGCCCACCTAAGAATGAGTGTGATCCGCCGGGCATGTGGCAGTCCTGGCATGTTTTTGTGCCACCTTGTTTTCGGTAGGCTTGCCATTCAGAGTAGGTACGCTGGGCGAACTCGCCTCCGCGAAGAAACTTGAACTGATGACAACGTGCGCACAGTTCAGGCTCCTTTAGATATTTCGAGCCGCTGGAATGTCCATCCAAGTGGCAGCTGACGCAAGTGACCCCCTCGTGAATGAGCGGAGTGTCCTGATGTTCCTCGATAGCACCTCGTTGCTCATCCGTCGGCGTGTGGCAGGTTATACAGCGCAGAATTGGATCCCTGCGATGACCCCTCTGAAAGATCGGGTTGTCATAAGCAGCGTGATGTCTTGATCCTGTCCATTCGGTATACTGGCTTTTGTGACACTCGCGGCAGGATTCAGCCGAATCTTCAGCTGCAGAGGCCGTTGCCACCAGTGTCAGAATCAGGATTAGCGAAGCTCCGAATCGGCCCAATGGATTCCGCCCCACTCGATGAGAAGATTGTCTTCCGGTCTTGACAGAGTAGGGAAGTGTTTTCGCGGGAAGCCCTTGTCGTCAAATGGAGCAAGCGGACGATAGTTGAGATAGACGCGGATCTTCTTCATGGGGCGTGACGTAATCAGCGGCGCGAAACGCTCGACCTCGTGATTCAAGATAAAATCAATCAGTACTGCCGGATGTTGTTTCAGAACTGGCGCCCAGTAGTGGATGAACTCCGTGACCTCCCGTCCTCGAAGGCCCAGGCAGGGGAGTTGTTTCGAAAGATAGGTTTCAACTTGATCGCGCTCCAACACGACTCCGGCGGTAGGCGGCGCTGGAAAATCCGGGCCGCGCCCCTCCCAGAAAAGCGAGCGGTACGCACGAGCTCCGTCCACTCTCATGTGTCCTTTGGAATCCGTGTTCACTTCCCATGAGTTCTTAATGGGCTCAGGATCGGCACCCATGATTTTTACTTCAGGTCCAAGCGAAACCGTGACTCGTTCCTTATTGCCGGAATAGATATAAATCAGCGGTTCAACGAAGCGACTGATATCCGGAATCAAATTGTCAGCGGTGCAACGATAATACCTTGAAAATGAATCCTTGACGTAGACGACTGGGATTTTTGCGTTGAGGTCAGTGACGCTGAGCTTTGGGGCTGGAGCTGGCTCAGAAGGAGCGATGATTCTGCTGTCTTTAGCAACCAGATCGTAATTGTAGTCGTAGCGCTTGCGGAAATCCGCCAACTCTCGTTCAGCCGATTTGCCCTGAGGTTGGTAAACCGCCCCAAATACTGGATCGGTCCAAAGTAACTTGAGATCCTTATCAGAAACTCCGTATGCAATGCGGTGTCGTTCCTGCTCTGTCGTCGGATCTCTTTTGCTGGGTTCAGTCGAGCATCGGTATTTGTTCCCAGCATGTTCAAATGCGTAAGGGCGCTCAGTCGAGTATCCAATGTAAACCTGATCCGGGGTTTTCACATAAAGCAGAGGATCCATGTCACCGCCGGTCCACAAAGACTCATCTTTGAGTGAGGCGTTCTCCGGGCCCAGCTTCACTGGGTGCATGCTCTTGGACAGAGGCAGGCTGCGGGCCTGAAGGATCCAGGTCTCATGGGGCGTGCGGAGCTTACATTTTGGCAGACTGAGTCCACTGATAGGAGCAGAACTGAGGGTAGTGGGTGCTTTGTAGATTGTTTCTAATTTCTTCTCGATGCTTTTGAAAAATGCTGTGTAGACCGGCCCTTCGGGAACCTGAAAATCAAGAGGGGTCAGATGTAAAACAGATCCATTCTTTGCGGCGTATCGAACCGCCATGTACGCTGTCTCCCCTCCTGCCATTTGCTCGTCCACGCTGACTACAGCAGTAAGGGTGGAAAGTTTGCTCCCTTGATTTTCGATTGTTCCAGTCTCGTAAACGTTCGCGTCGAAGTTCAGGCTTCCATCCTCGAAAACCTTCGACTCGGCAAGGCGGAATACGAGCCTCGACGTGGTTGCGGGGATAAACTTCCCGCCAGTGAAGGGCCCGGCCGGCTGAGCGTTTATGCAGCTAGGAGGTGCTTCTGCAAACCCATAGGGGCAAGTAAAGAGCACTCCAACTACGATCCAAAGTTTTCCGAGTCTCATTTCGATCTCCCCACCGAGTTCTGAACAACAGAAGTCTAAACGTGGGAATTAAGATCGCAAGATAATAGAATTGCTTTAAGGAGAAGAGCTCGAAGAACTTAAAGTGAAAAAATGGTGTCAAGGGGGAGATTTGAACTCCCGACCCCCGCGTTATGAATGCGGTGCTCTAACCAACTGAGCTACCCTGACACGTTTGCGAGAGTTAGACTAATAGACTGAACTAATCTCATGGTCAAGAGGTCAGGCGACTGATTTCTAATCTTGATTGCGTTTCTTAAAGCGGCAGAGTTAATCTCGTTTACCTTAATGCTCCAAAAAAGCGCATATCCACGGCCAGGCGAAGTCGGCGGGCGATTAATCCGGGATGTCATTGGCTTCCTTAAAAGGCAGAACATTGAACTCCCTATTACTTCGCATATCCTTATCGGATTGTCGGGCGGCCCGGACTCAGTCGCGCTCGCGCACCTCCTTATAAAGTACGGCAGGAGGATCGCACCCAAGGGGGGGATCAGGCTGCTTCATGTGGACCATGGCTGGCGGGAAAAGTCAGTCGAGGACGCTCGCTTTGTGAAGGCCTTTGCCAAGCGCTGGGATGTTCCGCTTGAAATCAAGAAGCTCAAGGCGCCTGCCATCAATGAAACCTACCAAGGCAGGTCCTGGGAAGAAGTCGCCCGCGACGCCCGAAAGGCTTTCTTTAAGGAGGCCGCTGAGAAGCATGAAGCGATCGTCCTGACCGCTCATCAAGCCGATGATCTTGCCGAAACCTTGCTTTGGAGACTTTTCACGGGAGCTTCGCAAACCCACGGCGGCGGCATTGCGGTGCGGCATGGAGTAGAACTCAGACCGTTTCTCACTCAAAGAAAATCGACGCTCTTAAAATATTTAAAAGAAGAGAAACAAAAGTACCGAATTGACGAAAGCAATTTAGATCCCAGATTCTTAAGAGCGAGAATCAGATCAGAACTTGTGCCCACGGTAGAGAAGATTTTTCCAAAGGCCATGGAACATCTGGTGAAGCTGGGCCTTGCGGCTCAAGCTTCTGTTCAAGCTCCTCTTCGGGCTCCGGGTCAGGGTTCTGGGGTAGCTGACGAATTCGGTCAGAGTGAAGTAGGACCCGAGATTTTGTTTCAGGCCGCTGGCATTCGAGGACGAAGGCCACACCTGGAAGCGATCCTGAATCAACAAAGCGAGATCGATCTTCCAGGAGGATGGAAGCTTACTCGACACATTGAATCAAAAATGGACCGAAAAAGAGATGCGCCGCAGCGAGCGACAGAGCGCTGGACGCTGGAGCGAAAAATACAGTCGGTAAGCCGGGGAAATGGCAAAGAAAAATAGTTTGCCTCAGGCTTCACCAAATTGCTTTTTTTAAAACGATCATGCTAGGCTTGTTCGTGGAGAGGGTTGGGTTTTCCATACATGAAACCATCACATAAAACCGTTGCTCTGTGGCTTGTTCTGATTCTTTTGTTCGCTAGCCTTTTCAAGGTTTTCGATCCAGGCAGTCGCAATCGCAAGGACATTTCGTTTAGCCAGTTCATCTCGTACGTGAAGGACGGAAAAGTTGCCGAAGTCACGTTCAAGTCGGATGACTTGATCACCGGTACCTTTAAAGAAGCCGGTCCGGATGGACGTAAATACTTTGAGGCCAATGGCGACACCGCCAACCCGAAGGTTTTCGAGATTCTCGAAAAGAACAACATCATTCCTAACTACGAAAAGGCGGAGAAAACTCCGATCTGGCAGCAAGTGCTGATCTCGTGGTTCCCGATGTTGCTTCTCTTTGTTTTCTTCTTTTTGTTTATGCGCCAGATCCAAGTGGGCGGTGGCAAGGCCATGTCCTTTGGAAAGAGCAAAGCGCGCCTTCTCACTGAGAATCAAAACCGCGTGACGTTCAAGGATGTTGCAGGCGCTGAAGAAGCGAAAAATGAACTCGAAGAGATCATCGCATTCTTGAAAGATCCAAAGAAGTTTACCCGTCTGGGCGGACGCATTCCTAAGGGCGTGCTCCTCATGGGCCCTCCAGGCACCGGTAAGACCTTGCTCGCTCGCGCCATCGCAGGCGAAGCAGGCGTTCCATTCTTTTCGATCTCCGGATCTGACTTCGTTGAAATGTTCGTCGGCGTGGGTGCATCCCGCGTTCGCGATCTTTTCGAGCAAGGCAAGAAACACGCTCCATGCATCATCTTCATCGACGAAATCGATGCCGTCGGCCGTCATCGCGGCGCCGGCCTCGGTGGTGGACATGATGAGCGCGAACAGACTTTGAACCAACTTCTCGTTGAGATGGATGGCTTCGAATCCAATGAAGGCGTGATCATGATTGCTGCGACTAACCGTCCAGACGTTCTTGATCCTGCTCTTCTTCGTCCAGGTCGCTTTGACCGTCGCGTGATGGTTTCTGCTCCAGACGTCAAGGGACGTGAAGCAATCCTTAAAGTTCACACTCGCAAGACCCCAATGGCTGCGAACGTGAACTTGCAAGTCATCGCTCGTGGAACTCCTGGTTTCTCGGGTGCTGATCTTGAGAACCTGGTCAACGAAGCGGCCCTTCTTGCGGCACGTACCAATAAGAAGTTCCTTGAAATGGCTGACTTTGAGCACGCCAAAGACAAGGTCCTCATGGGCGTTGAACGTAAGAGCATGGTTCTTACGGATACCGAAAAGCGCACGACTGCTTATCACGAAGCAGGTCACACGCTGGTCGGTAAGTTCATGCCGGGCACGGATCCAATTCATAAAGTCACGATCATCCCGCGCGGAATGGCGCTGGGTGTGACGATGACTCTGCCATCCGAAGATCGCATCTCGCTCTCGCGCGACAAGGCCGAGAACAATATCGCGTTCCTCATGGGTGGACGTTTGGCTGAAGAACTTGTTCTCAATCAAAAGACGACGGGCGCAGGAAACGATATCGAGCGCGCTACCGATCTCGCACGCCGCATGGTTTGCGAATGGGGCATGAGCGATGTTTTGGGACCTTTGACTTTCGGTAAGAAAGAGCAAGAGATCTTCCTGGGTCGCGATATCGGTCAGGCAAGAGATTACTCCGAGCAGACCGCGCAAACGATTGATCGTGAAGTTCGCGACATCGTCGAGCGCAATTACCGTCGCGCCCGCGAGATCCTTGAGACCAAGATCCAGATTCTCCATAATCTGGCTCAGGCTCTTCTTGAGTACGAAACCATTGATGGCGAAGAAGTCGAGCGCATCTGTCAGGGCCTCAAGATTGAGCGCCCGGTTCCCGCAGTGGTCGATTCGACCGGGAATACACCGAATGCCTCAGCTCCGGCGACTGCGCCAGCTGGACGCACTGATTCTGGAACAGGAGGAGGGGCCGCGCCCGCTCCAATGCCCGCCTGAGTTCGTGAAGTCTGCGAAACAGGCGTGACTTAAGAGCCAAGCCACGCCCGTAAAGCCAACGTGGGAGATCTAATCCGTAATCTCCAATCGAGCCTTCGGTTGATCGACCTGCTCGACGTGGGCATCGTGGCGTTCATCGTCTACCGAATCCTGCTTCTCATCCGCGGTACGCGCGCGATGCAGATGCTGACTGGACTCGGTATTCTTGGGATTGGCTTTTTCCTGTCCTCAACGCTTGAGCTTTTCACGACACATTGGCTCCTGTCGTATTTCTTTGATTATCTGATCCTCATCGTGATCGTGCTGTTTCAAGATGACTTGAGACGCGCGCTCACGCATGTGGGCAAAAACCCGTTCTTCTCATCAGCCTCAGCCGAAGAAGAGCGTGAGATGGTCGATGAAATCGCGCGCGCGGCAACGCGCCTCGCGAACGAGCGAATCGGCGCCCTCTTTGTCATTGAGCGTGAGACGGGCCTGAAGAATTTCATCGATACGGGCTCTCGCCTGGAATCGAAAGTCAAAGCCGAGCTCTTGTACGCGATCTTCGTTCCCTCAAGCCCCATTCACGATGGTGCGGTCATCATTCGCGAAGGCCGCATTGAAGCCGCGGGCTGCTTTTTGCCACTCTCCAAAGATCCAAACATTGATAAGCGCTACGGCACGCGCCATCGCGCAGCTCTTGGGATCACGGAAGACTCCGACGCAATCGTTGTGCTCGTGTCGGAAGAAGCCGGTGAAGCCCATCTTGTTAAGAACGGCAAGATCACGACCAATCTCTCTGAGCAGGAGATTCGTCAAAGCCTCTCTGCGCTTTTGGATATTTCACGAAGCCAGAGCGGGCTGCCAAGAAAGCTCAGAAACTGGCTCAATCAGCGTGGCGCCGCGCGTGGCGGAAGTCATAACGGCCGGGGTGCGAGTTAGACGATGCTAGAGCAGCTTTTTTCCTACATCTGGAGTTTCTTTACTCAGAACATCGGAACTAAACTGATTTCCGTAGGCGTTGCCATTGTGCTTTGGATTGTCGTTTTGGGATCGCGAAACGTCGAAGTCACAAAAGAAATCCCGCTCGAAGTCATCACGCCCGCGGACATTGTTCCATCCAACGAAATCCCGGATCGCATCGCGTTCAGACTCTCGGGGCCAAAAGCATTCTTGCGCGCCATCTTGGATCGCAGAGAAGATCCGATTCGCGTGAACTTGGCCGGCGCAAAGCCAGGCCTGGTGACCTATCGTTTCTTTTCAGACAATATTCGCGTACCCATCGGCGTGAAAGTTCTCTCGGTCAATCCTACAGCCATCCTCATCAAGCTTGAGTACGTGAAACGCCGCGAAGTGCCTGTGCGTCCAACGCTTCAGGGAATGCCGCCGGAAGGTTACCGCATTGTGAAAGCGGAAGTGAAGCCGCCTACCGTTCGCATCAAAGGCGCTGAAAGCCGCGTGGATGCTGTCACGGAAGTGAACACTCTTCCTTTTGACGTCTCCGGAATGCATCAATCGGTTGAGCGGGATGTAGGTCTCGATGTTCAGCGTCAGAACGTTCAGCTCGATGGGCCGCTTCCAAAAATTGCTATCGAGATTCAACCGCTTGCACCTAATTTTAGAATCAAGAACGTGGACATTCGCGTTCTGTCTTCCTATAAAGTCCGCTTAGACGAGAGAACCGTGACGGTGCTCGTGAGGGCGGATTCAAAAAGCTTGAAGGCCCTGGATAAGGATCGCGTCTATGCGGTCATTGATCTGAGCGGGAAGCCCAAAGGTCATTACGTGGAACCAGTGAAAGTCACTCTTCCGGACGATGTGGGACTGGTGAAAGTGATCCCCGAAAAAGTGGGCGTCACTCTTTATTAAGAGAGAAGTTATGAAGCTAGTTGGAACCGATGGAATTAGAGGAATGGCCAATGAATGGCCAATGACGGGCGAAGTGGCGATGGCCGTTGGTCGGGCTGTTGCGCATGTGCTTCAGCAATCGCCGCTCATTAACGCCAAGAGCTCGCTCCCCATTGGTCTGAAGCCCCTGGAATCCAGCAAGCAGATTCGCCGGGCGCGAATTGTTGTTGGAAAAGACACGCGTATCTCGGGCTATATGATTGAAAACGCGATCGCCTCAGGCATTTGCTCTATGGGAGCAGACGTTGTTCTGATCGGCCCGCTGCCAACGCCGGGTGTGGCGTTTGTTACGCAAAGCATGCGTGCTGATGCCGGAATCATGATCTCCGCATCTCACAATCCGTTTCAAGACAACGGAATCAAGATTTTCTCAGCCGATGGCTATAAGCTTCCCGACGAGCTTGAGCGTGAGATTGAGCGTCTCGTTACGACTCAAGAAATTAATAAGATCCGTCCTACTGGCGATCTTGTTGGTAAAGCATTCCGTATTGATGACGTTCATGGGCGCTATTTGGTCTTTTTGAAGGCTCTTTTTCCTAAGGACATGGATCTCTTGGGCGTCCGTATTGCGCTGGATTGCGCTAATGGTGCGGCTTACAAAGTGGCGCCTCTTGTGTTCGAGGAGCTTGGAGCTGAAGTCATCCGGCGCGGGGTCAGCCCTAACGGGCTGAATATCAACGATAAGTGCGGCGCGCTTCACCCTGAAGAAATTGCGGGTGAAACCGCTCATTATCGTGCAGATATCGGGATCTCGCTCGATGGCGATGGTGACCGCTGCATCTTGTCTGACGAGAACGGCGAGATTGTCGATGGAGATCAGATCATCGGCCTTTGCGCGCTTCAAATGGCTTCAGAAGGAAATCTTCTCAAGAACACGGTTGTCACAACGCCTATGTCCAATATCGGCCTGGAGATGACTTTGAAAGAGCGCGGGATCTCCATGGTTCGCGCACAAGTGGGCGATCGCTACGTGGTCGACACGATGAGAAAGAATGGCTTCAATTTAGGTGGCGAGCAATCCGGTCACGTTGTGTTTCTCGATCAATCGACGACGGGTGATGGAATTGTTGCAGCGCTCAAGGTGCTCGAAGCCATGCGCAGAACCGGAAAGCCGCTCTCTGAGCTTAAAAAGCAGATCAAACTCTTTCCACAAGTTCGCAACGATGTTCGCGTGTCTCGCAAGGAGCCACTCGAGCAACATGAGAGCATTCAAAAGGCGATTCGCGCTGCCGAAGAAAGCCTCAAGAACAAGGGTCGCGTCTTTGTTCGCTACTCGGGCACTGAGCCTCTGGCTCGCGTGATGGTTGAGGGCGAAAATCTCGACGTCATCACGAAGCTTTCGCAAGACATTGCAAGCAACATTCAACGCATTCTGGGATAAACGATAGGAACTTAAACTCATGCTTCCTCTGCTAGGCGTAAACATCGATCATGTCGCAACTCTGAGACAGCTTCGCGGAACGCCTTATCCGGATCTGCTGGAGGCCGCGCGTTGCGTGGAGGAGGCCGGGGGAGATCAGATCACGGTGCATCTTCGTGAAGATCGCCGCCATATTCAGGATGCGGACGTAAAGATCTTGAGAGCAGAGCTCAAGATCCCGCTCAATCTTGAGATGGGCGCAACAGAAGAGATGGTGAAGATCGCAAGCCGCGTCCGCCCGGATTGGAGTTGTCTGGTTCCTGAGAAGCGCCAGGAAGTGACCACCGAAGGGGGCCTGGATCTCGCTAAAAACAAAAAGCGGGTGGGGGGCGCGATCGAAAAGCTCAAGCGCGCAGGCATCAAAGTAAGCCTCTTCATCGAACCCTCGGTTCAGGCCGTCAAGCTTTCTCATGAGCTCGGTGCGGATGCGGTTGAGCTTCATACGGGACGCTATTGTATCGCGACTCAGGAGAAATCCGGTCAAAGAGCTGCCAAGAAAGCAAAGAGCGAGCTTGAGAGAATTGAAAAAGCTGCCCTCATGGCAAGAAAGCTTGGGCTCAGGGCTCACGCGGGCCATGGCTTTGATTATGAGAACGTGCGCCCAGCCGCTGCTCTTGAGACGGCGCTGGACGGAAAGCGCATTCCACTGATCGAGGAATACAATATCGGTCACGCCATTGTTTGTCGCGCAGCCATCGTGGGAATGACCCAGGCCGTTCGCGAGATGATTTCCAGTATTCGAGCTCCTTAAAAAGATAAAAGGATCGATCCAATGAAAGAAAAAACACGGGACACCATGCGGATTTGCACCAGTAGTGAGATGCGCGAGCTTGATCGCGTGGCTGAGCAGGAGTACCTGCTGGATGCTGCGGTTTTGATGGAGAACGCAGGACGCGCTGCCGCTCAAATCATTGCCGAGAAATATCCTCATGCCGGGCGCACGACGGAGATCCTGGTGTTTGCCGGTAAAGGTAATAACGCAGGCGATGCGTTCGTTGTCGCGCGCCGCCTTCTCTGCCTGGATCGCAAGGTTCGTATTTTCCATCTTCAGGAAGAATCAGGCTATAAAGGCGCATCACTGAAGAATTTTCAGATTTTAAAGGCGATGAAAGCGCGCCTGAACCTCATTGAAAATCCAGCCGATCTTCAATCCTTTTTTCAAAGCTCACCCGGCCCCTTCACGGTTGTCGATGGAATCATCGGAACCGGACTTCGCGGGGGCTTGGAAGGCATTTATTACGACGTCGTTGAAATGATCAATGGCTCGGGCGCGCAGGAAGTCATCGCGCTTGATATTCCAAGCGGCGTGAATGGCGATACAGGCGCCGTCGTGGGAGCATCCATTCATGCGCATCTGACGATCTCGTTTGGTTTTCCAAAACTGGGTCATTTTCTGCCTCCAGGGGCTGCGCGCCGCGGGGAGCTCTTTAACGTCGATATTTCGCTGCCTCCAAAATTTAAACACGAAGGCGATAAATATCTTCTCCGCAAGGGCCCGATGGGAAGACTTCTCACGGAGCGCGATCTTTACGGCCACAAGAATTCCTTTGGACACACCCTTCTTGTCGGCGGAACGCCAGGACGCATTGGCGCAATCACCATGGCTGCGCGCGCGTGCCATAAGATCGGCACAGGCCTCGTCACGGTCGCAAGCTGGGAAGATGGCTTTGAGCCGCTCATGATCAAGCTTCCAAGCGAGACCATGGCTGTGCCTCTGAAGACCTCGGGGCCTGATTACGAGTTCTATAAGAAGAATCTCAACACCTATTCGAGCATCGTTGTGGGCCCAGGTCTTGGAACGCGCCCTGAAGGTCAGCAAGTCATCGAAGAGATCTTGAGCATTTACCAAGGCCCTATGGTCATTGATGCCGACGCGCTCAATATCATTTCCACGCATAAGCTTCACGAAATGCTGGCCGCACGGCGCGCCCCAACGGTTCTCACGCCTCATCCAGGCGAGATGGCAAGGCTCCTGGGCGTTTCAAACGAAGTCGTAGTCTCTGATCCCGTGAAAGCCGTGCGCGATGCGGTCTCCATGACTCATGCGATCGTGCTTCTCAAGGGCGCTGCAACGCTTGTCACTTCGCCGGATGATGTCTTGTACCTCAACCATTATCCAAACGATGGAATGGCAACTGCTGGAAGCGGCGACGTGCTCTCAGGTATGATCGGGGGCCTCTTAGGTCAGAAAATGGATGCCTTCCAGGCGACACTTCTTGGAATTTATCTTCACAGCGTCGCTGGAGATTTTGCAGCTCAACAGTTTGGTCATCGCAGCATGACTGCGGCCGATATTATCGAGAACATCAGCAATGCCTTCAAAGAAATCAAAGCCCACCCGCAAAGCCCAACCGCAGTCGCCTCGGGCGTCACAGGCGTCACCAACGTCCCGCAACCTCAAACCGTCCTTAGTATGGAAGGAAGAGCGCGGCTGCTCTGAACAGGACCTGCCTGGGCTTGCCAAGAGCTTGGCCCAGGAGCTCTCAGTGGGCGATCGCGTGCTCTTGGAGGGGCAGATGGGGGCGGGGAAGACAACCTTCTCCCGGCACCTGCTATTAGCCTTAGGCGTGGAGCAGCCCCCCGAGGGAAGTCCCACGTTTGCCATTGCGCATGAGTATGCATTGTCCGCAAACGCTCGGAGCATTCGAGGTGTCGTGCATGTGGATCTTTACCGGATTCGATCCGAAGAGGAGATCGATGAGCGCGGGATTCCCGACTATTACTGGGACTCGCAAAAGATCGTCTTGAGCGAATGGACTTCGATGTGGCCTGAGTTTGAGCGGCAGGTGCTCAAATCCGGTCAGAATTGGAAAGTGGAGCTTACGATTTCAGACGAGAGCTCAGACCTTCGGGATATCAAAATCACGCGGCCCGACCGACGCTCTTCGGAGCGCTGAAAGCAGCTGCAATTTCCCTGGTCAGACTGAAAGGCGACACCAAAGCCAGAAGCCCAGTGCAAGCGTTGGGCGATCCACAGCGGATAATCACGAAAAACTCGGTAGCCTTCAGGCCAAACGCTCGCATCAAAAATGCGGCTGATTCGTCCTCATGCTTTTGCGAAAGATTGGGAACGATTTCGTAGATGCCTTGAGTGAAAAGTTTTTCCCAGATATCTGGAATCAAAGATGGAGAAAGAGAGAGACCACTCCAAAGCTCTTCCTTGTCTTCCGTCATGTACGCACAAAGCGCATCAAAACGAGCATTGCTTTGCTTGTGAGAGACGGGATCATGAGGAGTAAGAAGAAGCGCCTGGCGCGCACCTTTTTGAGTCAGGTAGTGAACTGCCTTTTGGAAGGTATCATCCGCCGCAGCCAAGGATTCTTGTGTCCAATAGGCGATTTTAGGGGTCTTAGC
This sequence comes from Bdellovibrionia bacterium, assembly GCA_045805065.1. Lineage (GTDB taxonomy): Bacteria > Bdellovibrionota > UBA1018 > UBA1018 > UBA1018 > CAZCBS01. Next base: position 5,315 of record JBJMMA010000026.1, on the reverse strand, counting down.
GCGTGCTTTACGAGGCTGCACTTTCTGAATCTGAGGCTGTCCTGGGATTGCTCTAGCTGTAGAAACGGAGCGGGGTCTTGAAATCGTTTTAGTTTCAGGACTGGAAACCAACCCCAGTTTCTTGCGGTTGAGAAGCTTTGTAACGCTTGGCATTTCAACCGGATCACCCCCTAAGTTATCGAGGGTAAAAGGAGAATTTGGTTGATCATTTCTGTTTCCAGAAGGCGGGGTCACCATAGGTTATTCCTCGTTCAATATTCTTCTCGGCGCTTTACCTATAGAGCTTCAGCGGCTTAACAAAGACCTACTAAAAAAGTTAAATAAAGGGTGTCCAATTAGTTGACACCCCCAATCCGGCATGATACGCCCTATCTAGGATTTGTGAGAGGGAAAGGGAGAAACTATGCGTTTAACTTCTAAAGGACGGTACGCCGTTCGTGCAATTTTGGATCTGACTTTCAATTCGAACGGTCGCCCTGTTCGACTTCAGGAAATTTCAGAGCGTCAAAAGATTTCTCTGCATTACTTGGAGCAACTCTTCCGTCGCTTGCGCAAGGGCGCAGTCGTGAAGAGCGTCCGCGGACCAGGCGGCGGCTATGTTCTGTCCCGTTCGATGGATGAGATCTCCGTAAAGGATGTCCTCACCAGCGTCGGCGAAAACATCAACCCAGCTCGCGATCTGATCGGAACTGGCGATGTGAAGAGCGACACCGTTGAGTTTGTTCTGACCAAGACCTATTTCGAAAATCTGGGCCTCATCATGCAAGAGTATCTCACCACGACTTCCGTGGGAGATCTCATCCGCAAGGCTCGCGGCACTCAGGAACTTCCGAAGGCCGCTGGCGCTGCGCTCGATATGAGCGGCTTCCAGATCCCTGCATCCCAAGCGAATGTCACCAAGGTTCGCGACCTATCTTGATGCGAACGCGGGAGCGCCTCTAGGGCCTGAGGTCCGGGAGGCGCTCTTGCGAGCGCTTTCGAGCGAATTGCTCCCAAACCCATCCAGTATTCACGCTTTTGGCCGAGAGGCAAAAAAGCTTCTGAACGACGCGCGCGAGAACGTCGCGCGCTCGTTCGGAGTATCTTCTTCATCCGATCAAATCACATTCACATCGTCCGGAACCGAGGCCTCGCAGCTTGCGATTCGTTCCGTTCTTGAGCCCGCGTTTCATCGCGGAGAGAAGCCCCATTGGATCACGACCCCGGTTGAGCATGACGCCACTTTGCGCATGATCGATTGGACCAAAGAGCGTGGGGGGAGCGTGAGTTTTCTTCCGATTGACTCAAACGGCGCACCGGATGCTCAAGCATTGTCTGAGCTTGTTACTCCAGCTACGCGACTTGTCAGCGCAATCTGGGTGAACAACGAGACGGGCGTGATCAGTAATGTTGAAAAGCTTTCTGAAAAAGCCGCTCAAGCAAAGATCCCGCTGCATCTGGATGGTGCACAGGCTTGGGGAAAGCTTGAACTGGATCTTCCAAAGCTTGGCGCCGCGTTCGTCAGTTTTTCGGGCCATAAGATCGGCGCGCTCTCAGGTACGGGCGTTCTTTGGAAGGCAAAAGCGCCACTCCATTTTGATGGAGCGCTCTCTCCCGTTATTTTAGGTACCCAAGAAAGCCTGCGACGTGGCGGAACGGAGAATCTTGCGGGAATTATTTCGCTGGGTGAGGCATCGATGCGACTCAAGCCCGCTCCATGGGACTCGCGCGTAAGACCCGTTCGTGAAAGGCTTGAAAAAGAGATTCTCGGTAGAATCTCTGAAGTCAAAGTCAACGGCGCTGGAGCTCCGAGAGTTGCCAATACATTGAGCTTGAGCTTTGAAGGGATTAACCGCTCAGGACTCGTGCCTGCTCTGGACCTGGCTGGCTTTGCCGTAAGCTCCGGGTCTGCATGCTCCAGTGGCGTCGATGAACCTTCCCATGTGCTCATGGCGATGGGGCATTCCAAGGGGTCCGCTTCGGCCTCGATTCGTGTCTCGCTTTGTGATGAAATATCTGAAGAGACCCAGAATCGATTTATCGAAGCGCTCTCTGCCAGTGTGCAGAGACTTAGAAAATCCAATTAAAAGAGAGTCATGACCCAAGGACCCAGATCTTATTCTCCTCAAAAGCATGAATCGCAAAACGAGCGGATGCGCGTTTTAGTGGGACTCAGCGGTGGGATTCATAGTGCCGTGACCGCGGCCCTTTTGAAAACCCAAGGCCATGACGTTGTGGGAATGTATCTTGAGACTCAGGTTCCAGGAGCGCTTTCCGCAACTGAGAATCATTGCTCCAGTGGAAACGCGAAATCTCATGCTGAAAAAGCCGCGGCATCGCTGGGAATTGAGTTTCACGTTGCGGACATCTCAGCGCTCTATCAGGCGAAAGTTCTGGATTACTTGGTTCATGAGCGCTCCCTGGGGCACTCGCCCAATCCTTGCGTGCCCTGCAATCGCGAAGTGAAGCTTGGAAGTCTGTTTGCGAAAGCTGCTGAGCTTCGTTGCGATAAAGTAGCAACAGGGCATGGGGCTCAAGTCTTTCATGATCCAAGAACGGGAAGTTATCAGCTTCTTCAGGCCGGTGATTCGAGTCGCGATCAAAGCCCGTTTCTCTTCACTCTGTCTCAAGAAAATCTTTCAAAGCTCCTGCTTCCATTGGGAAATTTCCCACGAAACATGGTCAGTAAGCTTGGAGCCGAGTACGGCTTTTCGGACGTGCTCTCAAACTCCCAGGCCATCTGCTTTTCGAATATTTCAGCCACTGCTCCTTATGTGGAGAGCCGCCTTGCTCCTGCACTCAGGCCTCAGGGCGTGATGAAGACGGGCAATGATCAAGTGATCGGTGAGCATCGCGGACTCCACCGCTACCAGCTGGGAGCGCGTGTGGAGCCTGAGGTTACGGCGGTAAGTACAGAAGGGCTTATAGTTGTGGGACTTGATCTTCCTAATCATGGGATGATGCTGGGGACCCCTGAGCAGCTTCTTAAGAAAGAATGTGTAATATTTGGAACTCATTGGCTTAAAGCGCTTCATCAGCTCAAGGGCTTGCGCTGTTTCGGGCGCATTTTGCCTGAAAAAGCTCCGGTAGCCTGCCGATTGACCTTTTTTGAAAACCAGACGGCGCATGTTGAATTTGATGAGCGCCAGGGCCCCCTTTTTCCCGGACAAGCGATTGTCTTTTACCAGGAGAACGAGGTATTGGGGGGGGGATGGATTCATACTACGTCCTGAAAACCTTAGGCTGCAAAGCGAACTTCTATGACAGCCAGCTCATTGAAGCTGAGTTGCAAAAGAGGGGTTGGAAACCTCTGCCTGCAGGCGCACTTGCGTCCCCTGCTTCTCAGGACTCTTCAGTTCTTTGCGTCGTCAATAGCTGCACCGTGACGGATGAGGCAGACCGCCAGAGCCGCAAGATGGCAGCAAAGCTTGCACGCGATAATCCCAATGCGCGCGTGGTGGTCACTGGATGCGCTGCTGAAGTGGATCCTGAGCGTCTGACGGCATCCAAGGGAATTCATTACGTCATTGGAAATCGCGATAAGCCAAAGCTTGTTGAAATCATCCTCGATAAGATTGCTCAAACGGCATCGCAAGACCCCCCAAGCAAGGGCGAGGTTCTGGGTGCGGCTCAAGGCTATGAGGAGATTCTCTCCAAGCATCCTATGGATCGCGAATGGCCTGCAGGGGGCGAAGCCTTCCATGTGCCGCCGACGCATCTGGATGGTCACTCGGGCAAGACTCGCGCTTTCTTAAAGATTCAAGAAGGCTGCAACTCGTTTTGCACCTATTGCATCATCCCTTACGGACGGGGTCCTGCGCGTTCTTTGCGTCCGCGTGAAGTCATTGAGCAGGTTCGTAAGCTCATCTCGGAAGGCATCCGCGAGATTGTGATCACAGGAACCAATATCGGTGATTACGGATCCGACTGGGCCGAGACCGCGCAACATGGCGAGCTCTTTCAGATGATTCTCCAGGAGACTTCTCTTGAGCGTCTGCGCGTAAGCTCTTTGGATCCGACAGAAATCACGGATCAGATCCTGGATCTCATGGCGCGCGAGCCGCGCTTTTGTCCGCATTTCCATGTCTCGCTTCAGAGCCCGCACTCACGCGTGCTGCGTCTGATGAAGCGCCGCTATGGCTTTGAACAAGTGGAGTCATGCCTGAAGAAAATTGCCGCCCTTCGCGCGCCTGTGGGCGGCGTGTTTGTTGGGATGGACGTGATCACGGGATTTCCAGGTGAGAGTGAATCTGAATTTGAATGGGGTTATGAGGCCTTAAGCGCTCTTCCTTGGACAAGACTTCATGTTTTCCCCTACAGCGAGCGCGAAGGAACGCCTGCGACGCGTCTTCCGGGATCGGTTCGTCAGGATGAAAGAGTGAAGCGCGCAAGAAAACTCAATGAGCTGAGCCTTGCTCGCATGCGCACGCATCACGAGAAAGTGCTTGAGACTTTGAGTGCAACCGGCGGTTCGCTCGATGGAATTCTTCTTGAGCGCGCGGGACGTGGTCCTGAAGGAATGTCCTCTGAGCTTTTAGCGAAGTTTGAAGGCGTTGAGCGCTGGCAGGCTGGATACACATCAAACTATCTGCGTGTGTTTGTGCCTGAAGTCGAGAACTCACGGAACGAGCTTGTCTCGGTTGTGCCTGTTGGGCTTGTCACTGATCCACAGAATGGCGATGTCGCGTTTGTTGGGCGCGTGAAATAAGAGTTAGAACTTAAATTCTCGGCAAGGATTGCCGGGGAGTCCGCTCTTTTGAAGGTCGCGGTACATCTCAGTATAAAGCTTTCGCTCAACCAGCATGACCTTTCCTAAGAGCTGTTGGTACTCGTCTTCCGTTTTGGCAAGCTCTTGAACAATGGCCTCACGGCGGTTCTGCCTGGCTTCGAGATCCTCGATGGAAACGAGGTTGGATCCATGAACCTCAGAGTCAATGTGTGCCATCTCATCGAGCCATTGAGATCTCTTGGAACGAAGAGCCTGGAAGCGGTCATACACGAAGGAATCATCGCCAAAGGCAGACTTCACGGTCAGGTCCACTGATCTTCTGATTTCAGCGGGGATCTCATGTTCTTTGGAACAAGCCAGATGCGAATAAGTCTGCGTCCAGTCTTGTACATGATTTGTAAAAAACAAATGATCCCAGATCTGCCGGAGGCGCTCTTGTTCGCTGGATGAGATTTCCGGAAGATCATTGAAGTAATTCATGGCCTTTAGAAAGTCCCAGGGTCCCTTTGTGCCTCGGTTTACAAAAAGGCCGCGGTTGGAGAAATTCTGCCTGGCTGAGAGAAAGACTTCTTCAAGGCTTGAGCCAGATTTTGACTCCAGATGGTTT